>NZ_JBWBWM010000058.1:0-32359 GCF_056174665.1 Bradyrhizobium sp. WYCCWR15520
AGATCGCGCGAACGCCGCAAAAACGAGAGCTGAAGCGGCGCAGGAAACTACTGCCCAGGCGAACACGCGTTTCGCGCCGAACCTGTCACACAGAAAGGAGACGACAAGTAAGGACGTGGCAAACGAAGCTGTGAATGCTCCCTGAACGATCCCGGCCCGAGTTGCTGTCATTTGCCAAGCTGCAATGAGCCAGCTCAGACACGCGGGATAGGTCATGAATACCGCGGTTGTACATGCCCGAGCTAGGACAAGCATCGGCATGTTCACGGAAGACGATTTGACGCTCGACATGGTCGGCTCCGAGGCAGGGCTCGCTGCCGCCCTTGACTGTCCTCCATCCTATAGAGGAGCCGGCAAACCACCAGCCTCTGTTGCTCGCGCGGACCATGTCTCAGATTGGCCCGAAGGCGAAGTGCCGCGATGTCCGCTACCGCGCCGCTGTTGGGGGAGAAGCAGACATCAGGTGGCCGACTCGCATGGTGTCTCGGGCCGGACGGACGCCGTATCAGTGGTGACTGACTTCAACCAGTATGGCATTTCATTCCCGCGCAGTTCGGCAATCAATGGGCTGATCTGGCCGGTCAGGATGCGAATGGGGCCAATGGCGTCCAAACGACAGTATCGGGCCATGACCTATCGTCGTCGCAAATAGATAGGCATCTGCGCTGACGGCGGCCTGATCGCCAACCCAATCAGAATCTACCGAGAGACCGCCTTCGGGCAGTCTTTTTGTCGGCGGTTCCAGAATTAACCTCCGCGGCGAACATCAAGCTTAACGTGCGAGTTTCGTTGCGGCCTGCCTAAACAGGTCTAGCGTGTCAGCAGGTCGCGCAGATGGCAAGAGTTGCCCCGCCTGTGTACTGCGCGATTAGGGGCCGCTTCGCCCTCGGGGCGGCCCCGCCCCCGCGTGGCATGGGCATTGCTGCATACCCGGCGACTGAGATTTCAGAGCCCAGTCTGAGACAAGGCGCCGCCGGGACAATGCATTTCGAAATCGGCGGCGCATCTTTTTGAGACCTGCAAAAAAGACAAAGGCCAAGCGCCAACGCTGATAATCGCCGAAACGCGGGACCTTCGCACCTTCTTGATTGGCTAGTGCCTCGCCGCAGGTCGCTCCTCCCAAGGTGCGCACAAATGCGGCAGGGCCAAAAAGCCCGGCGGCCACTTACGGCCGCCGGACGATACGCAAGTACAATTTGACCTGGAAAGCCGTCATTAAATCGGGAACAAGCGGCAACGTCTGCTCAAAAGTGAACAGAAGGAAAATCGATTAATAAAAGGATGCCCAGTTAGGTTGAAACGGCGGCCCCCTCATCAACTAGCTCAGACAGCAACTCCGCATCGCCGACGCCGCTCCAAGATCGATGGCGTCGCGATCGGTAAGGTTGACTGGTTAGGTTAAACTGCGAGTTCGGTTGCCACGCTTCAGGAGTCTGCCTAGTGGTCGGTCACCGGACACTTCCCCCAAGTCGTCCGGGCCCACACAGCAAAGCCGTCGGGCGATCATACTCTGCCCGGCGGCTTTGTCTTAAGAATGATCGGTGCGCCACCAATGGCTGAAAGTGAACTACGTCGTCGCCGTCGCGATCGCGATGATTGGCTGGCTTTTCCTCATCGTCTGGATCGTGAGGCAGTTCATTTGATCGGCCGCAGCAGGTACGCCGCAAACAACAAAGGCGGTCCCCACAAAGGCAGCAAGCCGTAAATGACGAGCTCTACAACGTCCATGCTCATCCCCAATGACATGTCGTTGCCCAAGCTTTGCCTAGATTCGCGCTCGGTAAAAGCGAAACAGTTTGTGCGCTGCACCCTGCGGCTGGTGGTCTGGTTGCCAAGTCTCACATGCGCTGAAAGGATCAGGGCCGGTCACAAGACGTTGGAGCGATGCTAGATGCATACGCGGTCCAAACGATATGTCAGGCGCCAGCGCGGACGGCAGAAGGCGGCCGACCGCCGAGTTCATGCCAAATATACGCCATCGACATATGCGCCATCGACGCGCCCCGAAAATCGCCTGGCCTTCCAGGTTGCCGCCGGGCTGAAGAAGCGCTGGCCGAACGTCCTGCCCTTCTCCATTTAGCTCCGCCAACTCGCCAACCGCAGCGTTCGAGATCCCTCGACCGCGGCCTGAAACAAACGGCTGTGTTCCTCGTTGTTAATGAAACAGGGACGCGGTCATGCAATTTTTTTTCAATCTCATCTGGAACCAATCACGCGGCAGATTCCTCGCGGCAATGCGTAAAAGGGAGGCCGAGCAATGATCGAACTCTCAGCAGGAATTCTCGCCTTGGTCAGCGTCGGAATCTTCGCCGCCCACGCGCTGGATGCTTACCGCACGGGCTAAGGCGCGGCGCAGCGTGAATCACAAACGAAACGTCGTCTCAAGCGCCGTGGCGCAGGGACGGCGTTGTCAAACGTCTGCTGCCTCTTGTCGATGTCTGTCCGATGAAGATCCGCGGACGTTGGCGTCGGCGAACTGTGAGCGCGGCTTGAGAGGCACGCCTAGCTGGTGAGCCTTGAAGGCTACCCCTCCCACGGTTCGATCCATCTTTTCCGCAATTGCCTGGGCTGAATATTCCTCAGCAAGATCCCTGAGGTCTTTAATGTCCTCTGCACTCCAGCGCTTGGCCATCTAGTATCCTCCATAACTCCCGTGCCTAAATTGGGAAAAAATGGAAAAGTTCCATGCGCGCGCTACGTTTGGAACAACATTCGCGAGGGTAGCTCCATTGAGGGCACTCGTAAGAACCGCCTTAGGTCTCATGGTCTCCGGCTCTCCGGCGGCGGCTCCGCGATCGGCGCCATCAAGGCCGCGCGGCAGCCACCTCTCCGGCAACAGCCAGCTTATACCGGTTAACCCAAATTTCCTGGCCCAAGACCATGCGGGCCTGCGATCGTTCCTCCACGCAACGAATGGCTTGGCGCATGAAGCCCGACATCACGGGGGCATCCGGGCGGCTTTTTTGTTTTCATGCCAAGGAATAGCACTCTCAGCCGATTTGACGGTGGTTGCCGTTCACGTCGCCTTGCTGTGACGGCCATACCGGCTGCCGCACCGACGTTGCTTTTGAATGACGTCCAATTTCGCCGCCAGCCTTCCCGACGCCGCATACAACTTCAATATGTAAGGAGTACAATCCGGCGTAGCCGCTCTGGAGCGGAGACCGGATTGCTAACCGGAGGGACCGAAAGATGTTCGCTAGCGTTGCCGGCATGGCCCTCGCGCTACAATTGGGCGTACCTGCCCACCCGCACGACGTAAGCGTCCCCCCAGCCCAGGAAATCCGTTACCGGCGTCACGGCCGCCCGCCGCCATGCGGCGACGGCTACGATCTCGATGAGCGCGACGGCAAGTGCTACCCGAACGGGATGGTGCCGCCGCGCTATCAATCGGGCCGGTATTATCCGCTGGAGTATGGCGGCGGCCGGCGGCCCATCCCATGCAATCATGGCGCAGACCGCGATATTCGCGACGGGCTCTGCTATCGGACCGGCACGGTGCCACGGCAGTATCAGGCGGGCCGCGAAGGTTATCACTACAGGCGAAACGGCTATTACGAGATGCGGTAGCGCGGTGACGCTGCATATCGGCCTGCCGATTCGCAGCCAGCCATTGGCGGCCGTTGCGGATTTGACTTCCAATACCTGAAATGCGTTCATCGGGTATTCAGGGCGTGTTTTGATATATTTGCACGGACCAACAGCAGCCCCTCGATCGTGATCGGACGACCGGTCAGCGCATTGTGGAAACGCCGGCAGCTTCTGGTTTGATTGGAGACCGACCATGATTGTCAGCATTGCCGCCGCAGCACTGGCCGCTCAGTTGAGCGTGGCGCCTGGAAGCGCTGTTGCACCCGTCACGCCTCAAGCCGTGCAATACCGTGTACCCGTCCATCCGCCGCCATGCGGCCATGGCTGGGATCTGAGTGCACGCGACGGCATGTGCTATCCGAACGGCTATCTGCCGCCGCAGGATCAGGCCGCACGGCAATATCGCTACTATCGCGGCGGCTATGGTGGCGGCATGGGCGGCGGCGGCTACTCCGTTCCATGCGGCCATGGCACGGATCGAGATAGCCGTGACGGTCGATGCTACCCGACCGGAACGGTCCCGCCGGAGTTTCAGTCAGGACGCCAACAATATTACGGCGACGGATATTATGATGGCCGCCGCCGCTACTACCGGGACTATTGAGCCTTGCCGATCGGCTGCCGCCGGCCGCTACGGCCGGCGCAGCTGCGCAAGAGCTTCGGCGACCACCGCGACGAGGGAAGCCATGGTGTATGGCTTCGGCAGCCATCCGAGCGGCGCATAGGGCTCGGCGCGCCCGCGCGTGTGCACATCGTCGTGCGCGGTCGCAAAGATGCAGCGAATGTCGAAGTCCTGATACAATTCGCGCGCGGCATCGATACCATCGCGGGTGCTGGCGAGGCGAATATCCATCACGGCAAGCGCCGGCTGCGCCTCACCGGCCAGCGCGACGGCTTCCTCCGCCGTCGTAGCCGGACCAATGACTACAAAGCCGGCGGCCGTCAGCGCGATTTCGGTCTGCATGGCGATCAGAAAATCATCTTCGACGACGAGAACGCGCGGGGCAGCCTGCTTGTCTTCCATCCGTCGTGTCGCCGCTTCGTCACGCGGCGGCGAGTTCCGGTCCGGTTCAGACGGCAACGCAAAATATCCTGCGCTGTGCGGATTCGTCATCGATCACCGCACTAGATTTTCGCCGCTGGGAAATCGAGACATGCCCGCGACGGTTTTTTCGTAACGTGAAGCGTTCCATGTAGCTGCCGCGCGAGGCCGAGCACGAGCTGGAGCCCGGACGAGGTCTTGCGTACGGCTTCCAGATCGAACCCCTCGCCGTCATCCTCGACGCAGAGCGCCAGCCGCCCGTCCTGACCGGTCAGGCTGACCCGAACGGCCTGCCTCGCATGATCCGTGCTGCCGTGCTTGACCGCATTCGTCAGCAACTCGTTCAATATCAACGCGAGCGGCATCGCCACGTCGTTGGAAAGCACACCGCCCGCCGGGCCGCACTCAATTCGTGCGTCCGCCGGCAGCAATTGCCGGATAGTCTCGCAGACCGCCGGCAGAAATTCTTCCGCCGCGACGCGACTGGCATCGCTTCGCCCGTACAGCACGCGCTGTGCCGCCGCCATGGCCGCGATCCGCGCGCTGGCTTCGTTGAGCACTTTCCTCGCTTCGTCGCTGTGGGCGGTCCTTGCCGCGGAGAACAGCAACGCCTGCAGCATCTGTATGTTGTTCTTGGTGCGATGGTTGAGTTCATCGAGCAGCAGGCGTTGCTGGGTTTCGGCCTGCCGCCGCTCGCTGATATCCACCAGCATGTTGATCGCGCCGGTGACGTTGCCCACGGAGTCCCGCAGCGGCGTCGGGAACGGAATGAACGGCACCCGCGTGCCGTCCGGCCGCTCGGCCACCGCTTCGGCACCGCGCACGGCGCGTCCTTCCCTGAGCGCAACCGCCATCGGACATTCATCGTGCGGCAGCGGCGTGCCATCCGGCATGAACAGCTTCCACGTGACACACCACTCGTCGCTGCCGAGCGCGGGGGTACGGCCGGAAAATTCGACCGCCGCCTGGTTGAAATAGGTGATTTTTCCCTGCGCGTCGGTCGTGTAGATCGCGGCCGGAATCGCCGCGAGCAATTCCGTGAGATGTCGTTCGCTCTCCCGGACTTTACGTTCGGCCTTCTTGCGACCGGTGATGTCGCGGGCGATCTTCGAGGCGCCGACAATCGTTCCTGCGCTGTCGCGGACGGGCGAGACGGTCAGCGAAATGTCCAACAGGCTGCCGTCCTTGCGCCGGCGGACGGTCTCATAATGGTGGATGCGCTCGCCGCGCCGTATGCGTGCCAGGATCCCGGGCTCCTCGTCTTCGCGTCCCGGCGGAAAAAGAATGGTCACGGGCCTGCCGACGACCTCGATGGCGGCATAGCCGAACAGCCGCTCGGCGCCTGAATTCCAGGTCCTGATGATCCCGTCCAGATCCTTGCTGATAATCGCATCGTCGGAGGATTCCACGATGGATACGAGCTGCTGCGTACGTTCCTCGGCGGCGCACCGCGCCTGTTCCGCCCTCAGTCTGGCGATGCCGAACCCGAGGTGCCGTGCCAGCGTCAGCGCGACGTCGATCTCAGGTTCAATGAAGTGATGCGGCCGGTCGTAATAGGCCATGAATTTTCCGACGAGCCGGCCGCCGATCAGGATCGGAATGAAGGCAACGGCCGCGATCTTTTCTCGCGCCACCGTTTCCTTGAGCGTGTCTGACAGAGCTGAAGCGGCAACATCCTCGAAATAGACCGGACGCGGATTTCCTTCATCCCTGTGCCACGGCGAATGGCCTTCGACGGCCTGCCGATACCCGTCCGATAAGCCCCGCCATCCGACGAAGCGCATCACGTCGCGATCGTCGTACAGCAGAATGGAGGCGCGCTCGCAGGCAAGCGCGGCGATGATGCCGTCGAGGCCGGCGTCGTAAACCGCCGGAAGGGATGTGGCGTATTGGAGCCTTTCGGAGAACCGGAACAGCGCCGCTTGCTCTTCGCTTCGCCGCGCCAACGCCTGTTCGGCTGCCTTGCGCAGGCCGATGTCATGTTGAACGCGCACCGCGTAAAGGAAATTGCCCGACGGATCGCGGACGCTGGTAGACGTGACCTCCACCCAGAGATACGTGCCGTCCTTGCGGGCGAGGCGCTTCTCGATGGTGTAGCGGGCGATGTCTCCCGCTATCTGCCGCCTGAACTGCGCCAGATCCTGCACGACGTCCTCTGGGGAGGTCTCGTCAAAAATGGAGCGGCCGAACAGGTCGGCCGCTTCGCGTCCCACCAGCTCGCAGGCCTTCTGGTTGACGCGCCGGATCCGTCCGGCGTGATCGACCTCGACGATGCCCACACCCACATGTTCGTAGCTGACACCCAGCCTTTCTTCATGCGCGGGCGACCATTCCTCGCGGGGCGCGCAGGCGACGTCAGAGGTCGCGGACCGGCCAGGCTTGGAGCGAGTCTTGGCCGTCCGATCCTGGATGTTCATTCCCGCCATCCCTGCCTTTAGGGGCAAACCTGCCTCACGCGATACTTGGCATCGGCACATGCAGGAAATCAGCACGCATGACCGCTGAGCTTTAACTTTGGACAAGTCCGGCAGGAGAAGATTGTTCCCCGCGATGGCTGGGCACCGAAACGTCCGCCTTCCAGCGCGCTTCGTTCCCGCAGGGATGGATCACAGTTTGATCGCCACTAGCAGCCTCGGCAGATCCCCGTGAACGTACTCACCTCCGGCCGCCCCCGCGGCCGGACCGGCGGCGGCTTGCGCGGTTTGGCTTGACGTGCGCTGATGATCCGCTGCGAGGCGCCTGGATAGGGCGGCGTCGCGAGGCGTGCGCGGGGCGCTGGAGATTCGACCGCGCCGTAGGAGACGGTTGGCGGGGGAGGATTCGACCTGAGCGGCGGCGTGTTCGCGGCATTGCCGATGCCGCTGGGATCGGAGAGCGCCCGCGGGTTGGCCGGTCCGAACGGCACGCCCGATATCGGCGCATTGCCGGCGCCGGCCGAGCCGGCAGGCGGCGTCAGTTGTGCGAATGCCTTGGCGGGGATGATCAGGCTGAGCGCCACCACGAGAACCAGCGCCGGATTGCGGGACATCGAGGTACTCCAAGAGGCAGCTTATGCAACGAACATGTATGGCGCGTGTTCCCTCGCTTCCAGTTGCGCCTGTTTTCCTGCTGTCTGCCCTGTTCCGGAGTAGGCGTCGGTGGGAGAATCAGGCCTAATTGAGGCGCGATCACGTCTTGAGATTCCGGCGGCATGAACCAGCCCGAAGCGCTCGATTCCGATATCCGCGCCCTGCAGCAATGGCTGCGCGCCGCCTGGCAGCAGCTCGGCGATCCCGCCCTCACCGCCTTCGCCCGGCGCGAGCTGCGCAACCAGATGAAGCAATGTAGCGTCGACTTGCGGGCCTGCCTGCAAAGGGCGGCCGAACAACCGTCTGAACCGGCCCGGCCGCCGTTGCCGGCCCATTCCAGGCCGGAACTGCGAATTCTGTCGTGGTAGCCGTTGAGCCGTAACCGGCCGGCCCTGTTGATAACCCGCAAGCTCCGGAGCCGGCATCGAAACAGGCCGCCCGGGTGTGCTATCGGCATACCAGCCTGATTAACGACGGAAGAAAACACATGCGGATCACCCTGGTTGGTTCCCGCCATTTCGGCGTGACGACACTCAACACGCTGCGCCAACAGGAGGTCGATATCGTCCGCGTCGTCGTTCACGATGGCGAAGACCGGCTTGCCGCCGCGGCGCGGGCTACCGGCGTCGAGGTCGTGGTGCAGGCCCATCCGAAATTCGTGGCCGCATCGGAAATCGCGCCCAATACCGACCTGATCGTAACAGCGCATAGCCATGCCCGGGTCACCAGAGAGGCGTTGGCCGGCGCGAAGCTAGGCGGCATCGGCTATCACCCTTCGCTCCTGCCCCGGCACCGCGGCATCGCCGCCGTGGAGTGGACCATCAAGGAAGGCGATCCGATCGCGGGGGGCACCGTCTACCACCTCGCCGACCGCATGGACGCCGGCGCTATCGCCGCGCAGGAGTGGGTGTTCGTCAGAAAGGGAGAGACGGCGCGCGAGCTCTGGGAGCGCGCGCTAGCCCCGCTCGGCCAGAAACTGCTCACTGACGTCATCTTTCACGCCAAGACTCATAACAACCTCCCTGCCACGCCGCAGGAGGAAGAATTCGCCACCCAAGCGCCAAGCCTGTCCGACTCCAAACACTGACCTCTACCATGATACCGGAAATCTGCGGGAATCAGGCCCGAACCGCGCCGAAACGGTGAATTTTCCCGTTCCCCGGCGGAACCAGATTCACCTTGATGTGTTTGAGCCCGCAGGAACTTTCTTCAGTGCTGCGTCGCACCAAAGTTTGAACACATTGTGACAAGATAAGGCGCTCCATCACACACATTTCGGGGATCTGACCCATGCGCTCCAACCGCATCCGCAACCTGTTGTTTGTTCCGTTTCTCGCTTCCGCCGCGATCCTGGCCGCCGCTCCAGCTTCAGCCCAGAACCCCTATGATGGCCTTTGGCAGGTCACCGTTGTCACAAAAACGGGAAGTTGCGATGCGCAGACTACGTCGACCGTGAATGTCACCGGCGGCAAAATTTCGGGCGGCCCGGTTTCCGGCAGCGTCGGCTCCGGGGGACTTGTGCGAGTCTCGATCAATGGTGCATATGCGAACGGTCAACTCAGTGGCAACTCCGGATCGGGGAAATGGAATGGGGCTTCAGCTGGTGTCGCATGTAGCGGTCGATGGGAAGCATCCCGTCAGTAAGGCAAGCCAGACTTTCAAATTTTTCGCCAAAGCGCGGCGGCTGACATTCGCAGCCGTCGCTTTTTTTATGGCCGCCTTCGCGGCATCGACGAGCCATGCGCAGTCCAGCGCCTTCGCCGGCATGGCCGGCACCTGGTCCGGCGGCGGCACCGTGACACTCGACGATGGTTCGAGCGAACGGATTCGTTGCCGCGCAACCTACAGGGTGGGCGGAGCCAACATGGAGATGGTCCTCACCTGCGCCAGCGACGCCTACAGGTTCAACCTGCAGGCCGCCGTGGTCGCCGCGGGCGGTGAGGTCAGCGGCACCTGGACTGAGTCCAGCCGCAATGTCGGCGGCAGCATCCAGGGCCGTGGCGCGGGAGGCAGCTTCCAGGTCGTCGCCCAGGCGGCCGGCTTCGCCGCCAGCATTTCGCTGAAGACCACCGGCAACAAGCAGCAGATCGCCCTGAGGGCCGACAGCCAGTTCCGCGCCGCCAATATCTCGCTTTCGAAGTAGCGCTGCGGCTCCTCGGCTCAAACACCGGCTTCGGAATACTGGATCGCCCACCCCGGTGCGCAATTGCACACAAGGCGGGCGATGGCAGTTTCGGACGCTTTGCGGCCTAGCCCGTCTTCGGATGCTCGAGTTTCGCCGCCGTCTGCTTGATCGTCTTGGCGATCAACAAGGCCTGTTCCTTGTTGAAGGCAAAATCCTGCACGCCCCGCTGCGTGGTCAGCGACAGCACCATGATGTCGGGCTGGTGCTCGGGCCAGCCGGTCGCGAAAGCGGTGACGAAGTCTGCGGTAGTCGATCGATTGGTCATTGGCTCACGATATCCTATGGTCGGACAGCGCCGTGTCCCTGGCGCTTGAGATGTTCGGTTACGCCTTGGGCACGAACGCGGTAACTTCGATTTCAACCTTGGCCCTGACGTCGACCAAGCCGTCGATGTAGAGCAGCGTCGACGGCGGGAAGTTGCGCCCGAGCGTTTCCTTCCACGCTGCACCGATGCCGGGACCTGCGGCCTCGTATTCGCTGCGGCTGGTCAGGTACCACGTCAGGCGCACGATGTGTTCGGGGCCGGCGCCGGCTTCTCCAAGCAGCTTGACGATGCGCTTCAGCGCGGTGCCGACCTGGGCGGCCAGGTCAGGGGAATAATCGCCCTTCTCGTCGCCGCCGGTCTGTCCGGCCAGCACGATCCATTTGCCTGAAGCGTCGATCTCGACGCCGTGCGAGAAGCCGCGGGGTTTCGACCATTCGGCCGGTTGCAAGATACGCATGCAGTTTCCTCCTTGAGACCGCCGCTCTTAGCACTGAACCGCCGGCTGCTCCCACAGCGAAATTGCCATGCCGCGCATCGCTGTATCAGCGCATTTGCGCGTTGCAAATTGTGGCACACTCGCCGATACCGGCCTGCCCCAACCTATTTCTCCGCAGATGGACCGCACACCTTCCAAAACCCTGGCCGCGCTGTGGATGGCCGGCTGGCTCACCTTGATGCTGATCATCGCAGTCGCCGGACGAGAGGCTGCGCGCGAGATCAACGTGTTCCAGCTCATGGAGATGCGCTCGGTCCTCGGCTTCCTGATGCTGTACCCGCTGATCCACGCCAGCGGCGGATTTGGCGCGATAAGGACGAAGCGACTGCCGCAGCACGTGGCGCGCAACCTCATTCACTATGGCGCGCAGCTCGGCTGGTTCCTCGCATTGACACTGATCCCGATCGGCCAGGTGGTGGCGATCGAGTTCACCATGCCGATCTGGACTGCAATCCTGGCTGCCACGTTTCTCGGCGAGCGCATGACATTCTGGAAGATCGCCGCCATCGTGCTCGGCATCATCGGCGTTGTCGTGATCGTTCGTCCCGCCACGAGTGAGGTCGAGCCAGGGCAGTTGATCGCACTGGCGGCTGCGGTCGGCTTCGGCGTTTCCGTCGCGATGGTGAAATCCCTGACCCGGACCGAACAGCCGCTCGCGATCATGTTCTGGATGCTGGTGATACAGTCGGCGGTGGGATTATTCCCCGCACTCTACGTCTGGCAGTGGCCACCCGCCCATCTCTGGGGATGGGTCGTCATCATCGCGTTTTGCGGCACGTTCTCCCATTATTGCATGGCGCGCGCGATGCTGCATGCGGATGCAACCGTAGTGATCCCGATGGATTTCTTGCGGGTTCCCTTGAGCGCCGCTGCAGGCTGGCTGATTTATTCGGAACGGCTCGACATGTTCACCGTGCTCGGCGCGGCCTTAATCCTCGCCGGCAATCTTTTGAACCTGAAACCGAATCCTCCGACTAAGGCGCGCCCGCAAGGCTGAAATTTATTTCCCTGGCTGTGATCTAGATCACGTCGCGGGCCGTGTCGCGAAGGTAACGGATGGCTCCGGATTTGGTTTTTCACCTGCTTTTTTGTGGTGCGAAGCAGGCGATTCTTTGTAATGTCCCGCCAGCGTTACAAGCCAAAGCCTTTTTGTTCGATTCTGCAGGGGGATTTCCTATGCGTTTCCAAACCCTCATTTTGTCCGTCATATGCATGGTCTTGACGGCCGGCGCCGCCAGTGCCGAGAAGCGTGTCGCCTTCGTCGTCGGTAACGGCGCCTACAAGAACGTCGCGCCGCTGCCCAACCCGTCAGTCGATGCCAAGGCGATTGCCGCCACCCTGCGCAATGTCGGATTCGAAGTGGTCGAGGGTTCCAATCTCACGCGCGACAAGATGACCGAACGTCTGCTCGACTTCGGCAAGAAGGCGCAGGGCGCCGACGTCGCGCTGTTCTTCTACGCTGGCCACGGCATCGCCATCAGCGGAACCAACTATCTGCTGCCTGTGGACGCCGACATCAAATCCGAAATGGACGTCAAGCTCGGCGCCGCGATCAATATCGATCTCACGCTCGAGCAGACCATGGGCGACGCCAAGGTCAAGCTGGTGTTCCTTGATGCCTGCCGCGACAATCCGTTCGCAGCCAAGATCAAGTCGAACTCCGCGACCCGCAGTGTCAATGTGCAGACCGGTCTTGCCGAAATGAAGTCCGGCGAAGGCACGCTGATCGCATTCGCGACCGGCCCGGGCCAGACCGCGCTCGACGGCCAGGAAGGCGGCAACAGCCCGTTCACGCGCGCTTTGCTCGCCAACCTCACCCAGCCCGGCGTCGAAATCCAGCAGGCGATGACCAAGGTTCGCGCCCAGGTCAACGAGGAGACCAACAAGGGACAACTGCCCTGGGGCCACACCAACCTGATCGGCGCGGTCTACCTGAACGGCGCGCCCGCCCCGGGCGCCGTAGCGGCTGCAGCACCGGCGTCGACCGGTTCTTCGAAAGCGTCGGATGTGGAACTGGAGTTCTGGCGTTCGATCAAGGATTCCAACAAGCCGGAAGAACTCAACGCCTATCTCACGAACTATCCCAACGGTCAGTTCCGCTCGCTGGCATTGTCGCGGATTGCGTCGCTGGAGAGCGGTGCGAAGGATGCTACCCGCAATCTGAGCGCAGGGATCGATCCCGCGACCTTCAAGGACGAAGCCAACCAGACCACCGAGGACCAGATCGGCCTCGACAAGGGCCAGCGCCGCGACGTACAGCGCCGCCTCACCGGGCTCGGTTTCGATACCAAGGTCACCGGCCAGTTCGACGCCCCGACCCGCGCCGTGATCACGCGCTGGCAGGCCGCCCGCGGCTATCCCAAAAGCGGATACCTCAACAAGCTGCAGCACAAGGCGCTGCTGACGGAGATCGTGGCGGCTGCGCCGGCTGCGAGTGCCGACGAGGAGCGCCCGAAGCCGCGCCGCGCCCCGAGCAGCAATACGGTCCAGGCTCAACCGCAGCCGCAGCAGGCCGCGCCGCAGCGCCAGTACAGCGCTCCTGCCCCCGGTCCCGATCCGGCCGGTGCCGGCCGCTTCATCGGTGGCGTCGTCGGTGGCATGCTGCGCTAACGGCGAACCGATCTACAAAAAGGCCCGGGATCATCCCGGGCCTTTTATTTTGCGCTTCGCTAGGTGAGTTCAGCGGCAAATTGAGTTCGGCAGGGACGTGCTACTTGCCCGCAGCCTTACGCAGCGCCTCGTTGATGCGGTCCTGCCAGCCCGGACCGCCCTCCTGAAACCACTCCAGCACATCCTGGTCGATGCGCAGCGTGACCTGCTCTCGCACGCCGGGAATGGCCGCTTGCTTGGGTGGCGCCTCCGCCACCTTGGTCGTGGTCCGCTTGAACGCGGCCTCGGCTTCGGTGCGTGCATCGTTCAGGGTTCTCGGCCGCCTCGGCTGGTCTGCCATCGCTAGATTCCTTCGAACAGCGCCGTCGACAAATACCGCTCGGAGAACGACGGCACGACGGCGAGAATGGTTTTGCCGGCGCTCTCGGGTCGTTTGCCGATAGCGAGCGCCGCCGCGATCGCGGCGCCTGAGGAAATGCCGCCGGAAATGCCTTCCATGCGCGCCAGCGCGCGCGACATCTCGATCGCCGCCGGGCCGTTGACCCTGACGATCTCGTCGATGACAGAGCGATCCAGAATGTCCGGAATGAAGCCCGCGCCAATGCCCTGGATCTTGTGCGGCGTATGCTGCCCGCCGCCCAGTACTGGACTTTCCTCCGGCTCGACAGCGACGATCCGCAAGCTCGGCTTGCGGGGCTTGAGCACCTGTCCGACGCCGGTGATGGTGCCGCCGGTGCCGACGCCCGCGACGAAGAAATCGATATTGCCGCCGGTGTCGTTCCAGATCTCTTCCGCCGTGGTGCGGCGGTGAATTTCGGGATTGGCGAGGTTCTTGAACTGCTGCGGCATCACGGCGTTGGGCGTCGTCCGCACCAGTTCCTCGGCGGTTGCGATCGAGCCCTTCATGCCCTGCGCCGCCGGCGTCAGGATGATCTCGGCGCCGAGGAAGGCCAGCATCTTGCGCCGCTCGATCGACATCGATTCCGGCATCACCAGTTTCAGCCGGTACCCGCGCGAGGCCGCGACGAAGGCGAGCGCAATGCCGGTATTGCCTGAGGTCGGTTCGATCAGCACGGTGTCGGCATTGATCACGCCGGCCTTTTCCATTGCGATGACCATCGCTGCGCCAATGCGGTCTTTCACGCTCGCGGCGGGATTGAAATATTCGAGCTTGGCCAGGATGGTTGCGCTAACACCATGCGCCTCCGGCAATTTGCGCAGGCGCACGACCGGCGTGTCGCCGATCGCATCGACGATGGAGTCGTAAACCTTTCCGCGCCCCGGACGTTGCACTGCACTCGCGGCTGACGACGCATCCATCTCAACACTCCTAAAGTGATCATGTGCGGGGAACCGGCGGCTCTCCTTACTTAGGAGGCGCTCTCGTCGATGCGCAAGCCAGAAAAGCTAGAGTCGAGAATTCGCTGCATCGCAAAATGCAATTGTCGCAAAATATCGCGAAATCAACGCATTTGTGTTGCGACATCGTCAAAGATTTCTGCTTATACTTTCGTCGTGAGCTGAGCCAGAGGTTCAGATCGCCAGGGAGGGTCACGATGCGAGCAATCGCTGAAATCCTGTCGACCGTAACATACAGGCCGGATCCGCGCGGATCTGATTTGCCGACGTGCCCGGTGTGTGCCGACACCATGGTGGCTGCAGAAGCTTCCGCCTACCTCACCGACAATGTGATCAGCTATCTCTGGACCTGTGACACCTGCGGATACGGCTTCGTGACCAAGCATTCGGCGAAGAGGTTCGCCTGTAATTGACTTAAGCTATCTTGGAGCAATGTCACCGCGCGCCCAACCGGCGCGCGTTTGTTTTTGGAACGTCTCGAACGTGCCGGCAGCGATCGCATCGCGCATGCCCCGCATCAGATGCTGATAGTAAGCGACGTTGATTTCCGACAGCAGCATCGCGCCGAGCGTCTCTCCCGACCTGACCAGATGATGCAGATAGGCGCGCGAGATATTGCGCGCCGACGGCCATTCGCTTTCCTCATCGAGCGGCCGCGGATCGTCGGCATGACGCGCATTGCGCAGATTGATCTGGCCGAAGCGGGTGAACGCCATGCCGTGTCGCCCGTTCCGCGTCGGCATCACGCAATCGAACATGTCGATGCCGCGCGCCACCGCTTCCAGTAGATCCTCCGGCGTGCCGACGCCCATCAGATAGCGCGGGCGATCGACCGGCAGCGCCGGCGCAGTTTCCTCGATCATCGAAAGCATCACCGCCTGCGGCTCGCCGACCGCAAGCCCGCCGATCGCGTAGCCGTGGAAACCGATCTCGACCAGTTCACGCGCGCTTGTTTGGCGCATCTCGGGAATGTCGCCGCCCTGCACGATGCCGAACAGCATGTAGCCGTCGGGCGCGCTCTCGAAGGCGCGCTTGCTGCGCTCGGCCCAGCGCAACGACAACCGCATTGCGCGCTCAATGTCATCGCGCCCAGCCGGCAGCCGCACGCACTCGTCCATCTGCATCGCGATGTCGGCGCCGAGCAGCCGCTGCACTTCGATCGAACGCTCCGGCGACAGTTCGACCTTGGCGCCGTCGATATGCGAGCGGAAGGTCACGGCCTTCTCGCTGACCTTGCGCAAGTCCGACAGCGACATCACCTGGAAGCCGCCGGAGTCCGTCAGCATCGGGCCGTTCCAGCCGGTGAAGGTCTGCAGGCCGCCTAACGCAGCGATCCGCTCGGCGCCCGGCCGCAGCATCAGATGATAGGTATTGCCGAGCACGATATCGGCGCCGGCATCGCGCACCTCGCGCCAGTGCATGCCCTTCATTGCGCCGGCCGTGCCGACCGGCATGAAGGCGGGTGTGCGCACCACGCCATGCGGCGTTGTCAGGCGGCCGGTGCGAGCTGCACCATTAGTGGCGAGCAATTCGAAATGATTGGGAAGACTCATGGCGCTGCTTATTACGTGCTGGGAACGGCCAATCAACCGCCCAGTGAATGAAATCTGACGCTTGGTGCCCAACACGAAAGCACTCGGGCTCCCTCACTGTTGGATAAAACTCGGCACTTTGCCTCAATTGTTGCGGCGCGATATTACGGTAGCTCTTGCGAGGAAAGCGGACGTCGCGCGGATACCCCATTTCAGTAGCGATTGACCCCAAACAGACATTGTTCTTCCAAGATTGAATTGTCGCCATCGCGATGTATAACGGCGTTCGGGTGCTCGCTGCATTGAGCAGCGACAGGTCAAGCGATGGTCGGGCCGCCACGCGGAAAGCGTGCGCCTCATGAACGACAGCCCTTCATTTGACGATCTGCCGAAAGCCCAGCGGCTGGCGGAACAGGCCCTCAGCAACCTTCATCGGTTCCTGCATGTCGAGGCAGTCAGCGGTGCCGCACTTCTCGTTGCCGCTGCCGCTGCATTGATCTGGGCCAACTCTCCGTTCGCTCATAGCTATCACGCCTTTTGGAACCTTCCGCTCACAATCGGTCTCGGGGATTACGTTTTTTCCCGGTCGCTGCATTTCTGGGTCAACGACGCGCTGATGACAGTCTTCTTCCTCGTCGTGGGCATGGAGATTCGGCGCGAGGTTCATGAAGGCGCGCTGAGCAGACTCGACCAAGCCATTCTGCCGCTGGTCGCGGCGACTGGTGGCGTCATCGTCCCGGCGCTCGTCTATCTGAGCTTCAACAGCGATCCGGCTAGAGGGCAGGGCTGGGCCGTGCCAACCGCGACGGACATCGCCTTTGCCGTCGGGGTGCTCGCGCTGCTTGGACGAACGATCCCGGTCAATGTGCGGGTCTTCCTGCTTGCTCTGGCGATCATCGACGACATCATTGCGGTACTGATCATTGCCCTCTTCTACACCGCCAGTCTTCAGTCTGGCGGTTTCATCATCGCGTCAATTGGCGTTCTCGCGGCTTTAGGGTTTCAGCGGATTGGGATCGGTTCTGCGCCCTTTTACGTACTGCCCGGTTCTTTGGTTTGGATTGGGTTCATGGTGGCCGGGATCCACCCAACCCTTGCAGGTGTCGTGCTCGGGCTGATAACTCCGGCACGCGCCATACTGATGCGGGAGCCGCCGCTGGAAGTAGTGTCGCGAGTGCTCAAACAGTTGCGAAGTAGCGATGCAGTGAAGGCAAGGGATCCGCACCTGTTGGAGCAACCGCTGCGAGACCTTCGCGTAGCTCACCGCGAGATATTGCCGCCGGTGTCGCGGGTGCAGATGGCAATGCATCCGTGGGTGGCCTACGGCGTCATGCCGATCTTCGCGCTGGCGAATGCCGGCGTCAGCTTAACGGGTGCTGATCTCTCCGCTGGGGGCCATCTGGTGATGATGGGCACTGCGCTTGCCTTGGTCGCTGGGAAACCGCTTGGCGTCGTCGGCGCGACTTGGGTCGCGGTACGACTGGGCTGGTGTCGCCTTGCTCCTGGAGTTTCGTGGGGTGGCGTCTGGCTGGTCGGCCTGCTGGCTGGCATCGGTTTTACCATGTCGATCTTCATCTCGATGCTCGCCTTCTCCGATCACGGATTATTGAGTGCGGCGAAACTGGGCGTACTCGTCGGTTCGCTTGTCGCCGCCACGCTCGGTCTTGGCTGGGGCGCCACCTACGTTCGACGTCAGTGAGGCGGCTCCAATGCCTTTCAAAGCTCCGCACGCATCGCTCGTATCATTCGCCGTTGAGGTTCTGCCCTCCGGGATTACCCAAATAATGATCGTCGAAACTAGCTTGCACCTGAATCCCAAGCATCCTTCGTACAATAAATCCGCCGTCGAAACTCTCATTTCGGCCGCGCAAAGGTATGTTAGCGCCAACATAGAAGGTGCTGCTGCTATTCGGCTTGTTTCTACCCAAAGCGGGGAAATCTGACTGTCTGCTCACCATTGTTTTGTCGGCAATAGCCCATCGTGTCAGTTAGCGCGATGCAGCGATATGTCCGACTCCTCACCCAAACGGTCGCGATCCGACGATCCAAGCTAAGGTAACGTTCACGTTTGATCGATTTCGCGTGTGGGCGTGGGCACCGGGCGATTTCATCCACCCGTGCGCGCTCCGGAGCAGCCCGTGTCCCACGCCGGACAAAATTGAGCCACCGAGAAGCTCCCACTTGTTAAACAAAACGATACCGTATAGTTTTATGAACAGGGCCCGGACGGGACGCCGCTGACGATGAGGCCGGCGGCGGCAAATGCGTGTGACGGTGACTGACGGCGAATGCCCTCCCTCTGTTTCCTGACTGGATCAATCCTCTCCGACAGCCGGATCAGGAGGACAGGCTCACGCCTGCTCAGGTCGGCCGTCCTGCTGTGCAGCGTCGCGCTGGCCGCCTGCACGTCCCTGCCGCGGACGCCCTACAGCGCTGCGGAAGCCTCCAGCTCCCGCGTGCTCAATATCGACGGCTTGCGGCGCTACGCCGACGAACCTGTCACGAAATTCCGTTTCGAGAAAGACGAACGCTCCTCAACCAGGACCTATCTCGCGCTCTCCGGCGGCGGCGCCGATGGCGCCTATGGCGTGGGCGTGTTGAACGGCTGGACCGCGGCCGGCACCCGCCCGACCTTCTCGGTCGTCTCGGGCGTCAGCACCGGCGGCCTGATTGCGCCCTTTGCGTTTCTCGGGTCGCAATACGACGACACGCTGCGGGAGGTCTATACCAGCGGGATCGCGGAGAGCCTGCTCGATGATCCCAGCATCATCCGCGTGCTGTTCGGATCCGGCCTGTTCGGCAACAAGCGGCTGCGCGAGCTGGTGGCCCGCTATGTCGGGCCGGAGATCCTGGCCGCCGTTGCCCGCGAAAATGCCAGGGGCCGAAAACTGCTCGTGGTGACGACCGATCTCGACACCCAGCGCACCGTTGTTTGGGACATGGGGAAAATCGCCGCGGTCGGCTCGCCGGAGGCGCTGCACCTGTTTCGCGACGTGATGGCCGCCTCCGCCAGCATTCCCCTGGTCTTCCCGCCCATCCTGATCGAAGCCGAGGGCCAGGGCCGGCGTTTTCAGGAGATGCATGTCGACGGCGGTGTGACTGCTCCGGTTCTGACGCTGCCGGATGCCCTGCTCTTCCAGGGACGTCTGCCCGGAAACAGCCGGATGAACATCTACATCCTCGTCAACAAGAAGCTCGAACGAACCTTTGAGCTCGTGTCCAACAGCACGCTCGATGTCGCCTCACGCAGCCTGTCGTCGATCACCCAGTCCCAGACGCGCTCGGTGATTTTCTCGACCTACGATTTCGCCAAGCGCAATCGGTGGGGCTTCCATTTGTCCTATATCGAGCGCGACTATCCCGCGTCGCCCAAAGAGGGATTCGATACCGCCTATATGCGCGCCCTTTACCAGTATGGATATGAGAAGGCTGCGTCGGGCCACGCCTGGAGCTCGACGCTTCCGTGAGCCACTCGGAACGACAACCTGCCCATATCGTTGACGATATGGCCAATTCGGCCAGATTCGCGATGACGCCCCTCTTGCTGCGCGTTATAGAGCAATGACAACTATGACGACCGCGCAGGAATCATTGGGCATGGGATTGACTGCGACCAAGGCCAGACCGGCAAAACGAGACGTCCCTAAGTCGCGCGGCGGCCGGCCGACGAAAAGCGCCGCCATCGAGC
Source organism: Bradyrhizobium sp. WYCCWR15520 (assembly GCF_056174665.1). Classification (NCBI taxonomy): domain Bacteria; kingdom Pseudomonadati; phylum Pseudomonadota; class Alphaproteobacteria; order Hyphomicrobiales; family Nitrobacteraceae; genus Bradyrhizobium; species Bradyrhizobium sp. WYCCWR15520. The sequence goes on from NZ_JBWBWM010000058.1 coordinate 19,837, forward strand.
GCGATCAGCGGCTGATCGAGGTTGCCACCCGTCTTTTCCTGGACCGGGGCTATGATGCGACCTCGCTTGATGCCGTTGCGGAAGCAGCCCGGGTCAGCAAGCCCACCGTCTATGCGCGCTACGGCGACAAGCGCGGACTGTTTGCGGAAGTGCTGAGGCGCGAAATTGACCGCTGGCTTGCGCCGCTTGCGGAAGCGGCGGAAGTGCAGCTCACGCGGGCCTCGGACATCTCGGTCGAGCAGCGCCTGATCGAGGTCGGGCGCGAGATGCTGATGTTCACCTGTGGGCCCGATGCCGTCGCCTTCAGCCGCATGATGACGTCGCAGGCCATCAACTTTCCCGACATCGCCAAGCTCGGCAAGGAGGAAGGCTGGCTGAAAGCCGTTTCAACGACCGCGCGCTTCTTCGATCATCTGGTCGCACAGGGCGCCATGGACGTCGAGGATACCGGCATCGCGGCTGAGGTCTTTCTCGATGTGGTCGTCGGCCACACCCACCGGATGGCGACGTTCGGAACGCCGCTTGAGATGAAGTCCGCCGAAAAGCGGATGCGGCTGGCAATCAGGCTGTTCCTGGCAGGAGCGCTCGGGCCACCGAGCCGCGTCCAGTCCAATCCCAAGGGAACCACGCGGCGACGTCCCTCTCGCTGACAATTCCGTGAGAACGGCGTTTCACATGCGGTACGGGCGGGATGCACCCTTGACCAAACAAAACGATACGGTATGGTTTTGTTAAGTGAAGCGGCGGGGCTTCCCCGCTTACCAGTCCCGGCGGGGCTCGCGCCGCTTCGATCGCCGCAAACGGCGGTCCCGCCCGTTTGCGACGTTCCGCGGCCGACCCATATGCCTCCAGGGGTCGGCCGCGTTTCTTCGAGACGATCCGGCCCATCCGCCGGCAGAGACAGGCTCAAGCACGGAGACTTGCAAACATGCGCATGCCCCGCTGTTGGAGACCATTGCTTGCAATCATCCTGCTGGCGATCATCCTCCCTGCCCCGATCCATGCCGTGGCGTCGTCGACCGACGAGCCAACCTCGCTCCGCAATGAGCCCGACGATGGCGCCGCGTCCGACCAGCGGGCGATCAGCCGCGAGCTCGCGCTTTTCCGCGGGTCGGCGGTCTCGCTGAGCCAGGCGATGGCCATCGCCGAAGCCCTGCATGCCGGCGCGACCACCGCCGATGTCAGCTTCGACGGCGCGCCGGATGCGCCGGTTTACCGGGTAAAGACCCTTCACAACGACCGCATCTGGCACCACGCCATCGACGCCGCGACCGGCAAGATCGTCGGCGGCGAAGCCGCCCTGCCGCTGAGGCAATTCGATGCCGAGGATCGCAGCAACCTCGTTGCACTCAGGACGGTCCGGCACCGCCTGGCGGATGCCGTTCGCGTCGCCGAACATGCGGCATCGGGCAAGGCCATCAGCGGCGGCCTGGTCCGCGAACGCGGCCGGTTGAACTTTGCGATCGTCGTCATGAGTGGCAACGACCTGAAGGCGGTGGTCCTCGAACCTCCCGGCGCTGCACGACGGCGGTGAGGGGCTCGTCAGTTGCCAGGAGGCTAAAACCCGTTGACGGCAGCCCAAAGCTGCCGCATAAGTCCGCGCCATGACGATCTCGACCAAAGCGACCGCGAAAACCAAAGCACCCTCCGGGGGCTGGGGAGCCGTGCGCGCGTAGTCGAACGACCGCATCATCCAAACCGCAGCCCCGCCTGAAAAGGACCGGGGCTTTTTTATTGCCCGCAACATGCGCGAACCAGGAGGATAGACAAGTGAGCCACGAACCCGTTGTAGCCATTGCCGGCGTGACCGGTGCTGTCGGCGCCGAATTCATCGCCACCATGGACAGGCGCGGCTTCCCCGTCCGCAAGCTCAAGGCGCTGGCCAGCGCCCGGTCGGCGGGCAAGACCATCGATTTCCGCGGCGAGAAGATCGTGATCGAGGAGCTCACCGAAAAGTCCTTTGAGGGCGTCGACATCGCGCTGTTCTCGGCGGGCGGCGGCATTTCGCGCAAGTTCGCGCCCGCCGCCGTCAAGGCCGGCGCCGTCGTGGTCGATAACTCCTCCGCGTTCCGGATGGACCCGAACGTGCCGCTGGTGATCCCCGAGATCAACGCGGGCCGCATCAGGGATCACAAGGGCATCATCGCCAACCCGAACTGCTCGGCGATCACGGCGCTGGTCCCGCTATGGCCGATCCACCGGCAGAACCGCATCAAGCGCATGATCGTATCGACCTATCAGGCGGCGAGCGGCGCGGGCGCGGCCGCCATGGAAGAACTGGTGGAGTCGACGCGCGCCTATCTCGACGGCCGTCCGTTCACGCCCAAGGTGATCCCGCTGCCCTACGCCTTCAACGTCTTCAGCCACAACACGGCGATCGATCCGGAGACCGGCTACAACGACGAAGAGACCAAGGTCATCAAGGAGACCGGCAAGATCTTCGAGGATGACAGAATCGCGATCGGCGTCACCTGCGTGCGCGTGCCGGTGCTGCGCGCCCATTGCGAGGCGATCACCTTCGAATGCGAGAACCCGATCACGGAAGCCGACGTGCGCGCGATCCTGTCAAAGGCGCCGGGCGTTCGGATCGTCGACGACCGGGCGAAGAATTATTTTCCGATGCCGATCGATGCGTCCGGCCAGGACGACGTTCTGGTCGGCCGCATCAGGAAGGATCTCAGCGACGCCAGCGGCCACTCGATCTCGATGTTCGTCTCGGCCGACCAGCTCCTGAAGGGCGCGGCGCTCAACGCGATCCAGATCGCCGAACTGCTGCCACAGCGGGTCATGGCCTGAGGTAACGCCCCCGTTGGGGCTCGAGCTCATAAATGTCACAGCGTCGACGGACGTCCGCTATCTTGCGCAAAAGCGGACTCTCGTCGGACTTCGCGGGAGGTGCGAAAGGTGCAAAACTCAGAAGACACATAAGGATTCACATCTCATGGACATCCCGGCAAGCGTGCGATCATTATTCTTGGCTGCCGGATGGCAGTCGGGACGCCGCATTCGCGTGGATGGCCGAGTACCCGAGCTTCACCCTGCACACAGTATACTGCAGGGGGTTGGTGGTCTTCACGTTGGTCGGTCAGAACCTGCAGGGATCGAATGCGCTCGTTCCGACCTGGAGTTCTGTTTCTGCGAAGCAGATCACGAAATCCTTTCGACTTGGGGAGGGTTACTTCGAAGCCGACTTGTAGAAGTGGCAGAAGTGCACAACCGCCATGGTTGGCTGATCGTAGACGAGGCTGGACGATGTTTTGGTGCGAGCAAAATTCACGACGCTTTCTATTTCGAAGGACAAACGTTTGGCGAGGCTGTTGAGCGATTGCTGCTTGGGCGTAAAGCCCGACCCATGCTGCGGCCCGATCAACACCAAGTCGAGTTGTACGGCGCGACATTCACTCGTGGTCACCCGGCGATTTTTGACTACTGTTCCTAGGCTGCGCGGTGTTCGCGCCCTAGTCACCCGCCCGAAACAGGCTGTAGGGTGGGCAAAGGCGCACTTCGCGCCGTGCCCACCATCCATCAGCATCGGCGGTATGAATGGTGGGCACGCTTCGCTTTGCCCACCCTACGCACTACGCGCCCGTCACGCGCCAGATGACGTTGCCGACGTCATCTGCCACCAGCAGCGAACCGTCGGGGCCGAGCGTGACGCCGACCGGTCGTCCGTACGAGACCTTCTCGTCGGATGCGAGAAACCCGGTCAGAATATCCCGCGCCGGCCCGGACGGGCGGCCGTTCTCGAACGGCACAAACACGACGGCATAGCCGCTCAGCGTGCTGCGATTCCAGGAGCCGTGCTGGCCGATCACCATGCCGTCCGGGAAGCCGGGCAGCGTGCCCGCCGGCATCCAGCACAGGCCGAGCGAGGCGGTATGGCCGCCCAGCGCGTAGTCCGGCGTGATCGCCTTCGCCACCATGGCCGGATCCTGCGGCACGCGGTCGTCCACCGTCTGGCCCCAGTAGCAGTAAGGCCAGCCGTAGAAGCCGCCGTCGCGCACTGAAGTCAGATAGTCCGGCGGCGTCTCGTCGCCGAGGCCGTCGCGTTCGTTGACGACGGTCCAGAGCACGCTCGTGCTCGGCTCCCAGGCGAGGCCCACGGCGTTGCGCAGGCCGCTGGCGAAGATGCGGCTCGTGCCTTTAGCCAGATCGAGCTCATAGATCGCGGCGCGGCCCTCCTCGACCTCCATGCCGCTCTCGGCGATGTTGCTGAGCGAGCCGACACCGGCATAAAGTTTTTTGCCATCCGCGCTCGGCAGCAGGCTCCGTGTCCAGTGCCCGCCGGGCTTGAAGGTGACGAGCTTTTTCCCCTCCGCGGTGATGCGGTCGGCACCGGCCACATATGGAAAGGCCACCACGCCGTCGGTGTTACCGACGTAAAAAGTATCGCCCACCAAGGCCATACCGAACGGTTGGCTCAGCCCTTCCATGAAAATCCCGCGGCCCTCTGCAACGCCATCGCCGTCGCGATCGCGCAGCAGCGTGATGCGGTCGGCGCTGACGCCGAGCGCTGCGGCACGCCGCATGGTTGCCTGCATCGCATAGTGGAACACGCTCCTGGGCGGTCCCGCGATCTGCGTCGCCTCGGCAATGAGGACGTCGCCATTGGGCAGCACGTTGATCCAGCGCGGATGGTCCAGGTCGGTCGCGAATGCATTGACCTTGAGCCCGGGCGCGGCGGTGGGCTTCTGCCCCTCGCTCCAGCCCTGCGCCGTCGGCATCTTCAGCGTCGGGATGGCGCCCTGCGGCTTCGCCTCTGGGATCGCTGGCTTATTGCCCCAGGCCGGCGCTGGCGCGGCGCCCTGCAGACGGCGCCATTGCAGCGCAACGGCGCCGATCAGCGCGACGACGCGCGCAAAAATACCCGACATGTCCATAAAGTTCTCCAGATGATCGCGCGCACCCTATCCGACGCCAGGAAGCGTTGGAACCTCGGCGTCGGCGCGCAAACTCGCCGGCACCTATGCGTTTTCGTGTGAAAGCAGCTGATGTCGCCGGACGGCCACGGCGCTGATGTGTAGCGAAAGACGGTAGTACTACGACCTTGGCGACATCAGCCGAATCGCAGAAACACAATCTTGGCGCTTCTTTGTCAGAGCGCTTCCTCCCTGAACCTTTGCCCGCCCGGTCGGCGGGCCTCTTTTTCGAGCGAAGACGCCCGGCGTCAATCACGTGCGCGAAACAGCAGGCAGGCGTCCCCATAGGAATAGAACCGGTAGCCGGCCGCAATCGCATGCGCGTAGGCCTGCTTCATAGTGTCGAGACCGGAGAATGCCGACACCAGCATGAACAGCGTCGAGCGCGGCAGGTGGAAATTGGTCATGAGGATATCGACCGCGCGAAAGCGATAGCCTGGCGTGATGAAGATCGAAGTCTCGCCGTCGAACGGCTGAACGGTGCCGTCCTCGCGCGTCGCGCTTTCCAACAGCCGCAGCGACGTGGTGCCGACCGCGATGATGCGCCCGCCTTTGGCGCGCGCGGCATTCAACGCCCGGGCGGTATCGGCCGAGATCGAACCCCATTCCGCGTGCATTTTGTGCTCGGAGGTCTCCTCCACCTTGACCGGCAGGAAGGTCCCTGCCCCGACATGCAGGGTCAGCCGGTGCAGCTCGACGCCGCGGCCGCGTAGCGCAGCTTCCAGCTCAGGCGTGAAATGCAGCCCCGCGGTCGGCGCGGCGACCGCGCCCTCGTTCGCCGCGAACATGGTCTGGTAGTCGGCGGCATCGCGATCGTCGGGCGTGCGCTTGGAGGCGATATAGGGCGGCAGCGGCGGCATGCCGAGATCGGCGATGGCCTGGTCGAGCGTGGGGCCATGAAACGAGAACGACAGCGTGACCTCGCCCTCTTCGCCCTTGGCCTCGACCTCGGCGTCGAGATGCCCGAGCAGGCAGACCTTGCCCTCATTGCCGAAGCGAACGATGTCGCCGGGCGCGAGCTTCTTCGCCGGCTTGACCAGCGCCTGCCAGCGCGACCCGTCGAGCCGCTTGATCAGCGTCGCCTCGATCTTCGGCTCGGTCTCGCGGCCGATGCGGCGGCCCTTGAGCTGGGCCGAGATCACCTTGGTATCGTTGACGACGAGCTGATCGCCCGCCTGCAGCCACTGCGGCAACTCGGCGACGGTGCGATCGTGCAACACGCCGTCCGGCTGCACCACCAGCATGCGCGCGGCATCGCGCGGGCTGGCTGGCCGCAGCGCGATGCACGTGGCAGGAAGTTCGAAGTCGAAGAGATCGGTGCGCATGGCGCGGCCGCGCCTCACTTGGGCATCATTCCGGGGCGCATCGATGATGCGAACCTCAGATGCGCGATTGCGCATCGGGGAATCTTGAGAATCCGGATTGCCGCGCGTCGCGCGGCCTCCGGAATGACGGGTTGGATCAAGCCGCGTCCAGCGCCATCCGCGCCTTGACGATCTTGTCCGGGTTCTGCACCGGCTCGCCGCGCTTGATCTTGTCGACGTTCTCCATGCCCGAGGTGACCTTGCCCCAGACCGTGTATTGGCCGTTGAGGAAGGCGGCATCGTCGAAGCAGATGAAGAACTGGCTGTCGCCGGAATCCGGGTTCTGAGCGCGGGCCATCGAGACGGTGCCGCGCACATGCGGCTCCTTGTTGAACTCGGCCTTCAGCTTGTTGCCGGAACCGCCGGTGCCGGTGCCGTGCGGGCAGCCGGTCTGCGCCATGAAGCCCTCGATCACGCGATGGAACACGATGCCGTCGTAAAATCCCTCGCGCACCAGTTTCTGGATCTGGGCGACGTGGCCAGGCGCGAGATCAGGACGCATCTCGATGGTGACAGGACCCTGGGTGGTTTCAAGGATCAAAGTATTTTCTGTATCAGCCATGCTCTTTTCTCTTCTGGTTTGGGTGGACGTTTGCGGGTTCTGAAAGTGACCGCGAAAGGCCGGCCGGCTACCGCACCGCCCAGTCCCTCGGTAAATGACAACGGCGTACAGCGTTGCAAGGTTTCCATGACGGCAATCCGGTACGCAATCCGGTCATTCTCGCTGGGATTTCCGGATTCATAGGTAATCCTGGGTTGGCCGAGAATGGCGCCTCCGCGGTTGAAACTGACGACGACGGTAATGTCCATCGGGTCAGCGCGCGAATAAGGCGGCGGCTGCCAGCACGAATACAGTTTGGCAAAGACATCCTTGAGGGTATCGAGTTGCTGCGGCTGGGCCGAGGCGTGTGCCGCCGACGCCAGCCACACCAGAGCGGCGGCAAACCGCAGCGATGGCTTGCTGCGCGGCCGCGTCATGGCCTCACTTGAGGTCGGATGCGACTTGCACCTTCACCATCTTGTCGGGATCGGCGACGGGCTCGCCGCGCTTGATCTTGTCGACCACATCCATGCCGGCCACCACTTCACCGATCACGGTGTACTTGCCGTTCAGCGACGAACCTTCGGCGAACATGATGAAGAACTGCGAATTCGCCGAGTTGGGATCGCTCGTGCGGGCCATGCCGACGATACCGCGCTTATACGGCACGTTGGAGAATTCGGCCGGCAGGTTCGGATATTTGGAGCCGCCGGTGCCGTTGAAATTCTTGCCGTCGCCGGTCTGCGCCATGAATCCCTCGATCACGCGATGGAACGGCACGTTGTTGTAGTAGCCCTCGCGCGCGAGCAGCTTGATGCGCTCGGCATGCTGGGGTGCGAGATCGTTCCGCAGCTTGATCACGATGCGGCCCTTGGTCGTGTCGATCACGATCGCATTCGCCTTGTCGAGATTGGCGGGCAGCGGCTGCGCGATCGCGGGGCTAACCAGGAACAGCGCGGCGAGAACGGCGAGAATTCGGATCATGAAAGCTCCGGTGATGTGAAAGCAGGAAGCGCGTACGCGCGCGTCAGCCGGCGAATTTAGACTTCAGGCTCGCGGCAATCTGGGGCGGCACGAAGGCGGAGAAGTCGCCGCCCATGCCGGCGATCTGGCGTACCAGCGTAGCGGTGATCGGACGGACCGCGGGTGATGCCGGCACGAATACCGTATGCACGTCCGGCGCCATAGCCTCGTTCATGCCGGCAAGTTGCATCTCGTAGTCCATATCGGTTCCGTCGCGCAGGCCGCGAATCATGATGGTCGCGCCGACCTGCCGCGCCGCAGCCACGGTAAGATTGTCGTAGGTGGTGCAGTCGAGAGCGCAGCCGGCCTTTTGCGCAATCGGCTCACATGTCATCCGAACCATCTCGAGCCGCTCCTCGGTCGAAAACAGCGGCTTTTTGCCGGAATGGACGCCGATGGCGACAATCAGGCGGTCACACAGGGTGACGGCGTGCCTCACCACGTCCAGATGGCCGTTGGTGATGGGATCGAATGAACCGGGATAGAGCGCGATACGGGGCATGAGACCCTCCTACCCCGCCCCGGGCGGCCCGGCAAGCCGGGCCCGGTTCCCCGCCGGTCCGGCTTTTTATTTCAGATCGGCCAATGAACCAGTCCCGGGCGCCGGGCGTCTTCCTGGGCGGGCTGGATTGTTTCGTCCGCCACTGGCCGACGAAACAAAACTCGGCCGGGACGAAACCATTTTCGGACTTGGCGAAGACGGCCGGAAACTTGCGCTGGCTACAAGTCCGCCCAACGAAACGACGGGCCGCGAAGGCCCACCACAGGGGACCGTCATGATCAAGGCTTTTTCCGCTGTCGCTGCTGCCGCATTCATCGCTGCCGCGCTGACCGTACTGCCCGGCTTTGCCCCGCAGGTCGAAGCCAGCGTGCCGCAGGCGCTGGCCAAGGGCGACCGGCTCCCTGTCCGCACCGTCGGCAAGGATTGTTCGCAGCAGGCCTGGCCGAATTTCGAAGCTTCCTGCCTCCGCGCCGCCGGCTCCCAGGCCGTGGTTCGCGAAGCCCGCCTGGTGACCGCCGATCGCACCCCGTAACGGCAGATTTTCGTTCCGACCTCCAAGGAACCGCAGAAATGGCGAGCAGGGATGCCCCCCTGCCCGCCATTTGCGTTCTGAACGCTGTGGCTTGCGCGAAAATTCTGCCGCCCGCCTCAGGAGCGCGATTTGGTCTTGCCGGGAGATCGCGCCGGACGGCCGTCTGCCGTCGCCTGATTACCGACGCGCTTGAGCACCGACGTCACGACGTAGCGGCCGGCGGGATGGATGCTTTCCGAGATCTCGAACAGGCGGCCGTGCGAATCCAGATAGCGGCGGATGACTTCCAGCGCGGGCGATCCGGCTTCCGCCCCCAGCGCCTTGGCGTACTCGGTCGGAATCACGGTCGCCGCCACGGTCTGATGCACTTCGGAAGCGATCACGCCATAACTGTCCGCGATCATGTCGCAGACCAGGCGGCGGTCCTTCCGGATGTCGCTTACGGCATCCGCATAGCTTTCCTCGACATAAACATTGACCCAGGCGAGCGGCGAGCTCTTGGGCTTGGTCGATGCGCGAACGTACGGAATCCGAAGCCAGCGCGACCCCGGCTGACAGCCAAAGCGCCTTGCGGTCTGGCGATCCATCACCACGGTCTCGATACGCCTGATATCGCGATCGGTAGCTGCGGCGAGTTCAACCAGATCGCTCAATGAGCCGAGCGTCTGCTGAAAGCTCTCTTGCGGCCGTTCGCGCGTCTCGACCCGCGTGCCGGAGCCCTTCCGGCGCGACACCGCCCCAAGCTCGGTGAGCCGGCGCATTGCCGCCCGCACGGTCTGACGGCTGACATCGTAACGCGCCGCAAGCTCGAGTTCGGTCGGAATCAGACCGCCGATCGGGTACTGGCCGCGGTGGATCGCTTCCAACAAATCGCGGGCGATGTCCTCGTAGATCGGCATGTCGAACGGTTCTCGCGGGTCGGGTCGCTGCCATAGCACGGCTTCTACAGCCCCGCACCCGCACTTGACAAATTTGTACGTATCAATCATATGGCCGTACATATTAACGGAGAGGAAACAAGCGCGTGGCCAGCACGATGTTCGACAGCGCCCTCTATCGCGACGTTTTCTCGACGCCTGCCATGCGGGCGGTATTTTCCGACGAGGCGCAGCTCAGGGCCTATGTGCAGGCCGAGGTCGCGCTTGCCACCGCACAGGGCGAGACCGGCGTGATTCCGCGCGAGGCGGCCGAGGCGATCGCGCGGCAGGCGCCGGCGATCGCGCTGGATATCGAGCAGTTGAAGCGCGACACCGAGAATGTCGGCTATCCCATCGTCGGCCTGGTACGCCAGCTCTCGGCGCACCTCGGCGAAGCCGGCCGCTATTTGCACTGGGGGGCGACCACCCAGGACATCATGGACACGGCGACCGTGCTGCAACTGCGCGAAGCGGTGGCGCTGATCGAAACAGAGCTCGCCGAGGTCATCGCCACGCTCGCGGGTCTCGCCCGCCTCCACCGCGATACGCCGATGGCGGGCCGGACCCATCTGCAGCAGGCGCTGCCGATCACGTTCGGGCACAAGGCTGCCATTTGGCTATCGTCGCTGCAGCGCTCGGCCGAACGACTCGAGCAGGCCAAGCCTCGCGCCCTTCAGGCACAGCTCGGCGGCGCCGCGGGCACGCTGGCTTCGCTCGGCGAGCGCGGACTGGACGTGCGTGCGGCCTACGCGGGCGCGCTCGGTCTCACTGAGCCTGACATCACCTGGCATGTCGCCCGCGACGGGCTGGTCGAACTGGTCCAGACGCTGGCCGTGATCTGCGGCGCGCTCGGCAAGATCGGCTACGACGTCATGATCCTGATGGCGACCGAGATCGGCGAGGTGTTCGAGCCATTCTCCTCGCATCGCGGCGCCTCCTCGACCATGCCGCAAAAGCGCAATCCGATCTCCTCGGAAATTTTGCTGGCGAACGCAAAGGCAACCCGCGACGCCGCTTCACTGATGCTGGATGCCATGGTGCAGGATCTCGAGCGCGCCACCGGTCCCTGGCATTGCGAATGGCTGGCGTTGCCTCAAGTGTGTCTGCTGACCTCCGGATCGCTTTCGCAGGCGCAATTCATGCTGTCCGGCCTGATCGTCGACCCCAAGGCGATGAAGCGAAACCTGCAATCCACACGCGGGCTGATTGTAGCCGAAGCGGTCATGATGGGGCTTGCGCCCGCGCTCGGCCGCCAGGCGGCCCATGACGAGGTCTATGCCGCCTGCCGCGATGCGTTCGAGCGCGGCGACGCCCTGCTCGATGCCCTGTTGCGGCGTCCGGCCATCGCATCCGCACTTCCGCGCGACCAACTCGCCGCGTTGTGCGAGCCATCAAACTATCTCGGCACAGCCGGAGCGATGGTGGACCGCGTGCTCGCGCGTCACGGCAAACGATAGACCACACAAACAACAGACATTTGGGAGGATTGATTCATGGCGACCCGCACGCTCGATCGCCGCGCCGTCACGTTCGGCTTGGCCGGCGCCCTCTGCATGCCCTCGATCCTGCGCGCACAGGCGAATTATCCGGACCGGCCGATCAACGTCATCGTGCCGTTCGCCGCCGGCGGGCCGACCGATGCAATCGCGCGCATCTATGCCGAATTCCTCTCGCGCGACCTCGGGCAAACGCTGGTGATCGAAAACGTCGCCGGTGCCGGCGGCACGATCGGCTCGACCAGGGCTGCCCGCGCGACACCCGACGGCTATACGATCCAGATCGGTCAGGCCGGCACACATGTGTCGAGCGTCGGGCTTTATAAAAACCTGAAGTACAACCCGATCACGGATTACGAACATCTGGGATTGCTCGGCGATCTCCCGCAGGTGCTGATCGTCAAGCGCGATCTTCCGCCCGATAACTTCAAGGCGTTCGTCGACTATGTCCGCGCCAATGAATCAAAGCTCAATGTCGGTACCGCCGGCCCCGGCTCGTCGGCGCATATGGGCGCGGCCATGCTGAACGTGCGTCTCGGCACCAAGGTCAATCTGGTCTCCTACCGCGGCACGGGCCCGGCGATGAACGATCTCATCGCCGGCCAGATCGACTACATGGTCGAAGTGTCGCTCACGGCGCTGGCCCAGATTCAGGCCAAGACCGTGCGCCCGCTGGCGGTGTTCCGCTCGGCGCGAATTTCCACCCTGCCCGACGTGCCCTCCACCAACGAGTTCGGCGTCGATGGCCTCGACTTCCCGGTCTGGCTCGGATTCCTCGCCCCCAAAGGCACGCCGCAACCGATCGTGGAGCGGCTCAACACCTCGATCCGCAAGGCCACTCAGGACGCGACCCTGCGCGCCCGCCTCGCCCCGCTCGGCCTGGAAATGCCCCAAGACGCGACCAACACCCCCACCGGCTTCCGCGCCTACGTCCAGTCGGAAATCGACCGCTGGGTGCCGCTGATCCATAAGGCCGGGCTGACGATTGAGTGAGGTCTGAACGTAGCCGGTGGCCTTCCTTTGCGGCCACTCAATCCGGCCCGCGACGTTTTGGTGAAACGGTCGTTCCCTGGGGCGGTGTTTGAGTGTCTGGTCTGCTTGCGGCCGATTGTGTTGAAAAAGGCGGCTGTTGCGACGCAGAGATATCAGTGATTCAGTCTGTCTAATTGGCAGGACTGAAGGTCATGATGGGGCATCGGCAAATCGAACAAGCTGCGTTGTTCTATGAG
>NZ_JBWBWM010000059.1:0-31514 GCF_056174665.1 Bradyrhizobium sp. WYCCWR15520
CGCAGCGGGCTACAACTTCCGGCGTCTCATCCGCTGGCTCGAGCTCTTGTTGCGCCAGTTCCTCGCCCAGCTCACGGTCCGACTTCAATTCGTCCCGAGTTGAAATCCGGCGTTCTTCACGGCCGACTAATTATCACGGGCCTGATAAAGCCCGCAGCAGCTCCCACCACCAATCAAGCTGGCTTTGAACAGAGCAGGATCGCCACGAACAACCTTTTTCTGAAGCCGATTCTGCCATCGCACTTTTCTCGTAAGAGCCGGGCTCTCCCCCAAACGCGGCGCGGGTACCTGACATATGATCGTTGCGCCCCTGGTTCAGGATCGACGCCGCGCTCGGCGGGCCCGCGGCGAAGCGCGTCGCATCGCAAAACTGCGGCCGGATGAGGAAAACTAAGGAGGTGGCTGGGTGTTACACTAATTCCTCACTCTGCCAGGATGCGATTTGATTTTATGTCTCGATGGGCGGGCTAATCGGTTCGCCGCCCTGCGCGTGGTCCGCGACGGAACAACGGAAGCGGAAGCGCGGTTCCACCTCACCAATCCGAACTCTGGAACATTGCGTTCGTTTGGACCTCGTCCAGATCAATCCAACTTCGACCATCATGTTGGAGAGACGATTGACGATTAGCCAACGACTGGAACGAATCGCGCCTACCACGCCACGGGATTATCGTTCGCATATCTATTGCTGAGATCGAAGATTGAAGGTGCATTAAGGCAGTCGCCTAGGAGATCGGGCGAGAAACAGCATCCGCCGTGGCGCAATCCTGCAGCGCTCGCATTACGTCCTTCCTCGAAATGATGCCGACAAGCCGCTGCTCGCTGTCGAGCACCGGCATGCTGCGAACGCGGTGGTTGATCATCAGCTCCAGCACGCGGGTCAACCTCGTTGACGGCGCGACATAAATAAATTCCGCCCTCATCAGATCGACGGCCGTCCGCTGCATCAGGTCGGGGTAGCGCGGGAGGATGCGCGCCGGGCTGAAAACGAAGCAGGACAGGTAGTCAAGCTTGGACATGATGCCGACCACATGCGATCCGTCCATGACCGGATAGGCATTGAAATCTTCCTTCTCGAAAAGGTTGCCAAGTTCGCACACCGTCATATCGCGCCAAACCGTCCGAGGCTCTCGCGTCATGTAATGGGCAACCGTCTGTTCGAGAAAATTGTACAAGGCGAGCCCTCGCTGTCGATTAGGCTATTCAAGCACGCGAGGTTAGCTGGTCACATTGAGCGAGCTCAAGTCGAACGAATTCAGGTTGCCCGATGTGAATAAGCAGGCGCTCCGACCCCGACGCATTCCGGCAAGTTGACGAAGATCAATCGATGTCAGTCGGGAAACTAAACCTGGCGGTTCATTCTGGACGGGTAAAGCAAGATCATATGTATGTCGCGCATTATCGCTCGATTTTATAAGAATGTCCTCGGCGAGAACGGCCAAGTAGTGTGACATCTGTGAGGGCATAGTGGGCTTGGATGTCTTAGACAATGCGCAGGCTATAGATCTCGCCAAACGAAAGTTTTTGCGAGATGCACGGCGTTCGCGATTACACGTTGCATGCCAACCGACTCGAGATAGCGCCTGCCGACTTTATCGTAAACTGGAGTACGAGGTATGCCGCAAGCTTGGTCGAGTGCGTGATTCTCGCGCTGTCGGGTGTTGGCCACTCCGGTAGCATAGTGCAGCAAGTTCTGTTCGCAGACCAATATCGTGTCGGAGAAGCGAAAGGCGCTCTGACGCCCTCGCTAATAAGCCTTCGTATGGGCCGGGATGAATCTGCCCAAGTCTCTATGATCAATCGATCACGACCTTTTCGGCTCGACCACGTCCCGTCCTGTGGTCTACAGCGGTTTCATAGCTGACGCGGTCGCCTTGCTTGAGCGTTACACCGGGCGATAAGCTGCTCACGTGGAAGAAGAGGTCTTCACCACCGCTGTCAGGCCCTATAAAGCCGTAACCCTTATCCTCCTTAAACAGCCTCACCTTGCCTTTGGGCATGTTCTTCTCTCCGAATCACTTCAATCAAATCGCGTATCAGATCATTTAAACTCGACGCACCTGCTCGCCTCAAGTGATTTGTGATTTCCGGAACTGTGATTAGCGTTAGTGCGCTAGCGCCGCGCCTTCCGTCTGGAAATCAGGCGAACAGGATAGAAGGCGCAGAACGAACAACGGCCTGGTGCTGTTCACGCCTTCAGAAGGCAGGAAGAGCTTTGGAAGCGCATCACGACAAGGACGCTCCGCTACGGAGCTATATTCTTGCCTACTTTGCGATTAGCAATAGACTCTGGTTCATCGGGTTTGCGACCTTACGCCAAAGTTTTCTCCGATGCCGTTTTCGCCCTGGCTGTCGGATTTGCTCTGTTGGGTGGGGGATAGCGACGGAGGTGGCGTGGAGCGCCGTGGGTAGCAGCAGTGCAGCCAGTAATCTCTCGCGACGCCTTCGACAATGGCACCTACTGATGAGCCCAGCGATCTTCCAGCGCGAAAAGGTCGCCTTGTCTCAGGTGAACGAAGACGATTGGTTCGCCCGCGAGACGAGGAAGCGAAAGCGCCCTCCGGCCTGACCTCACATGACCGGGCAAGACGATACGAATCGTCCGGATCCGCGTCGACCATTCGCAAATCGTCCGACGCTTCGCCGTTCCGGTTCCCAAAGTCGGCAAACACTCAACTCAATAACTCAACCCTCCAGCAGTACCGAGATGGATCGAGAGCATTTCGTTCCCCTCGATCGTTTGAGCCTTGCTTCCGACCAACTTCAGGATCGTTTTCTCGCCACCACGCTACATCGCTCCCACCAGCGATGAATCAGCAACAGGGCCCCTCTTTTCCAAAGCGGACGCATTTGATTTAGAAAACGCATCGGCGCCCCCTGTGAAAAAAGACGTCGGAGATCGGCAACTGGGATCAGGACGCCGCCCGCAATTCACGGGCAGCCGCGACCATATTGGTTAGCGCGGGACGCACCTCCTCCCATCGGCGCGTTTTCAAGCCGCAATCGGGATTGATCCAGAGCTGCGCATCGGAAAGCCGCTGCCGCGCCAGCGCAATGAGATTTTTCATCTCGGCTGCATCCGGGACGCGCGGCGAATGGATGTCGTAAACGCCCGGTCCGATCTCGTTTGGATATTTGTAGCTCTTGAAGGCATCAAGCAGCTGCATTTTTGACCGTGACGTCTCGATCGAGATGACATCGGCATCCATTGCCGCGATCGCATCGATGATGTCGTTGAACTCTGAATAACACATATGGGTGTGGATCTGGGTCTCGTCGGCCACCCCAGCCGAGCAGATGCGGAAGCTGTCTACTGCCCAGCCGAGGTAGGTCTTCCATTGTGACTTGCGCAGCGGCAATCCTTCTCGGAGCGCAGCCTCGTCAATCTGGATCATCATCGCGCCGGACCTCTCCAGATCGATCACCTCGTCACGTATCGCGAGCGCGATCTGATGGCATGCTTCGCTCCGTGGAATATCATCACGGACGAATGACCAGTTCAGGATCGTCACCGGCCCAGTCAGCATCGCCTTCAGTGGCTTCTTGGTCAGCGATTGCGCGAAGCGCCACCACTCCATCGCCATCGGCGTCGGCCGGGAGACGTCGCCAAACAGGATGGGCGGCCGGACATATCGCGAGCCGTAGGACTGAACCCAACCATGCTTGGTGAATGCGAAGCCGGACAGCCGCTCACCGAAATACTGCACCATGTCATTGCGCTCGAACTCTCCATGCACGAGAACGTCGAGACCAATGTCTTCCTGCCAGCGCACCGCACGCGCCGTCTCCTCCTTGAGAAACTGCTCGTATTGTGCGTCGCTCATCGTTCCCCGGGAATGGGCTGCGCGGGCGTTGCGAACCTCCAGCGTCTGCGGGAACGATCCGATCGTCGTCGTTGGAAATGTCGGCAATCGGAACCGCGCGCGCTGAACCTCGGCGCGCCGGGCGAAAGGACTGTGACGACGCCGCATGCTGCCATCGATTGCAGCCATTCGCTTGGCGACGTTCGCATTGTGAACGTTGGGTGACGTTTCGCGCGCGACGGCCGCGGCCTCCGAAGCCTCAAGTACATCCGCCGCTTCCTCCCATCCTTTAGCCAGCACGCGGCCCAGCGTTGCGAGTTCTCCGATCTTCTGGACGGAGAAAGCAAGCCAGCTTTTCACATCGAGATCGAGATCGGTCTCTAGTTCGAGATCGATCGGGACATGAAGCAGCGAGCATGAGGGTGCAATCTGCACGCGGTCCTTGCCGAGCCTTGCGATGGCAGGTTCGAGCCGGTCGAGCACCGCTGGAAGGTTCGAACGCCAGACATTGCGGCCATCGACGACTCCGAGGGAAATGACAAGATCCCTTCGAGCGTCGGCGACAATCACGTCCAACTGCTCCGGGGCGCGGACCAGGTCGATGTGAAGGCCCGCAACCGGCAACGTCAAAGCGGCTTCCAGGTTATCGCCGATCGTTCCAAAATAGGTAGCGAGCATGATCTTCACGTCGGGAACCTTTTTCGCCAGATAGGTGTAGGTCCGGCGCAGCGCGTCGCGTGTGGCAGCATCGAGGTCCAGGACCAAACATGGCTCGTCCAGTTGCACCCACTCGGCGCCCCTTAAGGTGAGTTCGCGGAGAACGTCTACATAGACCGGCAGCAGCCTATCGAGAAGCAACAGCGTATCGAATGCAGGATCGGCGCTCTTGCCGAGCTTGAGAAAGGTGACCGGACCAACAAGCACCGGGCGCGTCTGATAACCCAGGTTTTTCGCTTCTTCGTACTCCTCGATCGGCTTGCGAGAGGAAAGCGTGAAGGTCTGATCCTTGTGATATTCCGGCACTATGTAGTGATAATTGGTGTCGAACCATTTGGTCATCTCCTGCGCTGCCGCGCTGTGCTCGGCGTGACCGCAATTCGCGTCATGGTCATCGCGCTGCACGCCCCGTGCCATCGCAAAGTAGGTTTTGAGCGAAACAGGGCCTGCACTCCAACCGTAAATTTCCGGAATGGCACCGACCATCACGCTGGTATCGAGCACATGGTCATAAAGCGAGAAGTCGTTTGAAGGAATAACGGTTACGCCGAGCGATTTCTGCCGCGCCCAGTTGGCGGCGCGAAGCGCAGCCGCGGCCTCAAGAAGCTGCGTTTCGTCAGATTTTCCGGCCCAATAGCTCTCGAGCGCGAGTTTGAGTTCGCGGCGCGGACCGATGCGCGGCGTACCGAGGGTAGCGACAGGAATCGAGAGAAGAGACATAGCTTCAACCCCATGTTGGGAGCAAAGGCCATGGCGGACGCGTGCAGAAAAGCCGCGGAAAGCGGCAACTGCTTGGCGCACCACCGGGACACCCCGCCCGTGGACGAATATATTGTCGGGCCAGGTCTCCTAGCTCGCGGGTCGTCGCCGCTATCCGACCTTCCCAAAGCCGCGTGGCTTCAGTGGCTTCTATTGGACAGCGGCTCGCCGCTTACAGTTGCGGGGGCAGCGCCGGCATCGCACCGGCTTCCCTCTTAGCTCCGGATCCATCCGGAGAACCTCGACATCTCCGATTACCTGCAAGAGGACTGTTCCGTCAACCTCTCGATAATTCTTTGTGCGGTTCGGAGCGATTGTCTGGAGAACGGAGGCATCTAGCCTCGTCGTCGTGTGGCCCGATCGTGGCATAGAGTTGGGCGCACGTCTGGATTCGATCGACAATCATGTGGGTGCGGCGGTTGCGCGATCCCAGCTTACACATCTTCCTGCGCCTTATTCGCCACCCGCAGCGCCGACACGAGCCAGATCGCCATTGATTAGTTATTTCGAATTCTGCCGCCGCAAGAAACGGCGTCTTGCCGAAGGCGGTCACATTGGCGAGCAGCGGCACGCCCGGCATCCGCTCGGCAAAGGTTCGAATTTTCCGCGGTGGTGAGCGCCGCAGGAAAATCGGTAGGCGGCCGCCTCCAACTCTGCACGCGCCTACATGCTATATCGCGAGGCACACCCATATCTTGCCGAAACTTACTGTCGCATCGCCGTACCCATGCGCTGACGTAGCCATTGACCGAAGGTTGCCCACCTCCGCGCATCTCTATCGCCTGCATCGGCTCAGCGACCACCTTGGCCAAAAACAGCCCGTTCAGGCACGACTGCCGCATCACCTTCCTGGCCCGTGCTTGAAAGTTACGGGCACCCCCGATCTCGTGGCCTTCGAGCGGCATGTCATCCATTCTGTCGTCTGCGGACTCGAACCGTCCACCGTCGCACTCCGAAACGACCATTTTGGCCGCGCCATATCCGCGTGATGCTTCGCCATTTGCAGGCCATAGAGCAGACATCGGCAGCGCTTGCGGCTTGCCAGTCGGCTTCGGACCAGCTCGGTCCGGCGGACGCTGACGAGCCATCGATGCGCTACGTTGACATTCCCATAGGCCTGTAGCTTCTCACGATTCTGAACTCGCAGCGCACGTCACGTACAGGCTTGTAATAGATCACCGAGACCCGTGATGAGTGTCGCCGAAACGACATCCCGCCTGAACAAAGAAGGGAACGGTGACCTCCTTAGGTATCCGGGCTTATCGCGGTAGACCGACCGATACGTCGAGCTGAACGATGCGTCCAGCTGATCATCTTTGCACAAAAGATGCGAGACATGTACAAAAATTACCGCCAAACCGCGCAAGAACTCAAGTATTCGATCACTTCGCGCGACTAGAGACGAACAAAAAAGCGTCTCGTAACACTGATGCTCTCACAAGCTTGGAGTTCTCGGTGAGTGATCGATCTACTCATCTCGATGCTCCTTCAGCCGCCCCTTGGGGCGTTCCTCCCTGACTTGGCCGCGCGTAACATTCGCGCGGCCTTTTTTCTGCATCCGGCAAGAGATTGATTTGCAGGATCTCAATGGCTCTGACCGCAAAAACGCATGGTGCGAGCAGGTTCTCGCAGATACAGGTCATTAGCCTCGGCGAACAGTTGTTCGTAAATGCCGGCGTACGGTCACCCATCCTAATTTCGAGAAGAGGACGCCTCCGCAAGACGGGCGATTGACGTCCTCGTAATGTAATAAGCCGCCTCCGCGTCTTCAGGCGCGAGCGGCTCTGAAGAAAACGTGCGGTCGGGTCCCTTCAGGCGGACTCCAGAGCGTCGCTCATGGATGTCGACCACGAAATCGGCCACGTGCAATCAATGGTGAGTCGCCTGATCGGTCGGAACAGTTCCACGACCAATTAGTTTCGCCGCGCTTTGTCATCTGAGACCGTCGGTCTTATACGTCTATCATACCGTTCCGCTAGGTCCAGCAGCCTTTTTCTAATGAAAGGGTCTGCCTTGTCCGCTAGATCGCGAATGATCTGGGCCCGGTCCTTTAAAAACTGCTCATCCACGAAAACACCTATTCAGTGCAAGTCTACATATATCTTAGCACACTCCCGTTTGGTCGGCTTTCATTCCCTGCACCTCGGATCTACGCATGACATTAACACTCCGGGGGTGAGACCGAGATGGTCCTCCGGCGTTCCGCCAGAAGCAAAGCATGGGTTTGCCTGTCTGCGCAGCAGCCGCATCAAGGGATAATTCCCTAGGCCATGCTGACAGACGCTGTCTTGCCGAATCCCAGGCCGACATTGCCAACACTATCTCCGACCAGGATACTTCGACGATGGATCGGCCATGCGTGCCGTATCATGCGTACGCGGCGGCCCAGGCGACACGACGTCCCTCCACCATTCACCGCTGCAGCATTGGAATCGCGACACGTTCAAGGAGGCTGCTCTTAACTTTGACTTATTATAGATCTCGATCGATCGCTTGCCTCGTATCCCTGCAGTCAGTGCTTCCTATGGAAGTCGAGAGAAAACTGTCAATGCTGGCAAGAACGATCTCGTCTCCAAAATTGGGAACCCACGCACAAACGTTAACAGTCGCGCATCCATCTCCGTCACTAGTTCCCCGCGCCGCGTCCGGGGACTGCTCACGAAGGCTCCTGTTCCGACACGGACGGATCCAGCAAACCAAACGGGATCCAGGCCAGAAACGGCCAGAAGAGACGAGGATGCGACCGCTGGATATGGCGCAGTCAACCAAATTACGTCGCGCGACAGGTCAGCCGCGGCACGCTTGTTCATCCTGTAAGCTGTAAAGTCGATGATTGTTGCCGACGTCTCTGTCACCTGATACTTCCATGTTACTCTTTAATGCGTCACACCGAATTCTAATGACAAGTTTCTCAACTCCGCTAATGCGCTTCTGCCCCGACCCCGTCTCCCGCGGCGTCTCGGTGCCGCCTATTAAGCCGCTCGCAACCAGCGAAGCCATTTGTGGTCGGCCTCCCGCCGCGCCTTGAGGCGGTCGACGCATTTCATGGAACAAAGGGCCGTTCGCCAGCAGTAGTGGCGGATCAGCCCGAACTTTCCGCCGCATATCGCACAGCACCTCACTGGACCGTGGTAGGGAATATGGGAGCTGTTGCGCATCTCGCCTCCTGTCGGAGTTAGGTGGATACCCCCTGCACTTTCTTCGCCTCAGCATCACGCCCGCACGTGAAATGCCGCGCCGGCGATGCCAAGTCTCCCCATTAGCGTACGGGCAATGCGCGCAAGAGTTTGACCCTGATGTGCGCCGCCTTGGTGAAAGCGACCGCTCAATCGAAGTGCTTCGCTGAGATTTCCAATTTGTAACGAATGTATTCATCTTGATTAATGCAATGAGCGGCGCGTCGGCGGTTAAATCCTGCGATCGCACGCCTTTCTTCGACCGATTTCAACTAGCCGGGCTGATGGGGTGCGTGTGGCAGCACTCACCCGATCTCGTCGCTGGCTTTTGCGCTGTCAGAGGGCAGCATCCGGTTTTACCTCCAGCTGCTCGAAATGCATGTTCACTGTGGGCTGGGTAAGATGTAGATTTTGCGGCTGCCTTGGCGAAGCCGAGGTGTTCGCGTTCCTCATAAGAACGTGCGGAGACTTTTTGACCGCGGACCATCAAAGAAGAACTTCTCAGCTGCGCTTTCCTCATGGGGAGCGTCTTTGGGTCGCGCTGCCGTACACCCTGTGGGAGCGCTATCAGCAACATTAGCGAATTCACCCCATCTACGGGCGCGTTTGGTATCTGGTGTATCAGCAACACTCTCTCAGATCGGTTCTAAAGTTTGCTGTAGATTGATATTCAGCTAGATAACTATTGCCTAAGCGCCGAAAAGGTCAAATGCTCCTACTGCTACACGCACCAAGGCACCCTCAAGCCAGCGCATCAGCAGAATCCCTGATGGCGGCATAGATTTGGTCAAGATCTGTCGCCGTGACGCAATAAGGCGGCATCACATAGATCGTATTGCCGAGCGGGCGCAGCAACAGATTTCGGTCTTTAAAGAAGGCCTGAAGCTTCGGTCCGATGCTAGCGAGATAGCCGGCATCGCTCGTTTGCAGATCGAGTGCTGTGATGGTGCCCGCCCGACGGACGTTTGCAAAGCGCGGGTCGGTGCGGAATGGCTCAACGGCCTGCTCTTGCATGGTGGCAACCGACGCCACGCGCTGGCGGTATTCCTGACTTTGCCAGAGATCCAGGTTAGCCTTTGCGGCGGCGCAGGCCACTGGATTAGCGGTATATGAACTCGAATGAAAGAAGGTACGCGTACGGTCTTTCGAATAATGCGCTTGAAAAATATCCGCGCGGCAGAGTGTTACCGCGAGCGGAAGCGCTCCTCCCGTGAGGCCCTTCGAATAGCAGGCAATATCGGGCGTCACATTGGCCTGCTCGCAGGCGAATAAGGTTCCGGTACGGCCCCAGCCCGTCATGACCTCATCGGCTATGAACAGAACCTCGGATGCTTCGCAGATTCGCTTCATCTCTTTTAGCACCCACGCTGGGTACATCAGCATTCCGCCCGCACCCAATATCAGAGGCTCCACGATAAAGGCGGCCGGAATTTCGTTTCGACAAACGGACTCGAGCGCATCAAGCGTCACCTGCTCACGACCTGCCGCGGGGAACGGGATTGAGGTAACCTCGAATAGAAGGGGCCCGTACGCCGCGTTGAACACGCTTCTAGCACCTACCGACATCGCCCCAACCGTGTCGCCGTGATAGGAATGTTGCATCACGACAATGCGTATTCGCTGCTTGCCGATGTTATGCCAATAACCGAGTGCCATTTTTAAAGCTACTTCCACACTGGCTGAGCCACTGTCGGAAAAGAAGACATGGTCGAGGCCACGGGGCGCGAGTTTCAAAAGTAGCGCAGCAACCTCTTCAGCTGGATCATGGGTGTAGCCGGCGAAGATCATCTGGTTGAGCTTGCCTGCCTGCTTCTGAATCGCGCGCACGATATGTGGATGACAATGACCATGGGTCACGACCCACCAAGATGAGATTGCATCTATGATACGGCGACCGTCCGCGGTGTGGAGATAAGCGCCGTCACCACGCACGATCTTGATCATCTCATCCTGAAGCGCGTGTTGCGTGAACGGATGCCAGATCGGCGACTTCGTCTTGATCATGGTTTGAAGTCCCAAGGGAGAAACGAGTCTTTGAAGACCGCCTGCAGCGCGTTTGCCGTTAAAGGAGAAAGCCAAGGCAATCGCCCCAACCAACGCACGCGTCCGATTTCGCAAATTGCCCTCTCAGGCTCAAAATTGCGTTCGCCAATGAATGCAATTCCGAGAATGCGGATCTGGCGCTTTCGCAGAGCTTCTATCGACAGCAGCGCGTGATTGATGGTGCCAAGTCGCGTGCTTGCGCAAAGCACGACGGGAAGCCGCCAGCGTTCGAAGACGTCGACAAAAAGTGTGCCGCCACTCAGCGGGACCATTAGCCCGCCGGCGCCCTCGATCACGAGCGGACGATCCCCGCTGTCCGGCACATGGATCGCATCTGTGTCGATGCGAACTCCGTCGACTTCGGCTGAGTAATGGGGCGAAGCGGGCGTTCGAAGCCGGTAAAGCTCCGGCACGATGCGATCGGGTGAGAGACTGCCCAGCCGCGCCACGAGCTCGCTATCGGTCTCTCCTTCAAGGCCGGCCTGAATCGGTTTCCAATAGTTCGCGCCGAGGAGATTGGCGAGCCCTGCGGAAAAGACCGATTTCCCAATCCCGGTATCTGTGCCTGTCACCACGATCCGCTGAGTCATCGCGAATCGCCCCACGTCTCTTCGACCAACGCATCAAGCATGTCGGATACATCACCTTCCCTGACGTTAAGCGTGAGTGAAATTCGCAATCGTGCCGTTCCCGCCGGCACGGTTGGCGGCCGGATTCCGCGAACGTCGAAGCCGCGCTCCTGCAGTGCAGAGGCGAGCCGCATTGTATGGGCGTTGCCGCCAATGATGTAGGGCACGATCTGCGAGTCCGAAGGACTGCGCAGACCGCGCAAACTAATCTCCCGATGGGTGAAGGCGACCAGCTTGGCCAGACACTGCTGACGCTCAGGTTCCTCCTGCAAAATTGAGAGTGCCTCCCGCACGGCGACCGCCGTCAACGGTGGCGGTGCGGTGGCGAAGATAAACGGGCGACAACGATTGACCAAGAAGTCGCGCAGCACGCGTGTGCAAGTGACGAGCGCACCGGCAGCGCCCAACGCTTTGCCGCAGGTATGAACGACCACGAGATTTTCGCTCCCCTCGTACGGCGCCGTGAGCCCCCGTCCCTGCCTGCCGTAAACGCCTGTGGCATGGGCCTCATCAACGATTAGGAATGCGTCGTGGCGGTCCGCGAGCGCGACCAGATCTTCAAGTGGTGCGAAATCGCCATCCATGCTGTAGAGACTTTCGGCCACGATCCAGACCCGGCCCGTTCCGCCCTTGACCCGCCAGTCACGAATTTTGTCTTCGACCGACTGGGCGTCGTTATGATCGCTTATCCGAAACTCCGCCCGGCCAGCGCGCGCGCCTTCATGAATACTCGCGTGCACAAGAGAATCGAGAACGAGCAGATCGCCCCGCTGCGGCAGCGTTGTCAGGACGGCAAAATTTGCAAGGTAGCCGCCGCTAAAGAAAAGCGCGGTTTTCGCCCCAAAGAACTGAGCTGCTTCTGCTTCGAGACTTTCGTGTTCCTCGCAATTGCCGCGCAGGAGCCGCGAGCCGCCGGCTCCAACTGGTGTGCCGGCTTCGAGCGCGGCCACGACGGCCATCTTCATACGAGGCGCGCTCGCCAGCGCAAGATAATCGTTCGAAGAAAAGTCGACGCCAGCGCGCGGCTTGAGGCAGCGCAGCCGGTCGTCTTCTTTTAAGGCATGCAGGGCCGTGGCATAATTTCTCATTTTGGCCGCATGGGTCGAGCTCATCCTTCACTCCCAGGTCGCATTTACGCGCAGAATTCCATTGGCAGCCAAGAACAAGGCTTCATCCATCGGCCTTCATGTTTTCAACCCGGTAAGATGCGATTTTCTTGATCAACCAGCACAACGCGTGGTCTAAAGATTTTCGCTTCCGCCTCTTCGAAGGAGGCATATGCGACGATGATGATCTTCTCTCCGGGCATCGCGACTCGAGCGGCCGCACCGTTGAGGCTTATCGTGCTAGAGCCCTTGGGCGCCTCGATCACATAGGTAGCAAAGCGCGCTCCGGTTTCGATATTATAGATTTCAACACGCTCGTTTATCAAAAATCCCGCCGCATCCAGCAGCGTACGATCGATCGATATCGAGCCGTCATAGTGCAGATCGGCTTCGGTTACCGACGCGCGATGGATTTTACCTTTCATCAAAGTAATCTGCATTGTTCACCTAGACTGAAAATTTTGTGGGAGGTGTTCGCCGCTGGTCTGCTTTACTCAGGCAAGCCCGGACGTGATACCGAGCCGGTTCAGCAAATCGGCATCCCGGTCGGATTTCGGGTTTTCGGTCGTCAACAGCACATCACCGATGAAGATTGAATTCGCGCCGGCCAAAAAACACAACGCCTGTAGTTCATCGGTCATGTATTGCCGTCCGGCGGACAACCGCACCACGCTCTTGGGCATCATGATCCGGGCCGTCGCCACCAGGCGCACCTGCGCGATCGGATCAGGGCGCTCGGCGGTGGCGTAGACCGGTACGCCCTTGACCTCGTTCCAGAGGTTGATCGGCACGCTTTCCGGATGCTTTTGGAGATTAGCGAGCAGCACGAGCATGCCGAGTCGGTCCTCGGCACGCTCGCCCATGCCGATAATGCCGCCGCTGCACACCTTGATGCCACCCTCGCGCACGTGCGCAAGTGTATCGATGCGGTCTTGTAAGGTGCGAGTGGTGATGACTCTGCCGTAGAACTCCGGCGAGGTGTCGACATTGTGATTGTAGAAGTCGAGCCCGGCCTCAGCGAGCCGTGCGGCCTGCCCCAAGGTCAGCATGCCGAGAGTGACGCAGGTTTCCAGGCCCAGAGCCTTGACCGCGCTGACCATCTCGCAGACCTGATCGAGATCGCGGTCCTTTGGATTGCGCCAGGCGGCGGCCATGCAGAAGCGGCTCGCGCCGGCGTCCTTGGCGCGCTGCGCGGTGGCGACCACATCAGTGCGAGCCATTAGGCGGCTGGCTTTCAGGCCGGTGTCGTAATACGCGCTCTGGGCGCAGTAGCCGCAGTCTTCGGGACAGCCGCCGGTCTTGATGCTGAGTAGACTTGCGGTTTCGATGTGATTTGGATCGAAGCTTTCGCGATGAACGCTCTGCGCCCTAAACATCAGGTCGACAAAAGGCAGGCCATAAAGTGCTTCGGCCTCGGCGCGCTCCCAGTCACTGCGAACCGGCGCGCTGTTGCCGTTTTCGTTCCTTTGCACTCCCACGCCATGAACCATTTAGACTTGCTTTCCTATTAGCGCTTACCGTAGATAATTAAAGATATAATCTATAACATTTGCTCACGGCAACAGTACTTGAACATTGAGGAGATGACCTTCGGCGCAGCTTGCAGGCGTCCAGATGAGCGCTCAAGGCAAAGATGTAAAGTGGCGTTGGCGCCTAAGGACCGCGAAATAAGCCTAGATTTGGAGAAATGCCGCAAAATCAGGGCACCTAATACGACTTTGACGCCTGGCCGTTGCGCATGGCCAGGCACTCGCCTGCTTCCCGAGTGCAAACGTTTATGATAGATAATCTATAATGACTGAGAATACGACGACCGCGGAGCGCATTGCAGAGGCAATCGGCGAGCGCATCATCAGCGGCGAGCTGCAGCCGGACGCCCCGCTCCGGCAGGACCACATCGCGCGAGAATTCAATTCCAGCCACGTCCCGGTGCGCGAGGCCTTTCGGCAACTTCAGGCCCAACATCTTGTCGTTGCCGTGCCCCGTCGCGGTGTGCGAGTTGCCCCACTTAATATCAATTCCGTGAAGGAGATCGCCGAGATGCGCGCCGCGCTCGAAGTGGTCGCGTTGCGCAATGCGGCGCCAAAGCTCACCTCGAGCCATTTGGCACGGATCGAGCTCGCCCTGATTGAAGGTGACACCGCCCAGACCATTCAGGAGTTTGAAATGGCCAACCGCGCTTTCCACCACGCGCTGGTGGCGCCCTGCGCGATGCCGCGCCTGCTCGCGAGCCTTGACGGACTACAGCTTGCAAATTCACGACTCGTGTTCGCGATGGCGCGCAGTAGCGGCTGGCGACCGCGGTCCAATCAGGATCACCGCCTGATTTTGCAAGCCCTGCGGGCGCGCAACGTCGATCAAGCCTGTAGTCTGCTCGCGCGCCACATTCAAACCATTGAGCGCCTTGCCCTTCCCTCGTCATGACCGCGAACGAGATCTGGCGAGGTCCGTTGCAAACCCCGGGCAAAGCGCAAGAGCGCCAAACCTCCGACCTTTTTGCCGCGCGACGCGGCTTGCGGGTGCGCCCCCGTTGCAGCGGGCTCGATCCCAAGATAGTAAAGCTACCTCCTTGCGACATCACTCCTTAAGGCCACCCATGATTCGTCACATCGTCTTGTTCAGCGCCAAGGATCAGGCCCATATCGAGCAAATCATCGAAGGCTTATCGGTTCTCACCACAATCCCGCATGCACGTCGGCTCGAGATTGCGCGCAATTACAAGACCGACCAGCTCGGTAACGAGATCGACGTGGTGGTGTATGGTGAGTTCGACAACGAGACGGAGCTGGCAGCGTACAAAGCGCATGATCTGTATCAGGAATCGATCAGGCGGGTACGACCCCTTCGGGAGCTACGGTTCGCGGCCGACTATAATGTATCAGCCGATGCGCGGTTCGCTCGACAGTAGCGATAAGCGAAGTTAATGAGCGCTTCGGGTCAACTGGCGGGGGTTAATCTGGCAATCGGTCTCAAAAGCTTGTGGGTGCCAGACGACGGTGGGATTCGCAATCGGAGCGCGTCCCACCAGCCGCCCGTTGTCGGTGACTGACAAGGCGATGCACGTCCGTGAACTGCGGTGGATTGAGCCTGTCACCGCGATGCGCTGTCTCGCGCATCGACCGCACCTGACGTTTCTCGACAGCGCGGCAACGCATGAACTGCTTGGGCGCTATTCCTATCTGAGCTGCGAGCCGTTCAGCACCTATACGGTCACGGACGGACAGGCGAGTTACAACACAGAGGCTCTCGCGGGCGAACCGTGGCGAGCGCTTCGCAGCCTGCTCGCGAGGTGCCTAGAAGAGCATCGTCCCGATCTGCCGCCATTCCAGGGCGGTGCGGCCGGCTTCTTTGCTTATGATCTGAACAGGACACTGGAGCGACTGCCCGCGCCGGCAATCTCCGGTCAGAGGTTGCCGCAATCCATCCTGCATTTCTATGACGTGGTCATCAGCTTCGACCACCGTGACAACAGATGCTGGATCGTCTCGACCGGCTGGCCGGAGCAGGATCCCGCACGACGGCGCGAGCGTGCGCGTCGTCGGGCCGATGAGTTTGCAGCGCTGCTCGACCGCCCAAGGACGCCGCGGAATGACTTCCCCGCCACAGCGGGCGCATGGCATTCTAACTTCAGCCGTGAGGGCTATATGGCGGCGGTGCAGCGCGTCATCGACTTGATTCTGGCTGGCGACGTCTTCCAAGCGAACATTGCGCAGCGCTTCAGCGCTCGCTTATCGAGCTCATTTGATCCGCTGGCCTTCTATTGTCGGCTACGGTCATTGAACCCGGCTCCCTTTGCAGCCCTCCTGCGGTACGGCAAGCTGACCATTGCCTCGAGCTCGCCGGAACGATTCCTCAAGCTTGATGGACGGCAAGTCGAAACGCGCCCCATCAAGGGCACGACCGCGCGCTCCGCTGATTCCAAAGACGACCGGCGCCGCGCTGAACTCCTCCTCGCGTCCGAAAAGGACCGTGCCGAGAACACGATGATCGTCGACCTCCTGCGCAACGATCTGTCACGCGTTTGCACGCCGCAGTCGGTCGAGGTTCCAGCGCTGTGTGCCCTGGAATCCTATGCCTCAGTGCATCACCTCGTGTCGACCGTGACGGGTGAACTTGCCGTAGATGAAGACGCCGTCACCTTATTGCGAGCTTGCTTTCCCGGCGGCTCCATCACCGGGGCGCCCAAGGTGCGATCGATGGAAATCATTGCAGAGATCGAGCGGGTGGCGCGAGAGGTCTATTGCGGGGCGATCGGCTTTATCGGCTTCAACGGGCACATGGATACAAATATCGCGATCCGCACGGTCACGATCGACGATGACTTGGCTCTATTTCATGCAGGAGGCGGGATCACGGCCATGTCGGATCCAGAGGCCGAATACGAGGAGACGCTCGCCAAGGCGCAGCGCATATTTGACGCGTTTCGTGCTGACACACCTGGTGCATCTTGATTGTCATCATCGACAACTACGACTCCTTTGTCTTCAACATTGCCCGCTATTTTCGCCAGCTGGGAGCCGCAACGGCAGTGATCCGGAATAACGTCGTCAGCGTCAGCGATCTTGCCTGCCTCAAGCCGCACGCGCTGGTCCTCTCCCCCGGTCCCTGCACGCCAATGGAGGCCGGACTGTCGACAACCGTAATCCGCGAGCTGTCAGGTCATCTCCCAATTCTCGGCATCTGCCTCGGACACCAGTGTATTGGGAGCGTGTTCGGCGGACGCGTCGCGCGTGCCCGTCGTCCGATGCACGGCCGGTCCTCATACGTCACCCATGACGGCCGCGGACTGTTCAAGAACCTCCCGTCCCCACTTTGCGTTGGCCGCTACCATTCTCTTGTTGTTGAGCTCGATGAGTCATGCGCAATGCAACTAACGGTGACAGCGCGTTCGGATGAAGGCGAGATCATGGCCCTCGCACATCGCTCTCATCCGACCTATGGCGTACAGTTCCACCCGGAATCGATACTTACCCAACAAGGGCAGGTGCTACTGATGAACTTCTTGCGACTCGCAGAGACTTGCCAATCGTGAGGATATCGGAGAGCGTGTCGCACACTTGCCAGCTCAACGCACGGAAGCGAATCGTCACCTTCTACGAGACTGATAGATACTAAGCAGATCGCTTAGGGCAGGGAATGGCAGCAAGTTAAATCAACGTGAAATCGGCGCCGCGATCACCCGACGAAGCTTTGGCGGGCACTAAGCAGCGGTTCCGCCTTGAGCCAAATGCGCCCTTGCGCGGGTGTTACGGACGTTGGTGCCCAGTGGCCCGCGGCCCGGCGTCGGGTCGCGCAACCCCGCCACGTCGCAGGGCGACGGACGATAAGATGTTAATCATAGTCTTGGTCTCCGACTGTTAACGTCGCAGCGAAAAGTGCGTGTGCCGTTCTAAGCCCCCCCAGCAAACGGCCTAGCCTACCCCCGAGCTCGCGGCCTCTCTTCATAGCGGCGTGGAAGTGGTCGGTTTGGCGCCAGGTCCGCTCGCCGCGACCGCAAGGGCCGACGGTCTGAGACCATTCGAACCAAGCAGATTGAAATGGCAGAAAGATGCAGCTTGCCAACGTACCGCTGTTTTGAGGACGTGGCTACATCCTTCTGTATTATGAAGTGCCAAGATCTGCGACGGGACCGCTCGTTCCGAAAAATGAGCTAAACCTACCTACGTGTGCGACACCACCATCTTTCATCAGGGGCACGCGCCAAGGGTGTTATCGCGCCTCATTGCTATGAACACTACGGACCAATGCGGATCGAGCAAGAGACAGTTCGGGCCCTTCGAAATCAGGCAACCTAGTCGTTGGTCCGGACGCTGGTGGAACACGCGGTCCGTTTGGTCGTGCAGTCCGGTCTAACTCGCTAAAGTAGATGGGGCCGGTGGAGGCGATATACAGGCCATTGCAGCCCATGAACGACTCGGAATTCGGTGACCGAGTAACGTATGGATTGTGCCGCGACCAGCATAAGCTCCACGAGCCCATTCATGCAGTTGGCGACCAGAATGCGGCCATCAGCGCAATTCAACCGTTCGGCCAACCTCAATTCGATGGTCAAGGACCAGAAGCCATCGGGTGCAATCCTGAAGATGCGGCTGAAGGGAATATTGACCAGATAAAGATTTCCAGACGCATCGAACGACGGCCCCTCGATGAAGCAGTCAGCCGGGGCTTGCGTACACGGTTTGCGTCCGTCCAATCGGAGCGGACTCCGGGCCGGCGAAATTTGGCGTGCACGGCCGAAAAGACGCGCATTTGGATGAGCTGCGGCAGTCCCTCAAGGTACATCATGGCGCTTCTTTCAGGCCGCGCTTTGGGTGCCCCTGATATTTGTAGGCGAACTGCTTGGGCATTGGCCCTTTATTACGGTCCTTGCGTCCGGTCTGCTCCCATGCATGCGCCAGGATGCCAACCGCGCGTGACAAGCAGAAGATGCCGCGGGCTAGGGGTGGAGCAAAGCCCAGCTCCGCGTAGATGACTGCAGTGGCTCCATCGACGTTCATCGGGATGAGCTTGCCTTTGCGCTCGCGCATGACGCGCTCGATCGCGCGCGCAGCGCTGGCGTAGCGACCGCTGACGGCAGCATCACTGACCGCAGCATCGACTAGTGCGAGCAGCGGGTCAGCGCGCGGGTCGACGGGATGAAACCGGTGACCGAAGCCGGGCAGATATTTGCTGCGCGTGGCGGTGAAATGATCGATTGCCTCAGCGGCAGCCTCATCCATATTCTTGGTCTCGCTGCGTCGCAGGACCTCGTCGTAGAGCTCGATCGCCTGCTCCCCCGCTCCGCCATGCAGGTCGCCGAGCGTGTTGATCGCGGAAGCCATCGCGCCATTGAGCGGAAGCCCACAACTGACAGCCATCTGCGCGATGGCGATAGAAGGTGCATGCGGGCCATGATCCACTGATGCGACCAGTGCAGCCTGCAACAGCCGCTCCTGCGCCGGTGTGGGTAGCTCGCCGCGCAGCATCAACCAGATCATTGCCGGGAAGGAAATATGATCAATCAATTCCTCGATGGTGTATCCGCGGTAGGCGATCCGCCCGGGCGCAATGTCGCATATGGAGGTCCGCCACCAATGGGCGGCCTGCTCTCGCAGCTGCGCTTCGCTCATTCTGTTCTCCGATCTCGTCAGCCTATGTCCGGCCGAAGCTTGCTTGCGCGCAACGCCCTGCCCGTCACGCTGCTCCACCCATCGCCGGGCGGCCCCGCGGAGCTCCTCCTTGACGTCGCGTTCCGGCGGCACCGCTTGCGATAAGGTGCTCAATTTCCGGATGGGTATAACCGAGCCGAGCCAGCCATCGCTCTGTGTCCGCACCGAGCGACGGAGGGAGTGCGGGGACAGGAAACGCCTCATCCAGCCGAAAACCAGGGCGCGTAATGCGTAATGGTAGTTCGCCAGCCCTGCCGAGCGGCAGCGCCTCGATAAAGCCGCGCTCCAGCAACTGCGGCTCGCGCAAAACTTGCGGAACGGTCAGCACACAGCCGGCGGGGACGCCGGCGGCATTCAACAGTACCTCCCACTCCTCCGCAGGCCTGCAGCTCAAGGCCGCATTCAACTCATCGCTAAGCGCCCCGCGGTTCAGTTTACGTGCTTCGCGCTTAGCGAAGCGCGGATCTGTCTTCAGATCCGGCCGGCCGATCAGATCGCAAAGGATCCGGTAGTGTTTCTGCTCATTGGCGGCTATATTCAGCGGGCCGGTTGCGGTACGGAACGTGCCGGAGGGTGCGGCCGTGAAATTCTCGTTCCCCATCGGCCGCGGCTCGACTCCGCCGTTCAGGTGATTGGAAACCACCCATCCCATAGCTGCGATTGTCGCCTCGAGCAGCGACACGTCGATGAACCGGCCCCTGCCCATTTGCTGCTGCTCGACGAGTGCCGCGGAGATGGCAAAGGCGGCCGTTAGCCCGGCGATGGTGTCAGAGATCGGGAAGCCGGTCCGCAGCGGAGCCGTGGCTGCATCACCGGTAATACTCATCGCGCCGGAAAGGCCCTGGACGATCTGGTCGTAGGCCGGGCGGGCGGACCAAGGACCGTTTTGCCCAAAGCCTGAGATCGCACAATATATGAGCCGTGGGTTGCGCTTGCGCAACGCGTCAAAACCTAGACCAAGTCGCTCCATGACCTTGGGCCGGAAGTTTTCGAGAAGGACGTCGGCCTTGGACACCAGCCTGAAAAACACTTCTCTTCCCGCTTCTGACTTCAGATCGAGCGCCACCGACTGCTTACCGGCGTTCACGGCGACGAAGGAGAGGCCCTGAAGGCGCTCTGCCCTTTGCGGATCGGCGCCAAGGCGCCGCGCGAGATCGCCTCCACGGGAGTTTTCGATCTTGATGACCTCCGAGCCGAGGCGCGCGAGATGGTAGCCGCAGAACGGGCCTGCCAATACGTTCGACAGGTCGAGGACACGGATACCGGTGAGCGGCAGGGACATCTGACGAAGCCTTCTTTGCGGTATCTTCGGCCGCTGCGGTTGCTACTGCAGTTGCTGGGTCGCACGCTCGGCGAAGCGATTGGTGAAGTTTTTGGCTGAAGTCGATAGGATCGTCTCGACCAGCGTTATTCCAACATCGCCCCGGAAATCCGGCGTCGACGTCCACTCCCTCATCCTGCCGACGACAAGGGTCGACGGCCCCGGAAACAAGAACGCGTCGATGATGCCTGATCGCCCCCCGAGCTCCGAGATCGGGACAAGAGCGACAAATATGGCGCCTTGCGCGACAACGAGTTTAGTTCGGCCGGCATAGCTCTTCTCCACTTTAGCGCCAGGTAGCGAGCAAATTTCGAGATAGAGCGCGACGAACTCGTCCGTGGTCTGCAGCGCGGAGACGTCCCGGCGATCAGGCAGCGCCTTCCTGAGCTCGCCGACCATCCCGCTTGCAGGCCCCGCGGACATCACGCCGACTTGGTCAGCGAGCGTGATCGCCTCATCGAGATCATGGGTGATGAAGATCAACGAGCGGCGCCCGGCCTGCCGGAGCAGGATGCGGTGCATCAGCCGGCGCGTGTGAACGTCGAGGGCCGAGAAGCGCTCGTCCAGAAGAAATACTCTCGGCTCCGTGATGAGCGTCTGCATCGCCGCGCGCTTGCGTTGCCCGCCTGATAGCTGATGCGGATAACGCTGCTCAAACCCCGTCACGCCGAACCGAGCCTCGGCGCGCGCCTCCTTGACTGACTTGCCCTGAAGGACGAGCCGGAGCCCAATGTTGTCCTGCGCGATCTTCCACGGCATTGGGCCCGCCTGTTGGAGCATGTAGCCGGACTGATCATTCAGTCTCGTGAGCGGCTTGCGGAAGATCTGAACGTCTCCGAGGCGTGTTTGAAGAGGCCTGTGACAGTGTTCAGGATGGTGGACTTGCCGCAATGGGTTGGACCCACCACCGCAACGAACTCCGCGTCGCCTACCTGGACGTTCATGCTTTTGACTGCGATGAATGCGCCGAAGCGGATCATTACCTCGCGCAAGTCAACGGCCAGCGTTGGTGGCGTTCCATTGTCTCGCATTTCAGAACTCGTTCTGTTATGTGCACTCATAGTCCTGCGTGTGAAAAAGGTCAATCTGTTCTGGCAAACAGAACTATCTTCCTCCAAATTTGATAGCCTCTAGCACCTCAATTTTACGGTGGTTCTACTGTTCAGAACTTGGAGTAAGGATGAGCAAGATAGGAGTTGACGCCGTCAGGAGAGCGCTCGCGATTCTGAAAAGTTTCGACCCGGAGCAGTCTGCGATGACGCTGACGCAGATTGCCGAGATGACAGACCTCTACAAGAGCACAGTGCTCCGATTGGCCTCTTCCTTGGAAGCTGATGGCTTTCTCGTCCGCGGCGCGGACCGGTTGTTTCGACCAGGACCGGAATTGTGGCGTCTTGGGGCGCTCTATCAGCGCGGTCTGGATCTTGGCGAAGTCATCCGGCCATCCCTTCGGCGTCTGGTTGAGGCAACGGGAGAAACTGCATCGTTTTATGTTGCAGATGGCGACGAACGCATCTGTCTTTACCGCGTCAATTCTCCACGTTCAGTTCGACATCATCTCGAAGAAGGCCAGCGATTGCCAATTGATTGCGGCGCCGCCGGTCGAATTCTCACTGCATTCCGCGAGCCAACGAACGTAGAAGGGAAGAAGATCCGCGATAGAGGCTTTTATGTTTCGATCGGAGAGCGGGATCCGGAGGCCGCCGCGGCGGCCGTGCCGTTGATGGACGTACACGGCAACCTGAGGGGTGCCCTTTCGCTATCAGCGATCAAGACGCGCTTCGATGCCAAAGCCCGCAAGGCGGCAATCGAGGCTCTCAAATCGGAAGCCAAGGCCTTAGCGGGGTTACTGCCCGCAAGCGAATACTGATCTTTGAGGGCATCTGCTTTGCGCCATTTTGTAAAGAAGCAGACGCGGCTTCGGCAAAGGCTGGCAATGTCTTATGGCGCAGCATGAGGCAATCAGGCATTTCCCGACTGTTCAGAGGCGGAGCAGCCACATTGAACGATCGACAACAGAGATGATGGAGGCGAATGGCATTCACATGCGATTCGATGCGCCCGCCACGCTTCGCAAATGGCCCTCCATAAACAACAAACGACGTGCAGACAGAAGCTCCTATCAGCTGGCGGAAGGCACGCTGGACGACTGCATACGAGAGTTTATGACGAAGCCTGAGGTCACACGTCATCTTTACGAGATCCACACAGCGCCACAGCCTCCGCTCGTAACGGAAATCTTGTTAGCCGATCACATCACGGAACTCGCCAGATTCCGAAGCTTTCTCTGATCGGGATGTTCCTGTCGGCACGTCTGGACCAGGCGAAGGTCAGCCTCAAATCGGTGAGTCTCAGATCAGGGACAACAATTCCGCTTCGCCCTCGAAAGCAGAGCTGTACGTCAGTGCCGCCTTCGTCCTTGAGACCGGCTAGCCGGAGCACTGGCTCTTATTCAAAGCACATGCAGCTGCCCGCTGCGCGTCTTGTGCCGACGTCCCAGCCACGAACTGTCCCGTCCGCGCGGTGGGCCCTCTGAGTGCCGTCTTCCCATCGCCATGATGGTGGTGCCCATCGCGAGGAGCTGAGGGTGATGATGACGCCGTAGAGGCCTTGCCATGCCTGCTGAGTCCGCCCGATTGATCAACCGAATCGAACGCTCGGCGACCTCCAGTGCCGTCAGCTTAGTCAGCGGCTTGAGCCAAATCGCGCTGGTCGTTCGCAACTGGAGTGAGATCGCGCGATCTGCCAAAGGGCGACGTTGCGCCTGGGATCTTCGTCATCAAATCAGCGTTGTTGCGCCAAAGGGCGATGCGCAAACCACCGACGTTCGGCCAACCAAAACGTCACGCCACGCGCAAGTTCTACAAAGCGGCGATCGACAGTAAGCTCGCTCGGTAATAGCAGGCAGTTCCTGACAATGATGTCGCCACAAATCATAAAGGCGATAAAGCAGGCCGCTTTGGAGGACGACCGCGCCGCGTGGGATGTAATGGAGGAAGCCGTGACACAACAGCTGGAGCGACGAAACTACAAATGAGGGGCGCTTGCGAGCGACCGCAAATGTCTCTCCCACGCTTGAATAGTTAGAGCCCGTCTTTCATAGCGGTTTCATTCCAGTTTCGAGTCCTGCCTGGATCGCCCTTGCGGTTTAGGTTGTTGGTCCACGTCAAGAACGACTCGCTCGGGCTATAATAGCGATTTGATTCAGGGCTTTAAGAACGAGACGATTTCGTAAATTCGATGCCTATCAGGGGAAATCGGCGGCCGGGCCCGGAGCCAAACATTAACGCCGCTAAGATTTCGCCGTAAGGAAGATAATAGGTTTCGCGGTGATCGCAAGCGATCGATGACCGCAGGCTGTCAACAATTGTCAGCACCACGATCGGCGCTGCTGCTGGTGCTGACGATGATGATGCCGGTGGCGATGATCGTCTCATGCTCGCTCTGTGTCGATCAACACGCCGATGAGCAGCGGCATCATGCTGATCATCGGCGTAGCGTCGGCCGATGATCGGCGCTTCTTATGCTACTTTGAGCCTTGTGCTGCCGGAGCCCCGCGCCTTACGACGACAGATCTGAAGGGAAGCTGCAGGGTCGACTAGACGCTCTACTGCCCACTTTCGCTCCCGACCGGACGACATTCCGATCCAATTGATGGATCAGGCGCTACTGATCGCCGGCGGCGCCACCGATGATGATGATCGTCTGGTGCCGGCCACCATGATCGTAATGCCAGCATCTCGATCGTGCCGGTGATGATCGTCAGCCTGCCATCTTACGGGCTATTAACCACCAACCGCAGGGAAGATCGACTGCCTGGTCCTCGAATGTAACGCGGATCACGGCCCTTTTGGGCCGGCCGAAACTGCGTCCGGATCAATCTCGTCCGGATCGACCTCGGCAAAGATAGGCTCTTCGCCGAACGGGCGGTTGATGATCGCGAGAGCTTCGGGAGCGCCGTAGATTCGATTGCGCGCGTATCCGGTCCTCTCTTGCAGAATGCCGGCTTCTTGCAATTGCGCGATGCCCTGATTTATCTGTGCAGGCGAGATATCGAGCAGTTGGCCGAGCCGCTTCGCAGTCACGACCGGATAGTTATGAAGCTCATCCAAGGCTCGCATGGCTGCAGATCCCTTTCGGAATTTTCGGCGCTGCCTCCAGCGCTCGGACAATTCCGAAAGTGCCGTCCGGGTTCGGATGAGTTCTTCGACGGTACCGGTCACGGCGTCGGCCATGAAGGTGATGATGGGCTCCCAGTCGAGCCGTTGTTGAGCATCCTTAAGCGAAGCGTAGTACGCACTCTTTTTGCTTTCGATGTAAGGCGAAAGGTACAGAGGCACATGCTTCTCCGCCGCCATCATGAGTGGAAGTAGAAGGCGACCGACACGTCCGTTGCCGTCGCGAAAGGGGTGCACTGCCTCGAAATGGGTGTGCGCGATCGCCATGCGCGTGATGAATCCTTGCGTCATCTGCTGCATCCCCTCGTTCCGTAGGTAATCGACCGTTTGGGCGAGGCAGGCGGGGACGTCGGCAGGAGGGGGAGGATTCAAACTAGAATATGCGATGTCTTTGTTTCCGCCGATCCACACAACGCGCGTGCGGAGGTCGCCGGGAACGTCCTGGTAGTCGGGGTCATCCTTCATCACGGCGTGATGGAGATCCTTGATCAGGTCCATCGTGAAGACGCTGTAGCCGTCCTTGGCGGCTCTCGGGATGAATCCGTCCAAGGCAACGGCGTAGTTGCGGACTTGGCGCGCTTCGTCCCGGGCGCCGTCGTCACCCGACTCTTCGACGGAAAGCAGTTCGTCAAGAGTACTCTGGGTGCCCTCAATCGACGAGGAACTGACTGCCTCGCGTCTGGTAAGGACCCGACTGACGATGTAGGGGTCCTTCATCTGGGCCGCGATGGCATCGACCTTGCCGAAGGCCGCTTGAGCGGCGTCCAAGGCCTTCGTCGCTCCTCCAACGAAGACGCCGTCCTCCGGGGGGGCAGGCGGGACGATCCCGTAATGGGAGTCGTAGGGCGGCGGTAGCCTTTTAAGGCTCTCGCGGATCGTGTGGCTGAGATCGCTGCGCTTCATGGGAACCCAAAATAGAAGTCGTATTTTCCTATGTATATTTTGGGTTCCTACAAAAAGCCACAACAGGCTGCGATCGCGAGGGCGCTTATTTTGGCTTTCGAAAGTTTCAGCCGGGTTATGTTCCCTATATGTTCCATTAACGAAGGCTATTGCAAGCGGCAACATGCCTGCCGTCCCCCTCAGTGCTCCAGGATCCACCCATCGCTGGGGTGCAGCACCCCTTCGCACCTCGGCCGTCCTGAAGGCCACCTGCAAGCTGGCCATGGTCATGACGTGCACGCCAGGTTCGTTGCGACGCGCGGCATGTACCCGTACGATGACCGGCGAGAGACGTATGAACGACCACCCTTCTGCGCACTTGCATCTGCCGACGAAAAGCCCCGCCTTTGGTGCACCTCGAGTTGACAGTATTTTGGCGCAGCCTGAGTCCTTGAAAGGCGCGGAATGCTCTCACCGGTTGAACTCTTCGGCAACTTCGCCCGATCAAGAAGGCGCCGGCTCGACGCCGTGATCGGTAACAACATGCCGCTCGAAATCCGAAAAACCAGTCCTACCATTTTACCGCGGCCTCCGGGGGGATTCGATCTTCTTTGCCGGAGCTACACACGCGTCTAGTGAGGATCGGCGGATGGTCAGCGCAAAGTCTTAGCGATTGCCGTGGCCGTGCCAACGAACTGCCCATTCTGAAGTGCCCACTGCTTCTGAGCGAGCGCCTCCGGTACGAAGTCCTGAAACTTGCCTGAGCGAACGTTCTTCACGAAAGCTGCGACGTCCATAGGGTCGAGCGCGGACATGCAGCCGAATTTCTCCAGAATGGGCACCATCTGCGCCGGCGTGGTCTCGGGCACGGTCACTCCCAAATCGTGGACACCGCACTCCAAGCCGGCCATTCCGAGCGCAGCGCTGAAGACGGCCGTGGTCTGCGAGCCCCTCCAGACGAAGAGGTGGAGGTCGCGCTCTTCCTGAATGAGGGAGCGCCGATCGAGGTCGAGCGCCCGAAAGGTATCGCGCCCTTCGGCCAACAGTTCTTGGGCTGCCTTGTCCAGGTATTCCGGAACATCGTTGTCGAGGTAGACCGCCCTCATCTCGGCCAACAATCGGTCGTGCGCGGCCTCACCGTGAGACGGCTCGAACCGCGGCACCATGCCTCCCGGATGCGGAGCGACCGACAGGACCTTTCCGGCCTCGTCGACCTCGAGAACGATCCACCGTTGCCCGGCGAAGACCACCAGGCTGTCCTTGTGAACCGGGAACGAGATCGGGAGAGTGCCGAGCGTGCGCCCGGCCGCGGTGAGCCGCCATTCCTCCGAAGTCTCGAACACAGCGAAGAAATCGCGCGACTGCACGATCTTCTCGCCCTCCGAACCGAGCATCAGGACGCCGTCTGGCGCCTGTTCGATCATCCGGACCTCACCGGATCCCAGATGACGCAGCAGCTGCGCGAAGTCCGCCCTATCGATCGAGTTGAACGGTCCCGGCCCGCACAGCAGATCGAACAACGGCTTCGGACGGATGCCGCCCCGTTCGGCGATGACGGACAGAACTTGATGGATCAGCGTGGAGGTCGTTTCGGGGCTGGGCGCAGCAGGCTCGACGAACCCAGCCAGCAGCAAGCGGACGACAGCCACTGACCGGATAGTATTCGGACGCAATTGGTCGAGGATCCCCGACTTGACGTCGACGTAGGGCTCGCGAACGTACACGCGTAGGATCGACGGGGTCCCGCGCCGCCGACCAGTTCGGCCGAGACGCTGTCGCAGCGACGAAAGAGAGCGAGGCGCGCCGACCTGGGCGACCGATTTGACGGAGCCGATGTCGACGCCAAGCTCGAGGGTGGACGTACATACCGCCGTCGTCGGCAGACTGCCGTCCTTCAGCCGAATCTCGAGATCCTCTCGGAGAACCTTCGAAAGACTGCCGTGATGAGGATAGAACTCATTCGAAACGCCCGCTTTCTCGCATCGACGCCTAAGACGGTCGGCGGCCGACTCCACGGTTCGCCGAGACCCGCCGAAGACCAGATTGTTCGTGCCGCGCAAGGTCGAAAATAGATGGTCACAGATCGCGTCCAGCGCGATGCGCTTAGGCGCTTGAGCGTCTTGGCTGGCTCCTTCCGCATGATCGGGATCGTCGAGATCCGGCGGCTCGACGTAGCCACGTATCTGGAGCCGCAACTCCGGAGAATCCGCCTTCGCGACGAGAAGGTCGACATTTTGCGGAGCCGACGGACGAAGCCAGGCCGTAGCTTGGGTCAGATCACCGATGGTAGCCGACAATCCGACTCTGCGGGCTGGCTTCTGAGCCATCGCGTCGATGCGCTTCAGGAGGCTGGCCACATGCAGTCCGCGCGGACCCTGCAGGAACGCGTGGAGTTCGTCGACCACGATAAAGTCTGCCGACGCAAAAAGGCGATGCGCATCGCCCGGGCGCCGCGTCAACATCGCCTCGATCGATTCAGGCGTAATCAGCGCGATACCCGAAGGCTTCGCGATGGCCTTCCGCTTTTCCGCCTGAGAGGCGTCCCCATGCCATATGACGACAGGGATCTCCATCGCTTCGCAGAGTTCATCCAGCCGCCGGAATTGGTCGTTGATCAACGCCTTCAGAGGGCTGACGTAGATTGCAGAGAATCCGTCACCCTTCCTATCCGTGATCAAAGTCAGGATGGGCAGGAACGCCGCCTCCGTCTTTCCGGCGGCGGTCGCAGCAGCGATTACGACGTCCCCCGCCCCGTCGAGAATGGTGCCGATGGAGCGTGCCTGGATTTCGCGAAGTTCATCCCAGCCTTGGTCGCGTATCCAACGTCTGATCTTTGGATGAAGCCGACCGAAGGCCCCTTCAGTTGCCGATACGGAGACTGGTGAGCTCATCGCCCTCCCCTCCCGCGGACTGCGTCGTTTCCTCCGTGACGGCGATATCGGGCGCATCGGGCGCAATCTGGATCCCGCCGATCAGGTCCTGCCAGCGTGCGCCTGGGTTCTGTTCAAGAACGGCGAGCATCTGCACGAACGCGCGGACGGTGGTGCGTGGCGTCCGGAAATACGCCTCTCCGATGCGGCGATTGCAGTGATCCATGAACGCGGTCAAGGCCTCGTCCGGCACCAGGAACTTCACGGAGTCACCGCTAGCAAAGACGTTCCTGATGTTGGAGAGAAGCACGAGGAGATCTTCCGGCGTGAGGCTCTGCAGTCGGATGACCGGACCGCTATAGTCGACCAGCCCGTTCACCGCGAAGCGGTTTTCGGACAAACGCGATTGAAGCGCTTCGTAACTGTACAGGCCGCGCCGCGTGTCGAGGAGGAATTCCGGCGTCCCGCACATCATGAAGCCGATGCCGGTGGTATTGCCCTGCAGGGCGTCGTTCACGATGCGAAGGATTTCCTCGAAGTTCTGATTGCGGGCCTGGGAATTCTGCAGCTTGTAGATGTTGACCATCTCGTCGAACATCACGATCAGGCCGGCATATCCTGCCAACCGCGTCAGACAGGCGAGGGATTTCAGCGAGTCGTAGACGTTATCATCGTCGATGATGGTCCGCACCCGAGCGCCTGGCGGGCTTCCGTCTTGGTCGAGAACTCCCCGCGGAGCCACCTCAGGGCCGAAGTTTTCAACGACTCGTCGGAATGTTCGCTGCCGCGCCAATAAGCCTTCAGCACGACGGCGAAATCGTATCCCCCGACGAAATCCTGAATGGGAGCGAGCTTCTGATCGATCACGGTCTCCACCGAAAGCTGCCGATCGGCGGCCTCCTTAACGGAGTCCGTGACCAGCCTTTCTATTAGCGCACCCAGCGCGCCGCCGTCCGGCTTCGTGCGAGTGGCCATATTGCGAATGGCCTCTGAGTACAGCGCCCGCGCCTGTCCGCCGCCCGCGTGGATGCGTCTATCCGGTGCAAGATCGGCGTGGACGGTGACGCACTTCCGCTCCAACGCGATGAGACGGATCAGGTTCGCGAAGAACGTCTTGCCGGCACCGTATTCGCCGATAATGAAGCGAACGCCCGCGCCGCCGTCGGAGATTCGTTCGATGTCGCGAACCAGCGCGGTGATCTCCGCCGCGCGGCCGACCTGGATGTGCGGCAGCCCTATGCGTGGCACCACGCCGGCGGCGAGCGCCTGGATGATGGTGTCCCGATCCTTCGCTTTGATCGGGCGTGCAGTGGATGGATTCATGCCGCTTCTCTCAGTTCAGCCAGCCTGTTGCGCAGGTGCTCTACCATGACGACGTACTCGCCGTCCTCGATGATTGCCTCTTCGAATCGGTCAAAGGCCCAATCGTTGATCCGTTCGATGGCCCCGTCCGGCAGCAGCTTGAGGTCCTTCGCGCGCTGCTCGAACTCCGCCCTCGGCAGAGATCCCTTAATTTCGAGGAGCTCGACCAATTCGGCATGTGCGGCGTCGAGCCCATCGAGCGAGCCGGTCGTGCCGGAGACGGCAGGGGATGGTTCGGGCGGCGATGGCGCGTCTTCTTCGAAAATATTCGCTAGGAGCGCCGAAACCGTTTGGGTCTCGCGTTGCGTACGTGCAAGCCGGGCGGCATCTATGCGGATCGTCGATGCCGGCGCCGACTCCGCCTGCGCCTTGGCCGTCTCGGCCGGAATGAGCGCCTTCTCCGAGACGGGGGTCGGTACCTCCTCGGCACGGACTTCTTGTGAGATGGCGACGGGCTCGTCGGCAGGCTGGGTTGGACTTGCGCGATGCAAGGCGGAATACACCCGTTCGTTCGGAAGACCGAGCGCCTTATGGAGCCGCTCCAGAAAGCGCACTGCGCTCGGATCCACGTTCTCGTTGCCAGCGATGATCGCTAGTGCGGCATCGGCGATGATCGTGCGCTCCTCTGGGCTGCGCTCGCCCAGCTTGCGCATTACCCGCTCCTGCTTGGGCGGACTGTTGAACACAGTCGCTGCATAGGCGATCAGCCGTGCCTGCTCGATCGGGGACAGATCCGAGGCGTCTCGAACTCCTGCGACCACGCGCTTCAACTCGTCGGCCGAGGCATCGCCGTCAGCGGCCGCGGCCAACACGGCCACCTCGACCTGAGCCTTCACGGCTCTGTAGCTGGATCGCTCGGAATCGACCTTTCCGCCTACATCGGCTTTGAAGATGATGACCTGATCCTCGAGTTGAGGGACGCCGCTCCCATAGCGGCGATCCGGCTCTATCGCGATGTCGATGCGGTCCAGAGCCGCGCCGAGCTGGTCGGCAAGCGTAGGCGTGACTTTCCCGTTCGCCGGCATGTCGAAGCCCGCCGCCTCCAGCATGTTGCGCATCTTCGTGCTGGCGCGTTTGTGTTCGCCCATCGAGCGGTGCATCTTCTGGCCAAAGAGGTGAATGCGGCCATCCGCAGGGTCTCGTTGCAGCGGCTCCGGCAACAAAAGTGCGGCCTGCATAGACTCGCGGGAGTCGGGACGCCGTCCGAACGGCCAATAGGGCATCGAACTTCCTTCGACGTCAGGGCGAGTTGCGCTCGCGGAGAGCTTCGGATTGATCGCGTACTGATCCGTCGAGCGCCGGTCGTCCAACTTCACGAAATCGCCCAGATAGAACAACCCGCCCGGGATCTGCGCGCCCTGCACGACCACAGTTTCCGAAGGATCAACCCACCGCTCTAGCTGTGGAGCCTCAACAGGTTGTTCCTGGTCAGAGCGAGTCTGCTGATCGGCGGCATCGAACCGATACTGCCATGCGGCCGGTGCCAATTGTAGCGGTGAAGCCATTTGGGCAGCTCGGCG
>NZ_JBWBWM010000060.1:0-31502 GCF_056174665.1 Bradyrhizobium sp. WYCCWR15520
CTCGACCTTTCGGCGTCAGAGGCGCATTCTTATGGGTGTCCATTCGGTTCTCCGGGGATTGGCTAAAGCTTCGACAACTTCAGCTTCCTCGTTCAGGACCGGATGGACAACCTCCTGAGAGCTCACATCTAGCTAGTTGGCGCAGCTTTCAAGGATTGCCTTGATCGGCACAATCTTTTTTGGATAGGCAAAGCTATCGATCCGGTCAGCCCAATGCTGCATCAGCTTGGTGCGCGAGCCGATCAGGGCCAGCGGTCCATGCCGTTTGTAGATCGCCTTTACCGAGTCACTTTCGAGATGCGCAAGTTGCAACTCGATGACGTCGCCATCCCATGCCTTGGCTTCCTTGATCTCCTCATGGTGACAAAGGGTCGAGAACGTAGTGCGGAAGCCATGGGCGCAATGTTCGGTTTTGGTGTCGATGCCGAGCGCGCGCAGCCGAGAACAGAGCGTTCTACCGGACAAGGGTGCATCTTCGGCACAAGCGAACACGTATCGCCGATTGCCGGTGATTTTCCGCACGCGTCGCAGGATAGCGACGGCTTGTCGCGACAGGGGCACGACATGATCCCAGCCGGTCTTCATCTTAGCAGCAGGGATAGTCCATCGTTCGCTATCCCAGTCGACTTCTGACCACTCCATGTTGTTGATCATGCCGGGGCGCGGGATCGTAAGTGCATCGAGCCGA
Organism: Bradyrhizobium sp. WYCCWR15520; assembly: GCF_056174665.1. NCBI lineage: Bacteria > Pseudomonadati > Pseudomonadota > Alphaproteobacteria > Hyphomicrobiales > Nitrobacteraceae > Bradyrhizobium > Bradyrhizobium sp. WYCCWR15520. Next base: position 689 of record NZ_JBWBWM010000060.1, read on the forward strand.
AGGGCATCACCGACGACATCGCTAAATCTGGCCTTCGCCCATGTCGGCATGATCAGCCTGAACAGGCGAATGACATCCTGCGGATCAGTGACGCCGGGCCGCGGCGTCGAGACGTTGACAATAAGCTGCTTCTTGCAGGCACGAAACGGATTGTAGCCATCCCCTTCGAGGTCAGCGTAGTCACAAACTTGCGAACCGATACTGTGAACTCGGTCACGAGTCTCTAGTCTGCCTTCAGCCTGCATCGTCCGAAAGAAAGCGAGGACGTCGGGGCGCTTGATGTCTTTTCGATAGAGCTTGCCGAAACGACCCTTCAAATAACCAGCCCACCTTTCGAGCAGCGCGATGGTTTCAGGACTGCGAACTGTGACAAGTCTGCCGCGTTTGATCTTCTCGATCTTCTTCTCTGCGAGCCATTCATCGATCCACACGCCGAGAGGGCGTTCGGTCGCCTGACGATGTCTTTCGAATTGCTTTTCGACGGAGGGATCGACTGGTGGGTTTTTGGCGAGCAGCGCCTTTGCCGCGTCGCGCTTCTGACGTGCAGTGGCGAGTGAGAAGGTGCCGTCGTTGCCATCGCCGTAAGCCCCAATGGAGTAGGTCTTCTGTCGGCCGTGAAAGCGATAGGCCATCTGCCAGAGCTTGGAGGCGGCTTTGCCCGGCCTGTTCAGGTCCGGCTTGATGAAGAGATAGAGACCGCCGCCTGTCACGTCAGAAATCTTGGTGGCCGTCCAAGCGCCGTTCTCGAGTTTCGGTTTGGCGGCGCGACAGTCGACGTCGGTCCTGATCTGCTCGGGGTTCGCGTGCTCGCCAACCTGACTGCGTGCCACCTGCTTCGATTCCCGCGTGTTGGAAGACCGGAAGTGTGCCGCGACGTCTGTTCTTCCGATACCAACAAAAATACCAACAAAGTCGGCGGCTGGGCGCGAATGAGAACAAACAGTGACGAACATGAATGTACGCAGAACCCCCTATTTTTCAAGCGTTTCTGAGCGTGTGCGAACACCATCGAACATCTTAGGACGTCTCCGAACAGTCAGCGTTCTTACGTCCGAGGTAATCGAAACGGGTCACGGACTGGATCATCTTAGGCGGCACAGGAGATGACCCATGCTGATGCTTTCGCTGTTCCGCCTCGCCACCGCCGCGATCCCCTGGGTGGTCAATCTGGCCACCTGGCTCGTGGCGCGCTCGCTCAACATGCCGCAACCGGTCGTGCACGACGCCGGCGTGTTCATGTTCGTGCGGGTGCAGACGATCGAGAACAGGGTCGGCAAGGCGCTCTGCCCTGGCAGGCTGACGCGTCAATTCCGGTCGCTGCTGCGGCGCTGATCCTGTTTCGCCCAAAGTCCCCAAGCAAAGGAGAATTGTCATGATCCATCCGTCCAACTTCCTGAGCCGTGCCCTCCTCGCCGACGCCATCTTCAGCGGCGTCGCCGCGGTCGCGCTGACGCTTGGCGCCGGCGCGCTCGCGCCGTTCCTCAATCTGCCGGAAGTCTTGTTGCGCGAGACCGGCCTGTTCCTGATCGCCTACACGGCGCTGGTCGGCTGGCTGGCCTCACGGTCAACGGTGATGAAGGCGCTGGTGCTGTTCGTGATCGTAGGTAACGCTGCGTGGACGCTGGGCAGCATCGCGCTGCTGTTCTCCGGCGCGGTCTCGCCGAACCTGCTCGGTCAGGTCTTCATCGTTGCGCAGGCGATTGCCACCGGCGTGTTCGCCGAGTTGCAGTATATCGGACTGCGCAAGAGTGATGAGACGGTAGCCGCATAAGCCTTAGCCCGTCATTACTGCGAGCGAAGCGAAGCAATCCATGTCACGGCATAGCGGACAGATGGATTGCTTCGTCGCTTCAGCGCAAAATTGCTCTGCAATTTTGTCGCGAGCTCCTCGCAATGACGAGGATAGACCTCAGCTCAATACCAACGCCGCAATCATTCCCGCAAACGTCAGCACCAGCCCGATCACCAGCATCGGCACCAGGCTGCTGCCCGAATATGGGTCGGCCTGCTCCTTGTTGGTCACGACCTGTGCACGATAAGCCATCACACTGCTCCTGCCTGGTTACGCCGAAATCTTTCCCCATTGCCGAGCATGACGCCCTGGGCCCCGGCGATGCCGAGTTCGAGGCTCGCCGCAATCCGCCGCGCGCGTTCCACGACATGCGCTTCTGCCGCGGGCGGACAGATCTCGCGGGCGGTGGCCTCGAACAGGCCGAGCCAGCGGTCGAAATGCGCCGCGTCGACCGGCAGCGGCAGATGCTTGGCCATCGGCGTGCCGTGATAGCGCCCCGTCATCAGCGCGACCGACGACCAGAACGCGCACATCTGGGCCAGATGCGGCTCCCAATCCCGGATGCGGGCCTCGAAGATCGGCCCGAGCACCGCGTCCTCGCGGACCTTGGCGTAAAAGCCGCGCACCAGCCGCTCGATCATCGCCTCGTCGATGCCCGTCCGCTCCATGATTTCGGCCGTCAGCCGCTCACGCCGCTCCGGCCCCGCCACGATCGCTTCCATTTCCGCGCCCGCCCTTAAATAGGTATTTCAAATGCCTATTTAGACGGGTATAGATGATTTGCAAGCAGATCTTTCGAGAGGGCTCCCATGCGCCTGACGTCGTTCACGGATTTTGCGTTGCGCGCCCTGATGCGGCTGGCGGGCGAACCCGGCCGCTCCTTTGCCACCAACGAGATCGCGGCCGAGTTCGGCATCTCCCGCAATCATCTGGCCAAGGTGGTGCGCGACCTCGCCGACAGCGGTTTCATCTCGACCCAGCGCGGCGTCGGTGGCGGCTTCATGCTGGCCCGCCCGGCGCAAACGATCACGATCGGCGAAGTGGTGCGCGCCCTCGAAGGGCCGCCGCTGGTCGAATGTTTTCGCGAGGATGGCGGTAATTGCGTATTGAAACCGCGCTGCCGGCTGAAGGCGAAGCTGGCGGCTGCCCGCGAGGCCTTCATGCGCGAACTCGACTCCACGACATTGGCGGAATGCGCCTACCCCGCGGCGGCCAAGCGGTATCAGGTCCACGCATGACGGCTGCCACCAAGAGTCAGGTGTAACAGATGAAACCGATCGCGTTCGAAAATGGCACTATCCAGATCGACGCCGCCATCGTCGCCGAAGGCCTGGGCCTGGCGCCATCCCTGCTGCAGGAAGAGATGCGCGCGGGCAGGATCACGAGCCTTGCCGAGCGCGGGGTCGATGCCGATCTCGGCCGGCACCGCCTGACCTTCTTCGCCGAGCACCGCCGCTTTCGCGTCGTGGTCGACGAAACAGGCGCGATCGTTCAACGCTCGGCGGTCGACTTCGGCAATGCGTCGCTGCCGAAAGCGGTGCGCAAGCGCGGCGGATGAGGTCTAGGCCTGGAGGGCCGACGCGGGTGCGGAGACCGGTTGTTTCCGGCCGGCCGGTTTCCTGCCGGCGACCCTGGCGCGGCTGGTGCCGTTCAGATGCTTCCCGTTCAGTGACTTGCCATTCAGCGAGTGGCCATTGAGCTTCTTGCTCGCCTTCGCCTTCAATTTTTCCTTCAGCTTGGCTTGTTCCTTCACCAGCTTCTCGGCCTTCTTCAGCGCCTTGCGCTCCGCCTTGGCCTTCAGGCGGGCTTTCTCGGCTCGTGCCTCGGCACGCTTTTTCGCGCGCTTCTTTTCGCAAGCCGCGCATTTGCAGCCGATCGGCTTCAGGTAGGCTTTGAAATAATCGGTGCCGTAGTCGTAGTTGATTTCCTCGCCCGGCTCGATGTTCTTGATGGCGCGGATGAACACCTTGCGCTTGCGCGGCTTGACGTCGGATTCGGCGTTCGGCCGGCAGGAATGGTTGATATAGCGGGCGATGTTCTTGCGCACGGAGCCATCGATGGTCCAGCGGTCGTTCAGCTCGAACAGATATTTGTTCTCGATCGCGTCTTCTTCTTTCTTCTTCGAATCCAGAAGCGGCCCGAAATAGCGGATGATCTTGCTGCCCTTCTTGATCGGCTTGGTGGCGAAAAGGCCAAGACCAGTGCGGGAGCGGCCGACGCGATAGGGCTTATGCGATGGTATGGAAGGCATGACGACTGAGTGACGGTACGCTCGGAAAAGCAGGAAATGCGAAGCCGACCTTCTAGGACGATTCCGCGGCAAAGTCAGGTGTTTCGTACCTTTGCCATGAACCGTCCCCAGATTGCGCATCACGGAAGTTCCATGCGAGAAGTGCAGATGAAACGCGTTTCCCCCCGGCAGCTCATCGTGCCGGTCGCCGCCGTCCTATTCACATTTTGGCTGATTTTACCGGCCAACGCCCAAACATTCAGCAGCAGCTACACATCGACCGCGCCAAAGGACTGCCGCACGATCGGCAAACCCAGCAAATCTGACGACAGCACGACGCAGGTGTGCCCCGGCCCATCGGGGTTGGTGGTGCTGATCAGCGAGGGCGACCTGCGCCAAACCGTCTCGGTTGGGCCGACCCGCGAGGCCGCAGCCAAGGAACCCGCTGCGGGGACCTGGTTCGGTCCGTTCAATTCCACCGCCCACACCGTCGAATGGCGGGCCCTCGACGGCAAGCCGTTCGCCATCATCCAGCGCTGGCTGATCGCCGACATCGACAACCCCGACAAGACCGGCAACCCGATCAGCAAGCCGATGCTCGCCGTAACCCGGCTGCCGCCGGGGCCGGTCTGCCATGTCGCCTATATCGACGGTCAAGCCAACCGCAATGCCAACGAGCTCGCCCGCCAGGCCGCGGACGAATTCGCCCGCGATTTCAAATGCGGCAAGGACGAGGTGAAAGTAGTCGGCGAAAAAGGCGCGGCCGTAGGCCTTGCGAAGCGCTGATCAAGCCGTCTACTCGGGCCTGTTTTCGCCGCATTAACGTCAAAGCTTAAGGTTTGAGTGCTTAATGCTTATCAAACCATATTCTTTCACGGCGCACCCGGGGCAGCGATGCACATAAAACTCCTGGCTCTCCTCCTCCTTGGCTCCGCTCTCTCCGGCTGCTGCGCGTCCGGCACCGGCTGTTCGACGCCCACGGCCACCGGTGCGCCGATCGCCTGGGACGGCTTGGGCGAAGCGCCGACCGCAGATGGCGAGCAAGCCGGGGCAGCCAAGCCGAAGCGCAGGACAGCAGCGCGCAATCGCGAAATCATCCTCGGCCCGCTGAACGAAAGCCCGCAGAGAGAAACCTCAGCCAGGCCGGGTGTCAAAGCGGCCTACGAAGAATGGACGCGGCTGCCCAACGAAGATCCCGAGGCCGACGCGAAGCTAAAGCGGCAAATCAAGATCTGCAAAAATTGCTGAGCGGCAATTTGCGATAGCGGCCACAGAATTCGGAATTACCCGGCAATTTCCGGTTGGCCCAGCCTGCCTCGTGCGGATTTCATCCGGCCCTGCGCCGGCTGCAGCGAGCCCGCGACACCAAGGCCGTAAGGCGGCATGTTGTTGTAGACGTTCTCATAGGCGCCGTCTTTCACGAGATAGCTTTCGTGCCAGATCCCGACATCGCCGTTGCTGCCGACGGCACGGTTGAACGCCTGCCAGGCCGGAAGATGCAAGGCATTCGCGCCGGTCGCATAATTGTGCAAATGCTCGAAGCTGCGCCAATACTGCACCACCAGAATATTGGGCAGGCCGAAATGCGTCCTCGCATGAAGCAGTCCAAGCTCGGGCTGCTCGGCCAATTCAGCGAGCATCTTCGGCATCTGCCGGGCCACGGGCGCCCATTTCCATACTTTCCAGGGCCTGTTGATGCGCATGCCGATCAGGAAGACGACAAAATCTCCCTCGATCCGAGCCGTCATGCGTTGCGGGATCACGTTGCTCATGGCTGTCCCCGTTCTCGCGTAAAGCTCCCACGCCTGCGCTAGACTGTCGGCGGTCGCGGCACCGTCGAGCGCAGCATGGCGTCGAGGAGCTGGTCGACGCCGGTGCCCTCGGGCAGCCGGTGCAGGATGTCCTTGAGCCGGCCGTCGAGCAGCAGCGTGGTGAAGCCGTGCACCAGCGACCATGCCCGCGCAATTGCCGCGGCTTGGTCCAGCGACAACGCCTCCAACGCCTCGCCGGTGAGTTTCTCGTTGCGGCTGAGGCTCACCGCCGTCGCCAGTCCTCTGAACGAGGCCGTCGCCGCCTCGTGCAGCGAGGGCCGTGTCATATCGAGCCGTTCGGTACGGAACATCAGCCCGTACATGCCGGGACGCGCCTGCGCATAGGCGACGTAAGCCTTGGCGCGCGCCATCGCCTTCATGAGCGGGAGCGTTTCGGTGTTGCCCGCCGCGACCATGGCCTCATTGAACCTGCGGAAGCCGATGGCGGCGAGCTCGCTCAGGAGCCCGGTAAGATCGCCGAAATGATGGGTTGGGGCCGCATGCGACACGCCGGCCTCGCGCGCCACGGCCCGCAGCGTAAGCCCCGGCAAGCCATCGCGCTCCAGCACCCGCTCTGCCGCGGCGAGCAGTGCGTCATGCAGGTCGCCGTGATGATAAGGGGTTTCGCCTGCCGGCCGACGCCGGCGACCGGCTGGCCTTTCGGTTGCCACTCTTGCGGGCCTGCGCTTGGCGACGGGACGGTTCGTTCGGGTCTCTCGCGATGTTCTTGCCATGCGAATCCTTATAACCGCAATTTTTACACTGTAAAGATTTTGCTTGACGGCGTCTCGCAACATCCCTACTGGTATCTTTACGATGTAAAGATTAAAACCGGAGGAGACGTGAATGCTCGACCAGGTGACGACCGAGATGACCCGGCCCAATCTCGCGCCGATTCCCATGGAATGCGACGCGCCGCATCTCAAGGTATCAGGCGAATTGCCGCGCGAACTCAACGGCACGCTCTATCGCAACGGCCCCAATCCGCAGTTCGACGCGCCCGGCGCGCACTGGTTCGTCGGCGACGGCATGCTGCACGCCTTCCATCTGGAGAACGGCCGCGCCAGCTATCGCAACCGCTGGGTTCGCACCCCGAAATGGCTGGCCGAGCACGATGCCGGCCGCGCGCTGTTTGGCGGCTTCGGCCGCAAGCTGCCGGGTGCCCCGGCCGGGGTCACCGACGATGGCGGCGTCGCCAACACCAACATCATCTTCCATGGCGGAAAACTGCTGGCGCTGGAGGAAGGCCATCTGCCGACCGAGATCGAGCCCGGCACGCTCGATCGTCTCGGCTATTGTGACTACAACGGCGCCATCAAGGGTCCCTTCACCGCGCATCCCAAGATCGATCCTGTCACCGGCGAGATGGTGTTCTTCGGCTACAACGCGATGGGTCCGCTCACCCCCGCCCTCTCCTTCGGATCCGTCAACGCCTCAGGCGTGGTGACGCGGTTCGATCGCTTCGAGGCGCCCTATGCCAGCATGGTGCACGACTTCATCGTCACCGAAAATCATCTGCTGTTTCCGATCCTGCCCATCACCGGCAGCATGGAGCGGGCGATGCGCGGCAAGCCGCCCTACGCCTGGGAGCCGGAGAAAGGCGCTTACGTCGGCGTCATGAAGCGCAACGGCTCGAAGGAGCTCGCCTGGTTCCGCGCCGAGAGCTGCTACGTTTTTCACGTCATGAACGCCTGGGAGGAAGGCAACCGCATCATTGCCGACGTGATGCAGTTCGAGGAAGCGCCGCTGTTCCCGCATCCCGACGGTTCGAAAACAGATCCGCAGAAATCGCGCGCCCGCTACTGCCGCTGGACCTTCGACCTCGCAGGCAATACCGACCGCTTCACGCAAACCTATCTCGACGATCTCACCGGCGAATTCCCGCGCATCGACGATCGCCGCGCGGGCTACGCAAATAGCCACGGCTGGTACGCCTGCGCCAACCCCGACCTGCCGATGTTCGGCGCGCTGTCGGGCATCGTCCATGTCGACGGCAAGGGCAAACGTCTCGGCCATTATCTGCTGCCCGCCGGCGACACCATCTCCGAGCCGGTGTTCGTGGAGCGCGGGCCTGACGCCGCCGAAGGCGACGGCTGGCTGCTTGCCGTCGTCTGGCGCGCGCGGGAAAACCGCAGCGATCTGGCGGTGTTCAATGCGCACGACGTCGAAGGAGGTCCCGTCGCGCTGGTGCATCTCGGCCACCGCGTGCCCGACGGGTTTCACGGCAACTGGGTGAGCGCGGAGTAAGTCAGTCGCTTTACGGGGCCTCCGTCATTCCGGGGCATCGGGCAGCGATGAACTACGATGTGCAAGTGCACATCGGAGAATCCAGAGGTCACTCATCTCGAGATTCCGGGTTCGCGACTGCGTCGCGCCCCGGAATGACGAATTCAAAACGGGGAGTGACGCACATGCACTTGCCCTCGATCACTGCGACCTATCTCGCCATTCTCGCCCTGCTCTACACCGTCCTCGCCGTTCAGGTCGGGCGGCTGCGCCAGCGCGACCGCGCCGCATTCGGCGACAATGGCAGCCTGCAACTGCGCAGCGCAATCCGCGCGCACGCCAACTTCATCGAATATGTCCCGATCATCACGCTGATGGTGGCGATGCTGGAAATGTCCGGCCTGGCGGCGGTGTGGGTGCATCTATTGATGGGCGCGCTGCTGGTCTCACGGCTCTTGCACCCACTCGGCATGTACGCCGCGCCCAATACGCTGCAATTCCGCATCGGCCGCGTCGGCGGCATCACGATCACGCTGGTCCTACTGCTGGCCTGTGCCCTGACGATCATGGCGCGCGCCTTGCTCGGTGCATAGTCCGCCGCAGAGCCCCCACGTACCTCGTTGTAATACGGATCATTTTCGGACGAAAAAGTCTTATTTTGACACTGTAAAGATTTTTCTTGACGAATCCACTACACAGCCCTACGGTATCTTTACGATGTAAAGATTAGTCCCCGAGAGGCTGCCATGACCATCTTCCTGATCCTCGCCCCTTTCGGGTCGTTCGCCCTGCTGATGCTGGTGACTTCGGCCGAGATCAGCCTGTTCACGTCGGCCGCGATCTGTCTCGCCGTCATCGGCATCGACGTTTATCGCGGCCGCTCGATCAAGATGCTCGGCGCGGGCTCAGTGGTCGTGTTCGCTACGCTCGGCGCCTATGTGGCGCTGGTCGATCCGAACCTCAGCCATTCGGCCGTCAAGCTGACAGTCGATGCCGGCATGCTCGCGATTTCGCTGGTCTCGCTGATCATCCGCAAGCCGTTCATCCTGCAATATGCGCTTGAGGAGACCGATGCCGAGACAGCCAGGCAGCCCGGCTTTCTGAGGGCGGTGTATCTCATCACCTGGGCCTGGAACGGCGCGATCGTGCTGATGATGATCGGCAACGCTCTCGCGATCTACGTGCCGGGCCTGCCGATCTGGTCCAGCCTCGTGATCGCCTTTGCCGCTCGCTACGGCGCTGCCTTCTTCACGACATGGTATCCGCAATATCGCAAGGCGAAGTATGGTGCGCCGCCTGCGAACGCCCTGCCCGGCACCCACTAAGCCCCGACCTCCAACCGTAACACGATCAGCAGAGAGCAAGCCGATGAAGGACGTATTCGCCAGACTGGGCGCCGATTTTTTCTCCACCATCGTGTTCATCGCGATCTATCTCGCGACCGACAACGTCCTGCTGGCAACGGGCGTGGCGATCGCAGGCGCCATCGCCCAGATGATCTACTCGCGCATCAAGGGCAAGGAGCTTGGCTACATGACCTGGGCGAGCCTGGCGCTGGTCATCGTGCTCGGCAGCGCGACACTGTTGACCCACGATCCCCGCTTCGTGCTGGCGAAACCCGCGATCGGACATTTTGCGATCGGCGCCATCATGCTCAAGCGCGGCTGGATGCTGCGCTACGTGCCGCCGATCGTGAGCCAGACCATTCCCGAATACGTCACCTTCGCGGGCTATGCCTGGGCCGCACTGTGCTTCGTGCTCGCTGCCGGCACCATCGGTGTCGCTGTCACCGGCGACATGAAGCTGTGGACGTTCTATGTGACGGTCGTACTGGTCGGCGCCAAGATCGCCGCCTTCGCAATTCAATACATCGCGTTTCGTATTTTGGTCGGCAGCCGGATTCGCGCTGCCGCCCAGCGCGCCTGAAAAATACGTGTCAAAAGGACGCTTGAGACGGTTGGGCTTGTGTGGCGAGATAGGCTATACCGCCGATCGAGTTTAGCGGATCTCGCAAGCCATTCCGGCTTGCCGGGAAAATGTCGGGAGACAGCAATGGCCGTGGACGGAAACTGGAATCTCACCATGAGCACGCCGATGGGCGAGCGCAAGGCAACACTGACCCTGTTGGCCTCCGGCGGTACGCTGACGGGCACGCAGGGCGCCGACGGCAATTCTACCGAAATCTTCGACGGCGCCATCAGCGGCGACGCCGTCAACTGGAAGGTCTCGATCACCAACCCGATGCCGTTGACCCTCGAGTTCATCGGAAAGGTCTCCGGCGACAGCATGAGCGGCGAGATGGGTATCGGCCCAATGGGCAGCTTCCCCTTCACCGGGACGCGGGCCTGATTGATGAGGAGGCCGCAGCGCCTCCTCGCTCTCTCGGTCATGCACAAGATGATTCTGTTATCGATCGCCGCCCTCGATCCGAAATCGCCGGGAAACGTATTCGCGCCGCGGCAGGTGCTGTGCTCCAATCAGGTAACGAACTGCAGTTAAACCGATCTTCGTTTCGGTTCGCTGGCGATCGATCGGATTATGACCAGCTCTGCATCTGCAGGCCGTACGCATCGCGTGGCGGTATCCCGTCCGGAAGGCAGCCGGCGGCGGCGCGCGCGGCGATCGCGACAGCACAGGCGTCAAGCACGTCGTCGCATTTAGCTCCGGTACCGATGCGTTCGTCGGCCAACCACCTGTCTATAGCCCTGATCCCTTCCCGCTTTAGCAGCCGACGGCGAAGGCGGATTCCAGCCTCCGACTTCTTCGACGGCAACGGCTTGCAATCGTTCAGGCGTAAGAAAACCAGTTCCGGATGCGCCTCGCGAATGTCGTGCGAACGATTGGCCAGTACGAATCTGTCCACCTCCATGATCTTCGGCCCGAGGTGCCAGAGTTGACGCGACACCCGCTTCTGGCTGCGCTGCAATGCAGCTCGATTGGCTTGGTCGGGATCGGAGAACTCCCTCCACAGCCAACGCCGCGCACCGGTGAACACGCGTGAAGAATGCGGCCGTAACCTCTCGCGGGCGAGGAGGTCGCAGGCCCGCTCGCCGTCATCGGTCATACCAATGGGAATGTCGATCGCAGCGCGATCAAAGCCAACGGATAGCGCGCCCGCCACGTCGTGACAAAATCTGATCGCGTGAAGGTCGCCGTCGAGGAGAACCGCAACCCAGCCATGGCGGAACCCGTCGAGGCCAATCGCCCTGCAGCCGGACACCACGCTCACTTCGGACGCGTCGGCACAATCGCGATCGGAATGAAGGTATAGACCGCCTCGCCGTGCTGGTCATAAAGGGTCCATCTGACACGGGCGACGCCTTGAGGTTTCGACCGCGAAGGCGCCAGTTCGACCACTTCTCCTTCAAGATGCAGCGTGTCGCCGGGCCGCACCGGCTTCAGCCAGCGCAGATCGTCAACACCGGCGCCCAAGAGCGGATGCGGCCCGAACGGCCGGCACTCGGTGGCAAGCCGCATGGCGATCGCCGCCGTATGCCAGCCAGATGCGGCGAGTCCCTTGAAGACCGTCTTCTTGGCGGCCTCCTCGTCGAGGTGAAACGGCTGCGGGTCGTATTCCCTGGCGAAGCGAAGGATGTCTTCCTTTGACACCATCACTTCGCCGCTTTTGAAGCGCATGCCGACTTTCAGGTCGTCGAACCACTCGACCATGTTGTTGTTGCTTCCTGCTAGGGATTGCCCCTCACCCCAGATTCAATTCCTTGAAGAAGTCGTTACCCTTGTCGTCGATGATGATGAAGGCCGGAAAATCCACCACCTCGATGCGCCAGATCGCTTCCATGCCGAGCTCGGGATATTCCACCACCTCGACCTTCTTGATGCAGTGCTCGGCGAGGTTCGCCGCAGCACCGCCGATCGAGCCGAGATAGAAGCCGCCGTGCTTCTTGCAGGCCTCGCGCACCGCGACCGCGCGGTTGCCCTTGGCGACCATCACCATCGATCCGCCCGCCGCCTGGAACTGGTCGACGAAAGAGTCCATGCGGCCTGCGGTGGTCGGGCCGAATGCGCCGGAAGCATAGCCGTCCGGAGTCTTGGCCGGACCGGCGTAATACACCGGATGGTTCTTGAAGTAATCCGGCAGCGGCTCGCCCTTCTCCAGCCGCTCGCGCAGTTTGGCGTGGGCGGAATCGCGCGCGACGATCATGGTGCCGGTCATCGAGACGCGCGTCTTGATCGGATAGTTCGACAGCGTCGCCAGAATTTCCTTCATCGGCTTGTTGAGGTCGATCTTGACGACCTCGCCGCCGAGCGACTGTTCGACCGCCGGCAGATATTGCGCCGGGTTATGCTCCAGCTCTTCGAGATAGACGCCGTCCTTGGTGATCTTGCCGAGCACCTGGCGGTCCGCCGAGCAGGAGACGCCGAGCCCGATCGGCAGCGAGGCACCATGGCGCGGCATCCGGATTACGCGCACGTCGTGGCAGAAATACTTGCCGCCGAACTGCGCCCCGACGCCGAGCGACTGCGTCATCTTGAGGATTTCCTGCTCCATCTCCAGATCGCGGAACGCGTTACCGTCCGCCGAGCCGTGGGTGGGCAGCGCATCGAGATAGCGGGCCGACGCCAGCTTCACCGTCTTCATGCAAAGCTCGGCGGACGTGCCGCCGATGACGATGGCGAGGTGATATGGCGGACACGCCGCGGTGCCGAGGGTGAGCACCTTCTCCTTCAGGAACGCCAGCAGGCGGTCTTTGGTGAGAACGGATGGCGTCGCCTGGAACAGAAAGCTCTTGTTGGCGCTTCCGCCACCCTTGGCCATGAACATGAACTTGTAGGCGTCGTCACCCTCGGCATAGATCTCGCACTGCGCCGGCATGTTGTTGGCCGTGTTCTTTTCCTCGTACATCGACAAGGGAGCGACCTGCGAATAGCGCAGGTTACGACGCAGGTACGCATCGCGCGCGCCTTCGCTCAACGCCGCCTCGTCGTCGCCGTCGGTGATGACGTTGCAGCCCTTCTTGCCCATGATGATCGCGGTACCGGTATCCTGGCACATCGGCAGCACCCCGCCGGCGGCGATGTTGGCGTTCTTCAGGAAGTCGAAGGCGACGAACTTGTCGTTGTCGCTGGCTTCCTTGTCTTCCAGGATCGAGCGCAACTGCTTCAGGTGGCCCGGCCGCAGATAGTGATTGATGTCGCCGAAGGCAGCCTCCGACAACGCCCGCAGCGCCTCGCGCGACACCACCAGCATGTCCTTGCCGAGCACCTTCTCGACCCGCACGCCCTCAGCCGTGACCTTCTTGTAGGGGGTGGTATCCGGCCCCAGCGGAAACAGCGGCGTATGCTTGTAGGGCGGAACGGGTTTTTGGTCAGGAAAAGCGGTCGGAGCGTTCATGTCGAAATCTCGGGTTGGAGCCGGCGGCGGCCAGAACGGCGCCGCAGCAATAGACCCGTTCTAAGCATTTTTCGACCAAAAGGAAGGTTTTGCTGGCGTGCCGGATGCGGCCGAATCCGGGCATTGCGGCCGCCCATCGGCGATTGAACCGTTCCGGGTCCATTTCAGACAAACCCGAGATTTCCGATGGTCCCCGCACAGACTTGCGATTGCAAATGAACTCCGCAACCACAGTATCCGATGCAGCATCCATCCCGGCGCGCCCGCCGCGGCTGCTCGGGCTTTATCTGCTTCTTATCATCATGGCCGCGATCGAAGCGTTCGAGGGGCTATCGCACGCACCGATGTTGTTCGGCGACATGTCGGAGATTCCCGGGCCCGGCCTCAGCGGCGCGATCATCAAGGCATATATCGCCAGCCATCCGGTGCTGGCGCTGGCGGCGTTGGCGTTCGCCACCGTCGGCCGTCTGCGTTACGCGATCATGGCGCTCGGCGCGCTCGTGCTGTTGAACTGGCTGAACGAGATGCCCTCGGTGGTACGGCACGGGCTGGAGTTTCGTGGTGTCTCCGCCTTCGAGACGCCTGTCCGGATCATCGCGTTTCCGCTGATGGCCGCCTGCGCCATCGCGCTTGCCGCACGCGGCCAGCGGCTGGGATTCGCCACCATGCTGGTCAGCCTTCCCACGCTGTACGGCGTCTTTGCCGTGATCGCCTTCGGGATCGGCGTCATCCTCTACGGTTTCTGAGAAGCAAGTTGACTTCCGCGCGCGGCCCTTGCAGGAAATCCGCACGCGGGATTCAATGGCGCAAAGGGGCATTCACAATGGCTTTGGGACCACAATTTCGCCGACCGACCTTGCTTGCCGCCACGCTGGCGCTGGTTGCGACGGTCGGCGCATCGCCGGCGCGGGCCGACCGCTGCGAGGACACCGCCAAGGAACTGAAGAACCAGATCGACGGCCTCAAGATCAGCATGAACACCGGCAACATGATTTATCTGGCGCATCCGGCGGCCAAGGAATTGTCGCTCGGCTGCCGCGGCCGCAATTATTCCGTCGAGCTCTACGCCAAGACCGACCGCAAGCCGAAACCCGAATTCTTCGCCCTCGTCGCGTCCGCCGGCGCCATCATCTTCACGATCCCGAAGCCCGACGTGGTGACCGGCTCCTCGCGCTGCATCAAGCGCATGGGCTTACTCCGCGGCGACAAGGTTTCCATGCGCTTTCGCCGCCTCAACATGGAATGCACGCGCACCAAGACCGAGGCTTCGATCGTGGTGACCCGTGGCAAGGACGAGTAGCCACTCCCGATCGGTCGCATTCTAACGATTCCGCGAGCCGTCCGTTCACCATCGGACGGGATTGACGGGGTCGGCGCGGGATTGCCGCGCGGGATTCACCAATCGTTCGTTTCATGCCGGCCAGTGTCGGAGGCAACCAAGAGGATGCTTCCGATGGATGTCTCTGCTGTTCCCGCAACGGTCGTGGTCAAGGCGCCTGAAGTTCCCGTGTTCAAGGCTCCCGACAAGACCCCCGACGTGCAGAACGGCGCCGCCGCCGACGGCACCCGCACGTCGCAGCCGACGCTCGTTGCCCCCCTGCCGCCCGGACAGGGAACGCGGATCGATCGGTTGGCTTGATCTCACAGCCCGCATGCTGTCGTCGCCCGCCTTGTGCGCAATTGCGCACTGGAGCGGGCGATCCAGTATTCCAGAGGCGTCAGCGATCCGATCAATAGGCCGCAGCGTACTGATACCCGCTTTCGCGGGTATGGCAGTCGCGCGAAAACGTGGTGCTTAACCTCCTACCAACGCCGCAAGTTTGCCGAACAATCGCGCGATCATGTTGACCGTGGGGCGAACGGAACCCGCGCATGATCGCAAGACTTCTGCTGCAAAACACCATCACTGTCGTCGTGCTCGGCGCACTGCTGTTCGCCTCGGCTGGGACGCTGGATTGGCCGGCGGCGTGGGCGTTCCTGGCCGTCAGCGCAATCATCGGCCCGGCCTGCGGATTATGGCTGGCAAAGACCGATCCCGCCCTGCTCGCCGAGCGGATGCGGCCGACGTTTCAGGCCGACCAGCCGGCCGCCGACAAGAAATTCATGCTTGTCTTCGTCCTGGTAGCGCTCATCTGGCTAATCGCCATCGGACTGGACCGGCGTGCGCATGCCTCCGACATTCCACTGGCGCTGCAAATGGTGGGGCTTGCGATGTACCTGCTCTCGACCGCCTTCATCATGTGGGTGTTCCGCGCAAATTCCTTTGCCGCGCCCGTCGTGAAGGTGCAGGCCGCGCGCCAGCATCACGTCGTCTCGAGCGGCCCCTATGCCTTCGTCCGCCATCCCATGTACAGCGGCATCATGCTGTTCTTCTTCGGGGTGCCGCTATTGCTGGGATCATGGTGGGGCGTGGCGACCGCGCCGGTATTCGCCGTGCTGTTCGCTATTCGCGCCCGCATTGAGGAGCGCGCCTTGGTCGAGGGGCTGCCCGGCTATGCTGACTATGCCGCGCGCGTGCGCTATCGTCTGGTGCCAGGCGTTTGGTGAGAGAAGGCTTTGGTGAGAGACCAGGAGGTGGACTCGGATGCCCGATAGCAAGACCTACACCGGCGGCTGCCATTGCGGCCAGGTGCGCTTCGAATGCACCAGTGACCTTGCGATGGTCACCGCGTGCAATTGCTCGATCTGCACCAAGAAGGGCCTGCACTTCACCTTCCTCGATCCGAAAAGCTTTCATCTTCGCGCCGGCGAAGAAAATCTGAAGGAATACCTCTTCAACAAGCACGCCATCCACCACCAGCTCTGCGTCGATTGCGGCGTCGACGTCTTCGCGCGTGGCAAGAAGCCCGACGGCAGCGACGTGGTGGCGCTCAATGTGAGCTGCATCGACGGCATCGAACTGTCGAAGCTGGAGATGACGCCGGTGGATGGCAGGAGCTTGTGACTACTACTCGTCATGCCCGGGCTTGACCCGGGCATCCACGTCTTGGCGACATCAGCAAGCAAAGCGTGGATGGCCGGGTCCCGTCTCCGCCAAGGCCATGAGTGTGATCGGCTCGCTGAAGCCTTAGCGAAGGCGGTAAGCCCGGGCATGACGAACGAGAGAGCTAGGAAGCCTCACCCATCCAGCGCCTTGTACCTGCGGAAAATCCCCTCCTCGTTGAACGCAATCCGCCGGTCGCTCGCCAGATACGCCTTGATGTTCGGCCGCGCCGCAACGCGGTCGCGCAATTCGACCAGGCCCGGAATCTTCCGCTCGAACGCTTTCATCCGTTTCGGAAAGGCGTAGCGCAGTCCCTCGACGATCTGGAACAGCGACAGGTCGACGTAAGTGAGGCGGCGGCCGGTGATGTAGGTGCCGCCATTGGCTGCGAGCAGGTCCTCGAAGTATCCGAGATATTTCGGCACGCGTGCCTTCCAGAACTCATCGGTACGTTTCTTCGCCGGCGCTTTCTGGTCCTCGTAGTACAGCGAGGGCCCGAGCGGATGATGGGTGTCGTGAACTTCCAGCACCAGATCGGCGATCGTGAGCTGCAACTGATGCACCCAGAGTTTGCCGGCCTCCGATTTCGGCGCCAACCCGTGCCGTGATCCCAGATAGAGAAGGATGTTGGCGGTCTGCCCGATCACGAGCTTTCCGTCTTTGAGGAACGGCGGCGCGAAGGGCGGCGCTCCCTTCCGCGTTTCCATCATTCGCATCATTGCGGCCATGCCGTTGCCACGGCGCGCGACATCGGCGTAGCGGGCGCCCGCCTCCTCCAACGCGAGGCGAACATATTCGCCGCGGCCTTGAATCATCGGCCAGTAATAGAGCTCGTAACGCATCGATGGCACCTCCGCTGCCGGCTTTGACCGATATAACAAATCATCCCGCGGTTCGTTCGTCACGCTAAACGGTGTGCCCGTGCAACCGTCGCAGCATGAACGCGGCGCGTAGATCTCCACAGATCCGAATCTGTCCGAATGCGAGCGGGCGTGTTAGGTTGCTTCGTGTTTCAAGCGTCGATTTTCTCAACACGACAGGAGAATGGGATGGCGGACAACAAGAAGAAGCGCGGCGGGACGGATCGTGGGCTGATCGCATTGAGCGAGCCTTACGAGGTCGCTTATTGGTCGAAGAAGTTCAAGATCACGCCGGCCAAACTGAAGTCCGCCGTCAAGAAAGCGGGACGCTCCGCGAAGAACGTCGAAGCCTACATCAAGCTGCAGAAGCACAAGGCCTCCGACAGGGCACGGATCGCGGTGAGCCAGCCCTATGAAGTCAGCTACTGGTCGAAGAAGTTCAAGGTCACGCCCGCCAAACTAAAAGCCGCAGTCGCCGTTGTCGGGCATTCATCGAAAGCAGTCGGCGCCCATCTCGCCAAGGGTAAGGCTGCGAAGAAGTCGAAGAAGAGCGCCAGTAAAACGACAAGGAAGCGCGCAAAGAAAAAGGCCGCCTAGAGGCGGCCTTTATCACGAGACCTTCGCATCGGCATCAGCGCCGATCGCCGGGTACGTCGTCGACCTGGGCGATGCGTGAGGATCGCTCAGTAGCCGCAGGTCGGCCTTAATCGTCGTCATCGTGCCAGCGGCGCATCGTGCGATGGCCGTAGCGTTCGCGGACAATGCTCCGCATGTATGGTCGTCCGCGATCAGCGTCGATGCGGACGCTGCGCCGCTCGTAAATTGTCCGCCTACGGCCATCGTCGGTCGTGATCGTATCGACGCGGGTGTGAACGCCGTTCGACGAGTTGGAGCTGGAATTCGACGACGTGTTGCCGGCCAGCGCCACCGTCGTCGGCGCCAAGACGGTCAAAATTGACGCGACAAGCAGTCGTTTCATGGCAAAGCCTCCGATTCCGATCAAAACTCGCCAGACAATCAGGAGTTCCGCAATCGATTGCCGGGATTGCCCGAATTAGAAAGTAGCCCGCATGAGTTCCGCGACCGCCCAAATCCTTGCGCGGCTTATTGGAGGGCAAACCGGCCGTTACCCCATCTATGTCAAATCTCCCTCTCCGGGGAGAGGTGATCTTGGCGAACCTGCCGCCTGTCAATTCGCCGCGAAGCAATACATCAGCCCGTCGCCGCCGGTGCTCTTCAGGTCGGCCTGTGAGCAGCCGCCATCCGGGCCGCGCGAGGGGTGCGACGTGTTCCAGGACTTTGACGGCTCATCGTCGCGCAGACCCTTGCGGTCGAAATGGCCGACCATCGCGGCGCCTTGCGTGCTGCTCGTCCAGTTTTTGCAGGTGCGGTCCTCGCCGGCCGCAAACGCGGTGCCGTCCGCCTGCGATCCCGTCAGCACATCATGGCGGTTCGGCGAGTCGCCGGCACCGCTGATGACCTCGCCCTTTTCGGAGAGCGCGGTCTGCTTGGTGAGGTTGTTGCTGGCGCTGTGGAGATCGGCGACGTCCTTGGCGACCACGACGCCCTTGGCATTCTTCCACGGCCCCTTGCCAATGCGATCGCGCGCATTGACGGCAGGCTGACCGTCGGCGGCCTGCGTCGAGAGATAGGCGCGCCAGGTCTTGCCGCCCGCGCCAGCTGCCTGCGCTAACGTCTGGCAATGATTGTCGGCGCCGGCGAGCCCGCCGAGATTGCCGCCATTGCCGATGCCGTTGCTGGTCAGGAAGAAGCTGGTATCGGCCGATTGCGCCTGCGCGGGCGCGCTGGCGAGAGCCGATATGGCGGCAAGCGCAAAGCATGCCGGCGAGATGATTCTGACGAAGCTCTTCATCTGGTTTCTCCCTTTTGTTTTTGGTTCGTTGTCATCAACACGTCGCGGCAGGCATTATTCCGGCGCGAGATCAAGCTGGCATCCCGCAAAGAAAAAGGCGCCGCGGATCGAACCGCAGCGCCTTCGTCATGATGTTCGGGCGATTAGCTGGTCTGCTGGATCGCCGAGAGTTCCCAATCGCTGCCACGACGGCGGGCGAAGGTCCAGACCTCGGTGGCTTCGGTCGGGGTTTCGCTGCCCGCGACCAGACGGCCGGTGGTGCGCTCCAGAGTCTTGTCAACCAGCGAGAACCGCATCGCCACGCTGGCGTAGTCGGTTTCGCCTTCGCGCCAGGCTTCCGCGAGGTCGCCCTGCAACAGCTTGACGTCGGACACCTTGTTGACGTCGTTGTTGGCCTTGTTCGCTTCGAGATCCTTGGAGAAGTAGGACACCATCTCCGGCGTCGCCAGCGTATGAAGCTTTGCGACGTCCTCGTTCGACCACGCGGCCTGGACTTCGCCGAGCAGACGCTCGAACGCTTCATAGTCAGCCGGCTGGATTTCCAGCGCCGGCTGGCTCGATCCCAGCCCAAAGCCGCCCAGTCCGGAGCGGAAGCTGCTCTGAGCACCGGGGCCTTCGGCAGGCCCACCGGGGGCCGGCCCGTTCGCGTAGGCGGACGCCGGCGTATGGCGGCGCTGCCACCACGACATTGCCAGCCGCACCACGATCACGATGAGGGCGATCTGCAGCAGGAGGCCGATGATCGACGACAAGCCGCCGAGGCCGGAGAACAACCCGCCGCCGAACAGCATGCCAAGCAGGCCGGCGCCAAGGAAGCCCGCGGCGAGACCGCCGAGCATGCCCATGCCGGGCCGGTTGAAGAAGCCGCCCTTATTGGCCGCGCCAGCAGCCGCCGGTGCGCCCACTCCGGGCGTGCCCGGCTGGGTAAAGGTACGGTTCATGGGTTGCGCCGTGCCCGGAGCGGTGGTCGTGCTCGGTGGCGCAGAATAGGTCTTCGATCCCCGCGAACCCGAGCTGCCGCCGCCGCCAACGCGGGCGTCAGCCGCCGAGATCGTGATCGCCAAGGGAACCGCCACCGACAGGACAATGGCGAAAGCCCTTACAATTCCGCGCGCAGTCTGCGTGAAATTCATATCTTTTTCCTCATTCCCCTCCATGGGGAAGTGCCCCTAAGATGGGCAGAGCCAATCAAAAGTGAAGCAAATATCAGGAACTACGGCTGCGGCCCTCAGTCGCGGGGATGTGACGATTTGGCCGTGAACTCCGCGTTCACCATGCGCAGGCAGGCTTTCGGCCAGGCTTTTACGTGGCCGTCATCGTCTCCTTGACCTTTTCCACCAGCGCGCTGAGCGCGAACGGTTTTGGCAGGAAGGCGAACTGCTCGTTTTCCGGCAGGCTCTTGTCGAAGGCCTCTTCGGCGTAGCCGGAGACGAAGATGATCTTGAGGTTCGGGTTGCGCTTGCGCATTTCGCGCAACAGCGTCGGGCCGTCCATTTCCGGCATCACGACATCGGAGACAACGAGATCGACGGCGCCGTCCTTTTCGTCGAGCGCCTCCATTGCCTCGATGCCGTTGGAGGCTTCGATCACGCTGTAGCCGCGCGAACGAAGCCCGCGCGCGTTCAGCGAGCGCAGGCCGTCCTCGTCCTCCACCAGCAGGATGGTGCCCTGCCCGGTCAGATCGGGCCGCGGCTTCGGCGGCTCGGCCGCGCCTTCCTTGGCCGCGCCATTAGCGGCCGCCGCCTCCGGCTGCGCTTCCAGTTCGGGCCGGTGACGCGGCAGGAAGATGCGGAACGTGGTGCCTTCGCCAGGCGTGGAGTCGACATAGACGAAGCCGCCGGTCTGCTTGACGATGCCGTAGACCGTCGAGAGGCCGAGCCCGGTGCCCTTGCCGACTTCCTTGGTCGAGAAGAACGGCTCGAAAATCTTGTCGACGATGTCGGGTGGGATTCCGGTGCCGGTATCGGAGATGTCGATCCGCACGTAATCGGCGTCCGGCATGCCCTTGTGCGAAAGCTGCGCGGCTTCGTCCGCCGTCACATTGGCGGTCCGCACCGTCAGCTTGCCGCCATCTGGCATCGCGTCGCGTGCGTTGACCGCGAGATTGACGACGACCTGCTCGAACTGCGAGACGTCGACCTTGACCGGCCAGAGGTCGCGGCCATGCACGAGGTCGAGCTTGACCTTTTCGCCGATCAGCCGCCGCAGCAGCATGGTGAGATCGGAAAGCGCGTCGCCGAGGTCGAGCACCTGCGGCCGCAGCGTCTGGCGGCGCGAGAACGCGAGCAGTTGCCGCACCAGCGTCGCGGCGCGGGTCGCGTTCTGCTTGATCTGCATGATGTCCTGGAACGACGGATCGGTCGGCTTGTGCGCATTCAGCAGGAAGTCGTTCGCCATCATGATGGCGGAGAGCACGTTGTTGAAATCGTGCGCGATGCCGCCGGCGAGCTGGCCGACCATGTCCATCTTCTGCGACTGGTTGATCTGGTTTTCCAGCGTGCGCCGCTCGGTGGTCTCCAGGAGGTAGACGATCGCGGCCTCGGTGTCGCGCTCGTCCTCCTCGACCGCGGTGACGAAGAACTGCCCCCAGCGCTCCTTGGCGCCGTCGAGCATGGCCTCGACGGGCGCGATGTCGCCCTGCCCTTCGGCGGCCTGGTTGATCGCCGCGATCAAAAGGCCGCGGTCGCGCGCATTCACGGTGCGGAAGATCGACTTGTTGGCCGCACCATCAGGGCTGAGATTCTGGGCCAGCTTGGCGAAGCGGGCATTGGCGCGGACGACAGCGCCGCCGCGGTCCACCGTCGCAATCGCCATCGGCGTATGGTCGAAGAACCGCATGAAGCGGACTTCGGCGGCGCGCTCGGGGTCGGAATGTTCGTCGCGCGCGCGGCTGATCACCAGCGTGCGCGACGAGCCCGGTGAGCCGTCGGCGCCGAAGGCGAGCTTGTGATAGAGCCGCACCGGCATGGTCTTGCCGCCGCGCATGCGCAGGTCGATGTCGAACACTTCGGTTTTGACTTCGCCCGGCACCGCCACGATCGAGGTCAGAAGCGACGCGCCGTCGCCGGAGACGATATCGGAGAGCTTCAGCCCGCCGGACCCGATCTCGGCGAGATCGTAATCCAGCCAGTTCGCCAGCGTGGCGTTGACATAGATGACGTCGCCGGCCGGATTGACCGAGAAGAAGCCGCATGGCGCGTGGTCGAGATATTCGATCGCATGCTGCAGCTCCCGGAACACATCCTCCTGGCGCTCGCGGTCCCGCGTGATGTCGGCGATCGACCACACCGCATATTTGGCTTCGCGCTTGTTCTGGCCGAGCGGCCGCACCCGCATCCGCAGCCAGCGGCCCTGCGCACCGTCGGAGCCGGCGATGCGGACCTCCTCCTGCTGCCGCTTGCCTTCGCGGGCGGCCTTGAGCAGGCGGAATACGGCCTCCGAGACGTCGGGATTGCCGATGAAGACGCGCTCGACCGGCCGCACGTCCTGCCGGCTCGCGGCCCCGGTCAGCGCCAGATAGGCGGCGTTGGAATAGACCACGTGGCCCTTGGGGTCGGTTACCGCCAGCCCGTCATGGGCGTGATCGGCGATACGGCTCATTACGGGGTCGTCGGAGGTGCGGTCCGTGAAACGGACGATGCCGGCGGCAAAGGCGAACAGGTTGAACAGGCCGACCATGGCGAGCAACGCCAGCACACCCAGGATATAGGGCTGGGCCTGGGCTCGGCCGATGGTCATCAGCGCGATTGCCACCGCCACAATGCCGGCGGCCACCAGCAGCACCAGCATGATGCTACCTCCCCGCCGCGCCGGTTCGTGGGCCGCGAAGGGCTCGGTAGGCGGACGGCGGCTGTCGGTTTCGGCGGTCATCTGAAGAGGCGCTGCCCTTCGGCAAAGAGGAGACGGGCGGATTCGCACGCCCCTCCTGAGTGCCTGAATCGGACCTGCAAGTGCAAGTCCATCAGGCGGTTATTTGACAGGTTGAAGGCATTTCAAGGCGTTTTCCAGCGGTTCCCATCACATTCTCCGGCTGCCAAGCCCGTTCTTGAGGCGCATGACGTAGCCGATGATCTCGGCGACCGCGTGATAGTGCTCGACCGGAATCTCCTCGTCGATGTCGACGGTGGCATGGAGCGCGCGCGCCAGCGGCACGTTCTCCACGATAGGAATGTCGTGTTTCTTGGCGATTTCCCGGATCTTGAACGCGACGTTGTCGACGCCCTTGGCGACGCAGACCGGCGCCGACATGCCGCGCTCGTAGGACAGCGCCACCGAATAGTGGGTCGGGTTGGTGATGACGACGCTGGCGTTGGGAACAGCGGCCATCATGCGCTTCTTCATGCGCTGCTGGCGCAACTGCCGGATCTTGCCCTTGATGTGGGGGTCGCCTTCGGACTGCTTGAACTCGTCCTTGATCTCCTGCAGGGACATCTTCTGGCGCTCGAACCACTGCCGGTACTGGAAAAAGTAATCGGCGATCGCGACCGCGGCCAGCATCGCCACCACTGCGCCCATCAACTGCAGCGTCAAGTTGGTCGTGACGCCGAGGATCGCCGAAGGATCGAACCGCAGGAACGATTCGAGCCGAAGACGCTCGGGCCACAGCACCGCCATCATGACAGCGCCGAGCGCGATCAGCTTGAACAGGCCCTTTAAGAAATTCGCCAGCGCCTGCTTGCCGAAGATGCGCTTCAGACCGGCGCCTGGAGATACCTTGCTGAACTTCGGCTTGAGCGATTCCGACGACCACACCAGCCGGTGCTGGATCATGTTGCCGGCGATCGCGGCAAGCGCCAGCATCAACAGCGGCACGCCGATCGCGCCGAGCACGGCATAGCCCAGCGTATTGCCGAGCGCGAGCAGCGCCGCGCCATCGGTGCGGAGCTGGCCCGCATTGGCGATCAGGTTGCGCAGTGGCATCAGGATGCCGCCGCCGATCGACCCCGAGAACGTCGACAATATCAGCGTGGCGCCCGCGATGATGAACCAGGTGTTGACCTCCTGGCTCTTGGCGACGTCGCCCTTCTCCAGCGCATCGTCGAGACGTTTTTGCGTAGGGTCTTCTGTTTTGTCGTCGGAATCGTCGGCCATCTCGGCGCTCTAGCTTCTTGTTTGAGCATGGTTTCCGCGCAAACGCGATCCGCGTTTGTCGCGAGGGAAAACCAGTACCCGCGTTTTCGGATCAAGCTTTACTTCAGCGGCGTCAGCTCGTGCATCACGCCGATGAAGTAGTTGAGATAGGTTCCCATCATCGCCGACAGGACGAGGCCGAAGATCAGGAATCCGATCATGATCGACAGCGGAACGCCGACGAAATAGACCTGCATCGCCGGCATCAGCCGCGCCAGCACGCCAAGGCCGATGTTGAAGACGAGACCAAACACCAGGAATGGCGCGGAGAGCTGCATGCCGATCTTGAAGGCGGTGGCGAAGGCGCGCGTGGCAAGCGCCGCCACATCGCCGCTCGACATCAATTCGCCCGGCGCGAAGATCCGGTAGCTCTCGTTCAGCGCTGCGATGACGAGGTGATGGGTGTCGGTGGCAAACAGCAGCGTCATGCCGAGAATGGAGAGGAAGTTGCCGATCAGAACGCCCTGCTGTCCCTGCGTCGGATCGACGGCGGTGACGAAGCCGAGGCCGAGCTGCTGGGCGATCACCGAGCCCGCCACCGCAAGCGCAGCCAGCGTCACGCGCGCGGTGGCGCCGAGCACGATGCCGATGACGATCTCGTGCACCATCAGCACGCCCAGCGAACTCATCGAGGTCAGGTCGACCTGATAGGCGGCGCGGTGCAGCGGCAGGATGATCAGCGTCAGGAGAAGCGCGATCCCAAGCTTGATCCGCACCGGGATGTTGCTCTCGCCGAACCCCGGCAACAGCATAACCATCGCGCCCACGCGGGCGAACACCAGCATAAAGGTGGCGGCAAGGGCCGGCAGCAGGGATATGTCGACGCGCATTCATCGACAATGCATCAACCGCCTATGATTCGCGACGATATCCGCATCATGTAGCCGTGCAGTGAATCCGCCATGAACGGCAACGCCAGCAATAGCGTGACGAAGATCGCGAGGATCTTCGGCACGAAGATCAGCGTCTGTTCCTGGATCTGGGTCAGCGCCTGGAATAGCGACACCACGACGCCGACCACGAGGCCGATCACCATCAAGGGCGATGATACCACCACGATGGTCCAGATCGCATCGCGCGCCACGTCGAGGGTTTCGGCACCGGTCATTGCAAACCTTCCTTGTTCGAGCTCCCCACCGTCATTGCGAGGAGCGAAGCGACGAAGCAATCCATCTTTCTGCGACACGATGGATTGCTTCGCTTCGCTCGCAATGACGAATCTCATGATGTCCCAGCAGACGTCAGATCGGCATCTTCATGATGTCTTCATACGACTGGATCACGCGGTCGCGCACCGACACCAGCGTCGAGACCGCGACGTCGGTTTCCGCCACCGCCGTCACCACGTCCATGACGTTGGCCTTGCCGGAGGTCATCGCCATGGCCTGCGAGTCGGATTTCTTGCCGGCCTCCAGCACGCTTCCGACGGCATCCTTCAGCAGCGCGCTGAAGGATGGGCCGCCGGTGGACTGGTTGCCCTTCTCGGCGCCGCCGGTCTCCACGATGCGCGAAAGCGCGGCGTAGGCATTTGCTGCAACGGATGGTGAAGCCATTTTCTATGGTTCCTGTTCAAGCCTTGAGGATGTCGAGCGTGCGTTGAATCATCCGGCGCGTGGCGCTGATGATGTTGAGGTTGGCCTCGTAGGACCGCTGCGCCTCGCGCATATCGGTCATTTCGACCAGCGGATTGACGTTCGGATATTTGACGTGACCGGCCGCATCCGCCGCCGGATTGCTTGGCTCGTGCTTGACGCGAAACGCGGACTGGTCGGTCCTGACCTTGCCGAGCGTCACCACCCTTGCATCCAGCGTGCGATCGAGCGCGGAGGAAAAGGTCGGCACCTTGCGGCGATAGGGATCGCCGCCAGCCGTCGGCGACGTCGAGTCCGCATTGGCGATGTTTTCCGAGATCACCCGCATCCGTCCCGCCTGCGCGCGCAGGCCGGAGGTCGCGATACTCATCGAGCGGGCGAAATCGCTTGCCTCATCTGCCATGATCCGGTTCTCCTAATCGGGCTGCGTCAGCGTTTACCGATGGCGGTTTTGAGCAGGCCGAGGCTGCGGGTGTAGAGCGACGTGGCGGCGGCATAGTCCATCTGGTTGGCCGAGACCTTCAGCATCTGGTCTTCGAGGTTGACCGCATTGCCGGCAGGCTTGGTCAGGAAGCCGCTCTTGCCGCCGTCCCCCCTGAAACTCTGTCCGCCGCCGGAGACGGCCATATGGGTCGCGCTGGTGCGCATCATGGCCAGCGAACCCATCGCGCCGCCGACATTCGCGCCCTTGTTGTCGAACTTCGGTTCGACCAGGTCGCTCGGCCTGAAATTCGGGGTGTTGGCGTTGGAGACGTTTTCGGCGAGCACGCGCTGGCGCTCCTGGTGCCACTGCATCTTGGTTCGCAGCGCCGACAGGATCGGAAGATCGTTGATGGCCATCGAGCTGTTCCCCGTTAACCTCTGGCGGCCGCCGCGAGGTAGGCAGAATTTGCCCGGCGTATGGTTAACGGCTGGTTAAAATCGCCCACGGAGGACCTCGGACAGCAGCGAATGCCGGCTGTGGCGACCAAACGAGCGCATTTTCGCCACGAAAACTGCGTTAACCAGCAGCTACCAACGCGACTTGGGGCGCTCAGAAGTCGTTTTGGCTCAAGCGATTCTTGGTCTATTAATTAACCGGACGGCGGCGCTCGCCGCGGGGAATTAAGGATTAAGGCTGATCTCGGGCGTGATTCGCCAACTGCGGATCGCTTCGGGGCATGGTCAGGATGGCGGGAATCGTGTTCCCGGGGAACATGCTCGGACGGGAAGACCGAAGACCGCACTCGTCGAAGCCAGCATCAGAGAACGGCTCGTGGCCGGGGACTAAAGAATGCAGACACTGACATTCCTCTTCGCATTCATCGCCGTTCTGGCGCTGATCGGCGTGGCCGCATGGCTGGTTCGTCGCTTCGCCAACAACCGCCTCGGCGCCAACACCCAGCGCGGACGGATGCCGCGGCTTGCCGTGATCGACGCCGCCGCCGTGGACGGCCGCCGGCGCCTCGTGCTGGTTCGGCGCGACAATGTCGAGCACCTCCTGATGATCGGCGGTCCCAGCGACATCGTGGTCGAGCCCAACATCGTGCGCGCGATGCCCAACCGCGAGCAGATGGCGCCGCGTCCGGCGGTCACCGAGCAGCCGCCGCGGATTGCGCCGCTGCCCGACGCGGCCTGGAGCGAAGAGGCGGCAAGGTCCGATGTGCGATCGACCGACGGCTTCGATCATCCCGCCGAACCGCAGATGCCGGAGCCGCCGCCGCGCCCCGCGCGTCCCTCCTTCGCCGACGAACTCCGCCGCCCCGCCCCGACGCCGGAGCGTCGCGGCGATCCATTGACGGGCTTTGCGCCGGAATCGATCAGCGGCCGGCCCGAATCCGGTCCGCCGCGCCTGACCCGGTCCGAACCGCTGATGCCCCGGCCGCAGCGCGAGTTGGCCAAGGCACCGCCAGTCCGCGAGGCACCGCCAGTTCGTGAAGCACCGCCGGCCCGCGACCCAGCGTCAGTCCGCGAGGCACCGATAGCCCGCGAAGCACCGCCTATTCGTGAGGTGCTGCCCGTCCGCGAGGCACCGGCCCGCGCGCCGGAACGCGCAGCCGCGCCGCCGCCACCGCCACCTCCACCGCCGGCCCCACCGCCTTCCAGTGCCGACCAGAATCTCGCCGAGATGGCGCAGCGGCTGGAAGCCGCCCTGCGCCGGCCGGCCGAACCTGTGGCCCCGCCGGTTGCGCCGGAAACGCCGCCGGCCCGTACCGCCCGCAGCGAGCCCCCCGCTCCCGCTCCGCCCGCTCCCGCTCCGCCCACCCCCGCTCCGCAGAAGAGCGGCTTCGAAAATCTCGAAGACGAGATGGCGTCCCTGCTAGGCCGGCCGAAGAACCCTTCGTGAGGCCGGCGACTTCTCCGCGTAGAGTTTTATTTTTCTTAATCCTGACCGCCGCCGGATCGCTCGCCGATCCGGCGCTGGCGCAGGATATCAGCATCAATCTCGGCCAGGGCGGCGGCGTCACCGAGCGCGCGATCCAGTTGATCGCGCTGTTGACGGTGCTGTCGATCGCGCCATCGATCCTGATCATGATGACGTCGTTCACGCGGATCGTCGTCGTGTTGTCGCTGCTGCGCACCGCGCTTGGTACTGCGACGGCCCCACCCAACTCCGTGATCATTGCGCTCGCAATGTTCCTGACCGCGTTCGTGATGGGCCCCGTCCTGCAGAGGTCCTATGACGACGGCATCAAGCCTCTGGTCGCCAACCAGATCGGCGTCGAGGAAGCACTGCAAAAGGCTTCGGTGCCGCTGCGCGGCTTCATGCAGAAGAACGTCCGCGAAAAGGATCTGAAGCTGTTTGTGGACCTCTCGGGTGAGCCGCCGCCGGCCACACCGGAAGATCTCTCGCTGCGGATTCTGGTCCCGGCCTTCATGATCTCCGAACTGAAGCGCGCCTTCGAGATCGGCTTCCTGCTGTTCCTCCCCTTCCTGATCATCGACCTCGTGGTTGCATCCGTCCTGATGTCAATGGGTATGATGATGCTGCCGCCGGTCGTCGTGTCTTTGCCGTTTAAGTTAATCTTTTTCGTGCTGGTGGACGGCTGGACGCTGGTCGCGGGCAGCTTGGTACAGAGTTACGGCGCTAGTTAGCGGCGAATTCCGCCGGTTCCACAACCGAATAGGTCAACATTCATTACGTATTTGCAGCGGAGTTTCCCAGCGAATTTAAGCTGAGATTAGTTCCTTCGTGCACAATGGCAGCCAGGGAACAGACATACAAACGCATCACCGGGTCAGACGATGGCAGGCCAGCCGATCGGCGAGATGGACGTCGAATACGCCACGACGATTGCGGACCGGGCTATTCGGTTGATGTCGCAGCAGTCCGTTCCTGCCACCCCGTCCAATTTTGCCGTCTGGTTCGAGTATTCGCTCGGCAGCTCGCTGGCGCTGCGAAAGACCATCGACATCCTGATCGCGGGCAAGCGCAAGTTCGACGCTGCGACCAACCACGAGCTCTATATTACCTATGTGGCGCCGCAGTCCGCAGCCGACCCGCTGGGTGACCTGCCCGAGCAGCTGAGCGGCCTGATCGCCACCGCCCAGCAATTCCTCAACACCGCGGTCACCGACAACCAGACCCACATCAAGGCGCTCGGCGAGGTGTCTTCCGAAGCCGCCACCAGCGATCCCCGGACGATCATTTCGAAGCTGGTTGACGAATTGTCAAAGGCGACGGCGCGGGCCGCGACGCTGGAGGCGAACTTCGCCGCCACGTCCGAGGAACTCGACAGCATCCGCGACTCCCTGAAGGCGGCCGAGCAGCGCTCCAACACCGATGCGCTGACCGGACTGGCCAACCGGCACTCGATGGATGAATTTCTCCGCCTCGCCCAGATCGCTGCGATGGAAAAGGACGAGGCGCTCAGCGTCTTCCTGATCGACATCGATCACTTCAAGAAATTCAACGACGATTACGGCCATCAGGTCGGCGATCAGGTGCTTCGGCTTGTGGCCAAGGTGCTGCAGGAAGGCGTTCGCGAAGTCGATCTGGCAGCCCGCTACGGCGGCGAGGAATTGATCGCGGTGCTGCCGGGCGCCGATCTCGAGGCTTGTACGTCGGTCGCCGAGCGCATTCGCCGCCGCATTGCCGAAGCGAAGCTGACCCGCCGCGCAACCGGCAAGGAAATCGGAAGCATCACGGTTTCGATCGGGGTGTCGCAATTCCGTCTCGCCGAATCGGCCGAGGCCATGATCGAGCGCTGCGACCGCGGGCTGTATCAAGCCAAGCGGCTCGGCCGCAACCGCACGGTAACGGAAACCGAACTCGAGCCCGAGGCCGGCGCGGCCTAGAGCTTCAATCGCCAGCGGAAGAAAGGCCGCAATGCCTCTCGGGCGCGGAACTAATGCCGCAATTCCGGCTTATCGTAGACGCCCTACAGCCGGGAGTGTTTCCATGAAATTCGCAGGGATGATTATGGCCGCCACCGCGGCCCTTAGCATCGCCAGTACGTCGGTTCTTGCCCAGCAAGCGCGGACCGGAATGGTGACCCGAATAGACCGTATCAGCGGCACGATCACGATCAAGGATATGCCTGATGGCACCACCGGCGCGAATGCCGGCGCCGCGAGCGAAGAATTCAAGATCCAGGATGGCGCGCGGCTGAATGTGCTGCACGCCGGCGACAGGGTCACTTTCGCTATTAGCGATACGGCGGGCACCAAGACCATCACCAAGATCGATAAGGCGGACGCCGTCACCAAGATCGACAAGAAGTGAGGCGATCACGAAGCGGCATCCCGCTTCGTGAGTGTCGCTTCGATTGGAGAACAGCGAGGCCCGGAGTGCCCTTAGCAAGCTGTCGTTTCTTCGAAACGCCAATCTTGACTGGGGGGAGTCCGGGCCTCGTAACTAAAGCGCGATGGCATTAGGTTGATAGCCTGAATTTTTGAGGTAGTTGGCGCATTCTTCGGGTGTGAAGGCGTCGAGGGCCTCACCGATGGCGGTGCAGACCGTATCGACGGTTCGGGCGGCAGCC
>NZ_JBWBWM010000061.1:0-29103 GCF_056174665.1 Bradyrhizobium sp. WYCCWR15520
ATCCTCTTCCAACCCCATCAGGTGGCGGCCCTGCGCCGACCCCGTACAGAAGCAAGACCCCGGCGGGCGGACAACGCAAAGGGATTGACTAATCGAGGCCCGTTACAGAAGGGTGGGCAAAGGAGCGCAAGCGACGTGCCCACCATCATCACCGATTGTGCTGCTTGATGGTGGGCACGCTTGCGCTTTGCCCACCCTACGGCACCTGTGATGCGATTGCCCGATGGACAAATCACTTCTGATTTTCCGAAATCGTGTCAAGGCCCGGAATCAAAAATATTCCGCTTTCGTTCTCACCCAAATCAGTCGCATAACTCCGCCCGTCTCCCGCAGATGAGGGGCGTTGGCCATCGTCACGAACGCGCGGCGAGATGCGATGGACGCTGAAGGCGCGCTCGACGTACGCGCCGGAAGCGTACGGCGAAGTCGTGTGGTCCTGGCGTCGCGGTGCTGGCGTTAAGTCCAAGAGAAGCGAAGCTTGGAGCGAAGCTTCTCAGGGGCGACGGAGGCAAGAAAGCCGTTCTCCGGGGAGAGCACGTTATAAGCCGTAAAGCCATTGCGCAGGGAAGGCCGGGATGCCCCCGCTGTACCTGTATGCTCGTGTGCGTTTTTCTTTATGCGCAACGGCACACGAGACCTCGGGTGCAGCAAGCACCCGGTCTTCCCTGCGCCCTCCGAATGAGAGGGCGGATAAAGAGATGCAAGCCTCGGGCGCAACATGTCGCGAGATCGCGAATCTATATCCCCGTCATTGCGAGATGGGCCGCGGCGCACCGGATACCACGCATGCGCAGCTACAACGATCCGCACTCACTCCCTCACGCGCATCAGCAGCGCGAGACCTGCGACGAAGAACACCACCAGCAGCGCCATGCCCGCTTTCTGGCTGGCGGTTACGGCCGTGATCACACCGATCAGGAGCGGGCCGATGAACGACGTCACCTTGCCGGTCAGCGCGAACAGTCCAAAGTACTGCGCGATGCGGTCCTTTGGCGCGAGACGGATCAGCAGCGTGCGCGACGCCGCCTGCAGCGGGCCGCCGGCGGCGCCGATCAGACATCCCAGCACCAGATAGGCGCGCTCGGCGGCGCCGGAGAACAGCGCGCCGCCCGGGGCTGGCGGCGCGACCTTCACGAAAAGAATCGAATTCTTGTCGACCAGCAGGATGGCGGCAAGCGCGAAAAGCAGGATCAGCAGGCTGCCGGCAATGACGCGCTTGGGGCCCAGCCTGTCGTCGAGCTTGCCGCCGAGCCACGCGCCGAAGGTGCCGGCGATGGCCAGCAGAATTCCAAACGTCCCGATCTGGATCGTATGCCAGCCGAACGTGCCGGCTGCATAAATGCCGCCGAAGGCGAACAGCGACACCAGCCCGTCGCTATAGATCATGTTGGCGAGCAGGAATGTCGCCATCGATCGCTGCTTCGGCAATTCGCCGAGCGTCCGCTTCAGCCCGCTCAAGCCTTCGCGCACTGCGTCGCGGATTGGGCGCCTGGCCGGATAATCCGGCGTGAACAGGAACATCGGCGTCACGAAGATGACGAACCAGATGCCGGTCAGTGGGCCCGTGATGCGATCGCCCTGATGGGATACGGGATCGAGACCGAACAGCGGCGTCAGTCCGAACAGGGTGCGGCGCGTTTCGGGGCTGGCAGCAAGAAAACCGAGCACCAGGATGAGGCTGAGAATGCCGCCGACATAGCCGGTCGCCCAGCCAGTGCCGGACAACCGTCCGATTCGATCGGGCGGCACCAGCGTCGGCATCATCGCATTGTTGAAGACAGTGGCGAATTCGACGCCCACGGTTGCGATCGCATAGACCAGCAAGAGTGGTGGGATGACGCTCGCATCACTTGGCTTTCCGAACCACATCAGGCAGGAGCCGATCACCAGCAGCGCGCCGAATCCGGCGATCCATGGCTTGCGGCGGCCGCTGGCATCGGCGATGGCGCCCAGTACCGGCGACAACAGTGCGATCATCAGACCGGCGGCTGCGGTAGCAAATCCCCACAGCGCCTGCCCCTGCGCCGGATCGGCCGCGACGAAGTTCGCGAAATAGGGCGCGAACACAAAGGTGGTGATCAGCGTGAAATAGGGCTGGGCCGCCCAGTCGAAGAAAATCCAGCTCACGACGGCGGCGCGGCCCGGATATTCCTGCGCAATTTTGCCGCCAGTTGCCTCGGAAGCGATCACCGCCATGCCGGATATTTCCTTCAAACTCACGTGAAGCGTTCTGCCCGTCGAATTCGATCCCATATAGCATGCGTCACCGACGCTTTGGGTGTTGCCGGGCGTCACACGGGGCTTCCTAACTGCGGCGGATTTTCGATGACGGTCTTTTCAATCCGGTGGCGTCGCGTAGCTGCCACATTCATCCTTGCGTTTGCCTGCGGAACGGCGGCCTTTGCGCAGGAACGCCGCGCTTACGCCCCTCCCGATCTCACATCCGTTCGCGCCGTTACATCCGAGCACGGCATGGTGGTGGCGCAGGAGAGGCTTGCCGCGCAAGTCGGCGCCGACATCCTGAAGCAGGGCGGCAACGCGATCGACGCCGCGGTCGCCACCGGCTTTGCGCTTGCCGTCACCTATCCGCGCGCCGGAAACATCGGCGGCGGCGGCTTCATGGTGATCCATTCGGCCGGACGGAATGAAGACGCAGCTATCGATTATCGCGAGACCGCACCCGGTGCGACCACCCCAGACATTTTCCTCGGACCAGACGGCAAACCCGATACCGACAAATCACGCAATTCGGCGCTCGGCATCGGCGTGCCCGGCACGGTTGCCGGATTGGCATTGGCGCTCGAGAAATACGGCTCGGGCCGCTTCACGCTCGCGCAAATTCTCAAGCCCGCCATCGAACTGGCGCGCGACGGTTTCCTGGTCACCGACGACACGGCCGATACGCTGCCGGACATGTATCGCCGGATGGCGCGCTGGCCGGATTCGGCCAGGACATTCTCCCGCAGCGATGGCACGGCGCTGCGGGAGGGCGACCGGCTGATCCAGGCCGAACTCGCAGCAACGCTGTCGGCGATCGCCGAGCAAGGGCCGCGCGGCTTCTATCAGGGACCCGTCGCCGAAAAACTGGCGAAGGCCGTCCGCGATGCCGGCGGCATCATGACGGTGGACGATCTCAAATCCTACGAGGCGGTGGTACGCAGCCCCGTGCGCGGCAGCTATCGCGGTTACGACATCGTGTCGATGCCGCTGCCGTCCTCGGGCGGCACCGTGCTCTTGGAGACGCTGAACATTCTCGAAGGGTTTCCGATGCCGGACATGAAGCAGGGCTCCGCGCCTTCGCTGCATGTCATGATCGAGGCCATGAAGAGGGCCTACGCCGACCGCGCGCGCTATCTCGGCGATCCCGCCTTCGTCAACGCGCCGGCGGATCTTCTGATCAGCAAGGATTACGCCGCGAAACTGCGCGACGGCATCGACCTTGCGCGTGCTACGCCGGCCGAGGCGCTGACTGTGAAGCCGCCGCGCGAGGGCAGCAACACCACGCATTATTCGGTAGTCGATTCCAGCGGCAATGCGGTCAGCAACACCTACACCCTGAATTTTTCCTATGGCGTCGGACTGGTCGCCGATGGCACCGGCGTGCTGCTCAACAATGAACTCGATGATTTCACCGCGGCGCCCGGCGCATCGAATGCGTTCGGGCTGGTGGGATTCGAGGCCAATCTGCCCGGTCCCGGAAAGCGACCGCTGTCGTCGATGTCGCCGACCATCGTGCTGAAGGATGGCAAGCCGGTGCTGGTGACGGGCTCGCCGGGCGGCAGCCGCATCATTTCGGCCGTGCTGCAGGTCGTGGTCGACGTGCTCGACTACAAGATGGACGTCGCCGCCGCCGTAGCAGCTCCCCGTCTCCATCACCAATGGATGCCGGACGTGGTGCGCGTGGAACAGGGCTTTCCGCAGGAAACGCTGGATGCGTTAAGGGAGAAGGGCCACTATGTGATCGAGCCGCTCGGCCAGACCTCGGCCAATTCCATCACCGTCACGCCCAACGGCCTGCTCGGCGCACCCGACCCGCGCACGCGAGGCGCGGCGGCGGTGGGACAGTAACGTAGCACTGCATCCTTCAAAGGAGAGTTTCAGATGACATCTCTCAAGGGCAAGACGCTGTTCATCTCGGGCGCCAGCCGCGGCATCGGTCTGGCGATTGCGCTCCGCGCCGCGCGTGACGGCGCCAATGTCGCGATTGCGGCGAAGACTGCGGAGCCGCACCCGAAACTCAAGGGCACCATCTATACCGCCGCGGAAGAAATTCGTGCCGCCGGCGGCAAGGCGCTGCCGGTGCTGTGCGACATCCGCGACGAGACACAGGTGATGACGGCGATCGAGCAGACCGTCGCCGAATTCGGCGGCATCGATATCTGCGTCAACAATGCCAGCGCCATCAGCCTCACCAACTCGCAGGGAACCGACATGAAGCGGTTCGATCTCATGATGGGCATCAACACCCGCGGCACCTTCATGGTGTCGAAATATTGCATCCCGCATCTGAAGAAGGCCGCCAACCCGCATATCCTCATGCTGTCGCCGCCGCTCGACATGAAGACCAAATGGTTCGAGCATTCCACCGCCTACACCATGGCGAAGTTCGGCATGAGCATGTGCGTGCTGGGATTGTCAGGCGAACTGAAATCCGCAGGCGTTGCGGTCAACGCACTGTGGCCCCGCACCACCATCGCCACTGCCGCCGTCGGCAACCTGCTCGGCGGGGAGGCGATGATGCGCGCCAGCCGGACGCCCGAAATCATGGGCGATGCCGCGCACGCCATCCTGACCAAACCGTCGCGCGAGTTCACCGGGCAGTTCTGCATCGACGACAAGGTGCTCTATGCCGCCGGCGTCAGGGATTTCGAGCCCTACCGCGTCGATCGCTCGGTGCCGCTGATGTCGGACTTCTTCGTCCCCGACGACGACGTGCCGCCGCCCGGCGTCACCGTGCAGGCGCTGCCTTCGGTGGGCGCGGCGCAAACGTCGCGCTAGAGCATGATCCGGAAAAGTGTGCAGCGGTTTTCCGAAAAGATCATGCTCGAACAAAAAGATAAAGCGGGATGACGATTCGAAGAAAAGTCATCCCGCTTTAGAACCACGGGGTATGTGAAGATTGCGAAAGTGGATTGCCATCGCCCTCGCCGTCTTCATCGCCGCGCTGGCGGGCGCGAGCGTCCACTTCCGGCCCGACCACGCCATCCGCGTCGCTACCGGCTATGTCGCCCATAACATCTGCTCCAAGACCTTCGTTTCGGGGCTCGATCCACAGACGGTATTCGCGGAGGTTTCGGAGCGCGCCGGAATACGGCGGCTGCGCCACGTGCTCCGCTTCACGCTCGACCGTGGCGCGGGGACTGTCGACGCCTCGACGCTCGGACTATTTCGTAGCCGCGCGGCCTTTCACGACGGGCTCGGCTGCGTCGATCAGCATGGAGCAAAAGAGCCTTATCTGCTGAAGAGCGACGTCGAGGCGCTGAAGGCGAAGACGCCGCCGGCGCTTCCCGAGATCGCCGGCCCCGCTGTGGTCGAACCGGCGGACCCGGCGCTGAAGGCGGCGCTCGATCACGCCTTCGAGGAGCCGGCCGCGCCGCCGTTCCGCAGAACCAAAGCGGTGGTCGTGGTGCACGACGGCAAGGTGATCGCCGAACGCTACGCTTCCGGTATCGGCGTCGAGACGCCGCTGCTCGGCTTCTCCATGACCAAGTCGGTGATCAACGCGCTGATCGGCATTTTGACGCAGCAGGGCCTGGTCACGCCCTCGATGCCCGCGCCGATACCGGAATGGCGCGGCGCCAGCGATCCCAGGCGCGAGATCGAGGTCGAACATCTCATGCGCATGACCAGCGGCCTCGACCTCGACGAAAGCAATTCCGGCTTCGATCCGTCCAGCCGGATGTACCTGCAGGACGATACGGCTGCCTATGCGGTGAACACGAAGATGATCGCGCCGATCGGCACGCGATGGGCGTACTCGAGTCCGACCACGCAGATCCTGGCGCGTATCGTTCGCGACGCCGTCGGCGGACCGGAACAGACGCTGGCGTTTGCGTGGCGCGAACTGTTCAACCCGCTCGGCATGCGCAATGTTACGCTTGAGTTCGACGGCGTCGGCACGCTGCAGGGCTCGACCTACATGCTGGCGAGCGCACGGGACTGGGCGAAGTTCGGCCTGCTCTACCTCAATGACGGCGTCGCCGGCGAAAAGCGCATCCTGCATCCGGACTGGGTCGATTTTTGCGCGGCTGCGACGCTTCATACCGATTACGCCGCCGGCTTCTGGACCAATCGCAGCGAGCACCCCAACGCCAAAGGCCGCGTGCTGTTAGGCATCCCGCGCGATGCCTTCTTTGCCTCAGGCGACCTCGGCCAGCGCATCATCATCGTGCCGTCGCAGCGCCTTGTCGTGGCGCGGCTCGGCGACAGCGTCGATCCGACCGGCGATATCAGAGGCGTTGCGAGGCTGGTGAAGGAAGTGATCGCGGCGGTGCAGCCTTGAGACGGCTACCGCCCAATCACATACGGCCCGCCCTTTTCCAGCGCACGCGCATAGGCCGGGCGGGCATGAATCCGTTCGAGGAACGCCATCGCCTTGGGATGGCCCTGCTCCAGTCCGCCGCGCGCCGCGGCGGCTTCGAGCGGAAAGCTCATCTGGATGTCCGCGCCCGAAAATTCATTGCCGGCGAACCATTCGCTTTTTCCCAGCTCGCCCTCCCAGTAGTCCATGTGCTGCTTGAGCTGCGGATTGACCAGCGTGGTCAACGCCGTGTTGGAGACCTTGCGCACCAGCGGCCGCAGCAAGGCCGGCGCGCGCTTTGGCATCAAGGTGAACAGCAGCTTCAACAGCAGCGGCGACATCGCCGAGCCTTCCGCATAGTGCAGCCAATAGGTGTAGCGCAGCCGCTCCGGCGTGTTCGGCGGCGGGATCAGACGGCCGTTGCCATAAGTGCCGATGATGTATTCGCAGATCGCGCCGGACTCGGCGATGGTATTGCCGTTGTCGGTAATGACGGGCGATTTGCCGAGCGGATGAATGGCGCGCAGCTCCTTGGGGGCGCGCATGTCCGGCTGGCGCTGATAGCGAACAATCTCGTAGGGAACACCGAGCTCTTCGAGCAGCCAGAGCACGCGCTGGGAGCGAGAGTTGTTGAGATGATGAACCGTCAGCATTGGCGCTCCCCTGAAGTTGGCGTCGCGTTGGTGCCAGCCGGGGGACGGAAAGTCGAGACGGCTTAGGCGGAGCGATATATTTACCCGGGTGATATTGACATCATAATTTATCCGGGTAAATATACGCTAGCGAAAATCCGGAAGTCCCTCGAATGCCCGACAAGACCCGCCCCCAATTCACCGCCTTCATCGGCCCACAGCGCCTGGCAGCGGGCCCGCTGGCCGAGGTCGCGCTGGCAGTGATGCAGGCTTCCCGCAGGCCCGCCGCGCCGCCGATCATCATATTCAGCGATGCCACCGGCCAACCGATCGATCTCGACCTTCGCGGCACCGAACGCGACGTCATTGCGCGCCTGCCGCAGTCGCCGCCCGATCCGGAATCCGCGACCGATGAGTCGGCGGAGGCGCCGCGCGGGCGCGGACGGCCCAAGCTCGGCGTTGTCGCGCGCGAGGTGACGCTGTTGCCGCGCCATTGGGAATGGCTGGGAGCGCAGCCGGGCGGGGCGTCCGTGGCGTTGCGCAAACTCGTGGAAGAAGCGCGCCGCGCCAATGGCGATCTCGACCGCGCGCGTGCGGCCAGGGACGCCGCCTATCGCTTCATGTCCGTGATGGCCGGCAATCTCGCGGGCTTCGAAGAAGCATCGCGGGCATTGTTCGCCGATGACCGGCGGCGATTCGTCGGTCTCGTCGCCGGCTGGCCCGACGATATCCGCGACCACGTCGTCAAGCTCGCCTTCAGCGATCGCGCCGAACCGTAGGAGCGATCGGTGACGCGGGGCGACCGCGCTTTTCACAGTATTACGATCGTAATGATACCGGTGGACGCGCTACCTGCCTTGCGCCACAATGCGCCAAAACAATCAGGGAGACTGCCGTGAGCTCAAACCCGCAATTCCTGTTCGACTTCGGCAGCCCCAACGCCTTCCTCAGCCACGAAGCGATCCCGGCGATCGAACAACGCACCGGCGTGAAGTTCGAATATGTGCCGGTCCTGCTCGGCGGCATCTTCAAGGCCACCAACAACAGGTCGCCGGCCGAAGCATTCGCCGGCATCAAGAACAAGCGCGAATTCCACGCGCTGGAGACCGAACGCTTCCTGCAGCGGTTTGGAGTCAAGCCCTACGTCTGGAACCCGTTCTTCCCGGTCAACACGCTGCATTTGATGCGCGCGGCGATAGCAGCCCAGTTCGAGGGCGTATTCGAAAAGTATGTCGAGGCTGCCTTCCATCACATGTGGGTCGAGCCGAAGAAGATGGATGATCCCGAAGTTGCAGCCAAAGCGCTGGCCTCGTCCGGCCTCGATGCTGCAAGGCTATTGACGCGCTCGCAGGACGCCGACGTAAAAGCCAAGCTGATCGAGAATACGCAAAACGCGGTCGAGCGCGGCGCGTTCGGCTCGCCGACCTTCTTCGTCGGCAAGGAAATGTTTTTCGGCAAGGAGCAGCTTCGCGAAGTCGAGGAAATGGTCTCGGGGAAATAGCCGCCCTGATTCGACTGTTTGGCGAGAAGTGGTAAAGAAGCGAATGGTGATTGGCGAATAACGAATGGTTGGGGTGGAAGTAGCCGATATCTTCTATTCACCATTCGCTACTCGCTATTCGCCCGCCTCCAAGACCAATAACAAAGGGAAGTTGATCCATGCGTATTCTCGTGGTGGGCGCCGGCGCCATCGGCGGCTATTTCGGCGGCAGGCTGCTGCAGGCCGGGAACGATGTCACCTTCCTGGTCCGGCCGAAGCGCGCTTCCGAACTTGCGAGCGCAGGCCTTGTCATCAAGAGCCCGGCCGGCGATGTAACGCTCAAGAATCCGCCGACGGTGCAGGCCGACAAGCTCGCCGAGCCGTTCGACGTGGTGCTGTTGAGCTGCAAGGCGTTTGACCTCGAAGACGCCATCAAGTCCTTTGCTCCCGCGGTCGGGCCTAAAACGGCGATCATCCCGCTGCTCAACGGCTTGCTGCACCTCAACGTGCTGGACAAGAAGTTTGGAGCGGAACGCGTGCTGGGCGGCCTCTGCGCGATCGCGGTGACGCTCAACGAAGCCCGCGAAGTGGTGCAGCTCGCGCCGATGCAGTCGCTCAATTTCGGCGAACGCGATGGCGCAATGTCGGAGCGGGTGCGCGCGATTGCGAAGGTGTTCGACAGCGGCAAGTTCGGCGCGGCGGCGAGCGAACACATCATGCAGGACATGTGGGAGAAATGGGTTTTCCTGGCTTCGCTCGCGGCCTCCACCTGTCTGATGCGCACGTCGGTCGGCAACATCCTGGCGGTCGCCGGTGGCAAGGATTTTCTGCTCGGCATGCTCGATGAATGCGGCGCGATTGCAAAGGCGTCGGGCTTTGACCCGGCCGGCCCATTCTTCCAGCGCACCGCCGGCTTGCTGACGACCGAGGGGTCGCCGATGACCGCCTCGA
Organism: Bradyrhizobium sp. WYCCWR15520; assembly: GCF_056174665.1. Classification (NCBI taxonomy): domain Bacteria; kingdom Pseudomonadati; phylum Pseudomonadota; class Alphaproteobacteria; order Hyphomicrobiales; family Nitrobacteraceae; genus Bradyrhizobium; species Bradyrhizobium sp. WYCCWR15520. The sequence continues at coordinate 9,584 of NZ_JBWBWM010000061.1, forward strand.
TGTTCCGCGACATCAAAGCGGGCCTGCCGGTTGAAGCTGACCACGTGATCGGCGATCTCGTCGCGCGCGCCGACGCTGCCAAGATTCCGGTACCGAAGCTGCGGATCGCCTACACCCATCTCAAGGCGTATGAGAAGCAGCGCGGCTAGTTGGACCCGTAGCCCGGATGAAGCGCAGCGTAATCCGGGGCATTCATTCGCGTTGGTTAGGTCATCCCGGGTTGCGCTGCGCTCCACCCGGGCTACGCCATCTTCAAAGATGCGCGAGATAGTGCGCGAGTGCCTCGATCTCTTCCTCGCTCAGCGGAAAGGCCACATCGGCCATCGCTGCCATCGCGCCGCCGGCCCGCACGCCCGTCTTGTAGTCGCGCAGGGCCTTCACGAGATATTCTTCGCGCTGGCCGGCGACGCGGGCGACTGCCTTGGTGCCGGCATACGTATCCAAGTGGCAGGAGGCGCAGCGCCGGCCGGCAGCCGCCTGCGCACCCTTCTTTGACAGATCGGGGTCGTCGTCGGGCTTCGATTCCTTCGGCGGCGGCAGTGAGGCGAAATAGGCGCCGAGGTTGCGGATATCCTCATTGTTGAGCTGTTCGACGATCGGCTGCATCTGCTCGTTCTTGCGGGTGCCGGCGCGGAAGAACACGAGCTGCCACTGAATGAACAGGTCCGGCTGTGCCGCCAGCGAGGGCATGTTTTCCATTTGCGAAATGCCGTTTTCGCCATGGCAGCCGACGCACAACTCGGCTTTTTCCTTGCCGGCGGCGATATCGGCGGCGCGAGCGAACGAGCCGCAAGACATGAAAACCGCCAGCGCTCCGACCAATGCCCTTCGCATTTCAACTACTCTCCGCCATCCGCTTCAAACAACAGAGGCTGCGGCCACTCGTTCCCGAGCAACCGCAGCCTCCGATGACTCACGTCCTACTTCTTGTAGCTGATGCGATAGATGGCGCCGGCCCAGTCGTCGGCCACCAGGATCGAACCGTCTTTGGCGAGGATGATGTCGTTCGGACGACCGAGATAGTTGGTGTCACCCTCAAGCCAGCCGGAGGCGAATATCTCCGACTTGGCGTTCTTGCCGTCGGCATCCACGATCACACGCTTGATCCGGGCGCCCTGGTACTTGTAGCGGTTCCAGGAGCCGTGCTCGGCGATCAGGATGTTGTTCTTGTATTCGGCGGGGAATTGATCGCCGGTATAGAACTTCATGCCGAGCGGTGCGACATGAGCGCCGAGCTTGACGACAGGCGGTGTGAATTCATCGCACTTGTGGCCCATCGCGAATTTCGGATCCGGCATGTCGCCCTGGTGGCAATAGGGATAGCCGAAATGCTCGCCTATCTTGGTGATCATGTTGAGCTTGTCGCTCGGCATGTCGTCGCTGATCCAGTCGCGCGCGTTCTCGGTAAACCAGTATCGCCCCGAGCGCGGATCGACGTCGCCGCCGACGCTGTTGCGGACGCCGAGCGCCCAGATCTCGGCATTGCCGGTCTTGGGATCGACGCGCCGGATCTGCGAGACACTGGTCGGCGGGATGCCGATGTTGAACGGAGGTCCGAACGGCAGATAGAACCAGCCATCCTTGTCGACGGCGATATATTTCCAGCCATGCGCGACGTAGGTCGGCATGTCGTCATACACCACCTTGCCGGCGCCGAGATTGTCGAGATTGGCTTCGGCATTTTCGTATTTGATCAGCCTGTTGATCGCGACGACGTAGAGCGCGCCGTCGAGGAACGCCAGACCGGTGGGCATGTTGAGACCCTTGAGGACGGTCTTGACCTCCCTCTTTCCGCCATTGTCCTTGATCGCATAGACGTTGCCGAGGCTGAAGGAGCCGACAAACAGCGTGCCCTTGTCGCCCCAGGCCATCTGCCGCGCCTCCAACACGTTGGAGGCGTAAACCTCGATACTGAAACCATCCGGCAGCTTGATCTTCTTCATCATCGCCGCTAGCTCGGCCTCCGAGGCGCCGGTCGGCGGACCGGAAGGCGGTGCCTGACCTTTCTGAGCCTCGGTCTCGTCGCCGAGGAACCAGTCCGGCGGCGGGTTGGTCCAGAACTCCTTGGTGCCGGATTCGTACTTCTTCAGGGCCTTCTGCTGCGCGCTGGCCTGGCTGGCGCCTGCGACAACAAGGATGGCTGCGAGCGCAAGAATGGATCGATTGAAAGCCGATTTCATCGCGTCACTCCCTATGCAGCCTGGAGGCTGCGCATGTTATTATTTGGGAACGTTCGAGAGACGAACTTGGTCTGGTGAAGTGAAAACAGACCGGGAAATGGTAGCACATCCGCTCTCGGCGAGAAGCGCGGGCACCGCGGCTCCGTCAGACGAAAGCAAATTGTGAGACGGATTGATAACTGGCTGTCGATCCGCATTTGCAGCTGCGCCCGCTGCACCGCAATATTCTCGCGATGCCAACGGCTGTGATGCTGATTTGAGCCGGCTCAGGTGGGCGTGCTTCCACAGAAGAGGCCGAGTGCGCGTGTCCTCATGCTCGGTGGGACAGGTTCGGTTCTGCCTTGGTGCCAGAACTGTTTGGCGAGAGCCACGAATTGTTCGGCCTGGCGCGATCCGGTGCAGCGGCGGCGAAGTTGAAGCCGGCCGAAGCAACGCCGACCGCGCTATTTTCGCTTTACCGTCAGTTTCGCCGCACCCTTGTTATTTCGATACAAGAGATCATAGAGGCCGGGAACACCGAGCACGGAGTCGTTGACGAAGATGAACAGCTCGCCTTCCCGGGTAGGCTTGATGGTGGCTTCGATCACGGAATCAGAGGGATCTGGATCGAGAAAGGCCTCCTCTCCGCCGATGTCTCCATAGCGTAGAACGATCCGAAACCAGTCCTTGGTCAATTCGCGGCGCAACGGCACGCCGAGTCCAAGCAGGATTCGCTGTTTCCAGGTCGGCTGTTCAGTGGGTGAGAAGCCGCCGAACGGGACGTTGATGCTGGCATCGTGCCAGGTCTCCGATGGCACCGGCTCGACCTTCACCAGATATCTGGCTCCGCCGCCGTCGAGGTGAATGCCCGTCGGCTTGCACAAGTCCGATGTCTTGAAGATGACGGCCGGCGCGCCCTCCCCCCTGGTGAGGCCCGTCGCCTTCGCGCTCGGCATGCAGGTAAGACCGGCAACGTCCTGGACGTTGTAGAGCAGCCGGTTCACGAGGGCCAGACCGATATAGGCAAACAACAGGGCAAAGAACGCAGGTGCCCATCTGCGCTTCAGCCCTTCGTGCAGCGCGATGTAGAATCTGTTGCTGCGAAGCCGATAGATGAAATCATCGGGCAAGCTCGACGGCGCAGAAGGCGTTTTTCGCCAGATCGCCCCCATACGGTCGTCGATGCGGGATGCGATTCGCACTCCCCAAAGATTGAAGAACACGACCAGTCCGGCAAGCAGCAGGAAAGAAAACGGCGCGCGGGCATAGCCGTCGATCCACGTGGACGCGAAACCCGGCAGAAACGCTCCGACGAAGCGGATTATGTCCGAGACCCATCGAATCGGGCTCGTGAACTCGTCGGAGCGCGTGGCGCCGCTGATCAACGGAAAAGCCAGCAGCCATGCGGTCGCGCCGACGGTAGCGAAATAGACGACGCGCCGTTTCCAGATTTCGTTCCAGACATGCTCCTGTGCATCCGCGCGCGTTTTGGCCGCATCGATGGTCTCGCACCCAAATTGATCTGGCGTGACGATCTCGCCATCGGCCTTCACGACGTCGTAGACCGGGGGCAGGCCGATGGGCGCATACGCGTGCGCATGGTTCCTGATCCGCCTGAACACGGATTCGTGGATTTTCGGACGGTCGATCGCGACTTCGTCGTCTTCCTGTTTCGAGTATCGGTAGTTGCAGAGCCGAACGAGCTTGCGCGGGCCGTAACGGTAATAGGCGCCGAGGCCCGCGCGCGGATCGTAGATCCGGCCATCCTTGTCCGCTCTCGACATGGCGCTCTTGAACGCATCCGGATAGGCAGGTGGATCGCCGGTTTCGGATTTGAATTTCAGACCGCAGCGCCGCGCCTCGTTGAGCATCCAGACCAACGGAATGTAGGCCAGCGCATCATCGGGATATCCGCCGCCTACGTTGGAATGCACGCCTGCGAACCAGACCTGGCTGATCTGTTCGTCGGCGATGTTGCGCTTCTGGTTTGGATCGAACTCCGACGGCGGAACGACTTTTTCATCCCAGAGTTCGGGATGAAAGGTAGTTCGCTCTTCATCGAGCGAAAGCGCCTGGCACGCACGCTGGACACGTTTGCGATCCAGCATGTGATTGGGAAGTTCGAGCGGAACGATCCATCGGCTGACACCGCGCGTCATCTCATCCATCGGCAGCCCATAGGCGGCCACGGTGTCCCACACACCCACGAACCGGATGCATTTGACTTTGCGATTGTCGCGCTTGTCGTACTTGATCGGGAAAAGGAAGTTGCGAATGGCCCGGTACCAGTCCTCGGGATGCCAAGGCCACAGAGTGTGGTAGCGCTCGCTGCGGTACTGCCGGTACGCAGCTATGGCCTTTTTGTTGAGTTCGCTTTCGCTATCAGCGGACACAAGCCCTTGGTTGAGAATCAGACCGATGACGACACGGATCGTAAACGCGCCGCGGCTGAAGCCGAAGCCATAGAGATCGTCGTCCTCATCCTTGTAGTTGCGACATGCAAATTTGTAGATGTCGATGACGTTCCGCTTCAGTCCAAAGCCGAACGCGCCCCCAAGGACCGCCAAAGGCTTGAACGTCGACGTGCCGACGCCATCATCATAGAAGGCGACCTGGTCGTTGCCAGAAAGATCCAGTGCCTCAAAGGTGCGCCAGACGTTGGTGCGCCAGACCTTGGCCGCGGAATTGCCGGTGCCGTCGGACAGCAAAACAATGTTTCGGCCCATGAAATTGCCCTGCCGAGTACAATGCGATTCCACAATCTCTGGTCTAAGAGCATTGCACGCTCTCATTGAGCGAAAAGAGAGCTGGGTCACACCGGGGGCCAAAAAACGACAAGGCCGCCAAAAGGCGGCCTGTCATTGGATCATGGCGTTGCCAATCCTAGGAAATCTGGAGCGGGCGAAGGGGCTCGAACCCTCGACCCCGACCTTGGCAAGGTCGTGCTCTACCACTGAGCTACACCCGCATCCGAGATGGCGGCGATCGCTCGCCGTCAGCGGCAGACCTATGCCAAATGCGGACTGGGAATGCAACAGCCCGAACGCAATCTGATGACACCTGATTGGCCGATTTCATTAACAAACAGGCTCGAATCAGCTCGAAACGACGCCTGATGGGCTGAACCGGGGTCAGAGGGTGCGATTCGGAACCTGGGCCGGGCCGCCAGCGGCCTGCGGGCGATGCTGAGCCAAGCGCGAACAGGAGGGTTCCGATAGGTGCGGCTCCGCGCCGAAGGTCAATCGACCATTGCCGGCTGTCACCGGCGCAAGCCTCAAGCACCGCCCCATAACCACATAACGGGGCGCGCAGTGGTTTTTTGTCCCCGATCTCCGCTCGAGCCGGCTGGCGGAGTGCCCCCTACGGCCAATTGAATTTTGTGGCCAAGCCGCCATCTAGCGGATGAGAACTTGGTTCCGGGACGTGCTAGAACCGGCGCCGTTTCCGACCAGCATTCGCAAAGCACATCAGGCGAGGGATACCGTGACGATAGTTGAGCAGGGCGGCGGCCCGGCACCGCAGGCAGCACCCGATCTGATCAAGGAGACGACCACTCAGGCCTTCGTGAAGGATGTCATCGAGGAATCGAAGCGCCAGCCGGTGCTGATCGACTTCTGGGCTGAATGGTGCGGTCCCTGTCGCCAGCTGACGCCCGTGCTGGAAAAGGCGGTCCGCGCCGCCAAGGGCAAGGTCAAGCTGGTCAAGATGAATATCGACCACCATCCGGCCATTCCGGGCCAGATGGGCATTCAGTCGATCCCGGCCGTGATCGCGTTCGTCAACGGCCAGCCCGCAGACGGGTTCATGGGCGCGGTGCCGGAGAGCCAGGTCAACGCCTTCATCGACAAGCTGACCAAGGGCATGACCGCACCGGGCGAGCCGAACATTGCGGAAATCCTGCAAGAGGCCGAGGCCGTGCTGGCGGAGGGCGACCCGGCCGCAGCAGCCCAGATCTATGCCGAGATACTGGGCTTTGACGCCGCCAACATCGCGGCGCTGGCTGGACTGGCGAAGTGCTACGTGACGACGGGCGCGATCGAGCAGGCCAAACAGACCCTGGCGATGGTTCCGGAATCGAAGCGCAACGACGCCGCAGTCAAAGCGGTGCAGGCCTCGATCGACCTCGCCGAGCAGGCGCAGTCGGTCGGCCCGGTGACCGAACTGGAACAGAAGGTCGCCGCAAACCCGCTCGACCATCAGGCACGGTTTGACCTGGCGACCGCGCTCAATGCGCTCGGCAAGCGCAGCGAGGCGACCAACCAGTTGCTGGAAATCGTCAAGCGGGATCGAAAATGGAACGATGACGGCGCGCGCAAGCAGCTCGTGCAGTTCTTCGAGGCGTGGGGCGGCGCCGACGAGGCGACCGTCGAGGGACGAAAGCGGCTATCGACGATTCTTTTTTCGTAGGCCGATCCAAACCCGTGGAAACTGGTTTTGTGAAGAGTATACGCACCAAACCAAGAAACTGACCGGAACCGCCGATGCCGATCAATGCCGAATACCGCGGACCCGGCGAACTTCCCGAGATCATTCCGGTGTTTCCACTGCCGGGCGCGCTGTTGCTGCCGCGCGGCCAAATGCCGCTCAATATTTTCGAGCCGCGCTATCTGGCGATGGTGGACGACGCGCTGCGCGACGGCCACCGGCTGATCGGGATGATCCAGCCGGATATTTCCCATAGCAGAGACGAGGCTAGGCCGGAGCTGTTCCGGGTCGGCTGTGTCGGCCGCATCACCCAACTCGCCGAATCCGGTGACGGGCGCTACATCCTCGAATTGACCGGCGTCGCCCGTTTCAAGGTCGTGGAGGAAATCACGGTCCTGACCGCGTACCGGCAATGCAAGGTGGACTTCTTCCCCTATGTCGACGATTTCGTCGCGCGCAAGGGCGAGGAGGCCGTGGACCGCACGGCCTTGCTCGACGTGCTGACTGATTTTCTCAACGCCAACAACCTGAAGGTGGATTGGGAAGGTATCGAGAGTGCGCCGAACGAGGCACTGGTCAACGCGCTGGCGATGATGTCACCCTATGGCCCGGCGGAGAAGCAGGCGATGCTTGAAGCGCCCGATCTGAAGACCCGCGCCGAGATCCTGATCGCGGTGACCGAAATGGACCTCGCCAAGAAGCGCACCAGCGGCGACACCGGGCTGCAGTAGCGTCAAATTAGGTCAAACATCCCCAACGCAAGCCCGTGCATCAGCCGGCAGGACTTGACGGCGCCTTCAGCGCGCCGCTGCCATGTCTCGACTGCGCCGCCTCACGGGCTGGAGCTGCCGGCGCACCATTTTCAGAGCTTTAGCTGCACATATTGGCCGACTGAAGTAATAACCTTGCATTTCAGCGCATGCCCCTTCACGGAGGATCGCCAGCTGCTCCTCGGTTTCGACTCCTTCGGCCGTCGTCGTCTTGCCGAGACTGACTGCAAATCGAACCACCGCGCGTGCGATCCGGCGTGACTCCTCGTTCGCACCCGACAGCGCGTTGACGAAGCTGCGATCGATCTTGATTTTGTCGAATGGGAACTTCTGAAGCAGGCTCAACGATGAATAGCCGGTGCCGAAATCATCGAGGGCAATTCGCACGCCCAGTCTGTGCAGCTGGTCCAACGCAGCAAGCACCGCCTCGCTGTCATGCATGGTGATCGTCTCGGTGACCTCGAGCTCCAATCTATGGGCAACAATGCCCGAATTCGCGAGCGCGCCGACGATGGTCGAAACCAGCTCCTTGCTCCTGAATTGAGCGGGTGACAGATTTACCGCGATCTTCAGGCCATCGGGCCATTTGGCCGCCTCGCTACAGGCGGCCCTCAACACCCATTCTCCGATGGGCAGGATCAGGCCGGTCTCTTCCGCAAGCGGGATGAATTCAGCCGGCATGATCAAGCCGCGTTGAGGGTGATGCCAGCGCAAGAGCGCCTCAAAGCCTAAGGGTTCACCGCTTTCGGCATTGATGATCGGCTGGTAATGAAGCTCGAATTCACCCTTGGCCAACGCATCACGCATGTCGCGCTCCATATTGCGCCGGGCATGCATGAGCTGGTCCAGCTCGGGCTCGAAGAAGCGGAATGAACCGCGTCCGCCGCTCTTGGCCGAATAGAGCGCGAGATCCGCACTCTTCAGGATCTCGTCAGGGTTGGTGCCGTCGCGTGGCGCGATGGCAATGCCGATGCTGGTGCCGATGGTCACCTGATGGTCGCCAAGATCGAAAGGCCTGCAAAGCGCTTGGCTGATTTTCTCGGCAAGGGCCGTGGCCTCGACGACGGGATTGGTCACGTAGTCGATAACGGCGAACTCGTCGCCGCCCAGCCGTGCAATCAGAGCGGTATCGCGGATGCATTCGAGCAGCCGCGCGGCGACGGCTTGCAGTAGCTTGTCGCCTGTCGGATGACCGAGCGTGTCGTTGACCTCCTTGAAGCGATCGAGATCGAGCATGAAGACGGCAAGGCCGGATCCGCCCTCGCGGGTAATTGCGAGAGCGTGATCCATGCGCACGCGCAGCCGCACTCGGTTTGGCAGGTCGGTCAGCGCGTCATGCTGGGCCATATGGATGATCTTGGCTTCGGACTGCCGCTGCTCGGTGACGTCGAGGTGCGTCGCCACCCAGCCGCCTCCCGCCATGGGCTGCCGGGTGACGCAGATCAATCGCCCGTCCGCAAGTTCGTCCACCCTGCTGGCGACAGCGTCGGGCGGCAACGCATTCAGCGTCGAGAGCAACCGATTCGCGGCGCTCTCGCTGGTCTCGCCTTTGAGGATGCCGTTCGCAATCCGATGCGCGATGACTTCGTGGTGTGGCGTTCCCGGCTCCAGCAGTTCCGGCGGCAGCCGATACATTTTGGCATAGCGATCATTGCATACGACAAGCCGCTTATCTGCATCGAACATGCAGAGACCCTCGCCCATGTGATTAATGGCCGTATCGAGCCTGAGTTTCTGTTCCTGCAGTTCTCTTTGCGATGCTTCGACTTCTTGCCGGGCGAGCGACAACTGGCTGATGATTTCCTCGAATTTGCGAGTCCGGGTGGCCAAACGGCGATCCGCCAGCACCCCGATAAGGCTCATCCCGAGCACCGACAGGGCCACGCCGGCAATCAGCAGCGCGAGGAAGGTCGGAGAAAGCGACAAGGTGTCCGTCGCCCGCATCGGATCGGGAACGATCTGCACCGCGCCCATCGCGGTGAAATGATGCGAGACGATGGCCAGCGTCAGCAGCAGCGCGGCAGCAAACGTTCCCCGCCTGTCATTAAGGCGCGTCGCGATGGCCAGGGCGGCACAGCCGAAGAACAGGCCGAGAGCGATCGATGCCAACACGAGATCCGGTGACCAGCTCACGCGGCCGGGCACCTCAAGCGCCCACATGCCAAGATAGTGCATGCTCGCAATGCCGGCGCCGATAATCGCGCCACCGACGGGGGCACGCCACCGACCGGGATCGCTGGCGGCAAAACCAAGTCCGCAGGAAGTCAGTATCATCGCAGCCGCGAGCGACAATGCCGTCAAGGCGATGGCGTAGCCGGTTGAAACGCCCGGCTCATAAGCCAGCATGGCGATGAAGTGCGTCGCCCATATCCCGTAGCCGATCGCCGCACCTGCAATCGCAATCCAGATCAGCCGCGTCCTGGCTTGCGACGCAATGGCGCGATGAAAAATCGTGACGGCAACAATGCTTGCAACGAAGCAAACCAGGCCGGCGAGCAGAACGAGCCGCCAATCATGATCGGCAGTAAGACAGCTGAAAACACGAAGCATATTGTTGACCCCATCGGCAATACCGTCGATGAGGCATCTGATTAGACTTGCTTCGCGTTAATTTGCCGCAATGCCCGCTTGCATGCTTATTGCGACGTAAAAATTACTTGCGGAATGACGCGCGTGCACCGTGAAAACACGGAAAATTTTGTGACCACTGAATACCCGCTCGCACCCTGGGTGCGAACGCTCACGAGAGCTAGTATCCCGCCACTGCGAGCACGACGACGGCGCCGAGCGCTTTCCAGCCGAAGCCGCGGCCCCGCGACCACCATGCATTGGCCGCCGCGGCGAAGGCATAGACCGTGACGATCGTCACCACGATCCAGTGCCGTGCGCTCTCCGATCCCATCGACGGCGCGGCGATCAGCAACACGCCGCCACCGATCCATGCCACGGTACCGGCCTGCCAGACCAGTCGGATCAGGGTCCGCAAGCTCTCCGGCTGGATGGTCGCTTTTGCGAACACCTTGGTTTCTCCCAGCACCCCGTGGATCAGGGCCACTATTATGCCGGCGACACCAGCACACTGCAGAATGAGATCGCGCATCGACGCCTCCATACAGCACTGTATGGCTATGCGCCGCATTCTGGCGCCTGTCAATACAGTAGTGTATGGTAGCAGGAATATGAGCGATCAACTCTCGGCAAAGGACTGGGTCGACCAGGGCCTGAAGGCACTGGCGAGCAGCGGCTTCACCGCGCTGAAGGCGGAACCGCTGGCGAAGGCGCTGCGCGTGTCGCGCGGCAGTTTTTATTGGCACTTTGCCGATATCGCCGCGTTCCATGCCGCGATCCTGGCGCGCTGGCACGAGGTCGCAGCCGAGCAGATCATCGCCAATATCGAAGCTGCCTCGAAGGACGAGAACCCGCTGGCGTTGCTGCTGCGCCGCGTGTTCGACGAACGGCTGATGCTGGAACGGGCGGTCCGCACCTGGGCCAGCGTCGAACCCGCCGCGCGTTCCGCGGTGCAGGCAATCGACCGGCGCCGGCTTAGCTATGTGGAGGGCCTTCTGGCGCAGTCCGGATTGTCGGCGGAGACGGCCCGCGCCCGCGCCCAAATTCTCTATTGGGCGTTTCTCGGCTTTGCGCTATCGGATCAGCCGTTGCCGAAGGCGCGACAACAGGCCGTGGTCGACGAACTGGTGCGGATGTCGGCGTCATGACATCTCGCGATCTTGTATGCTAAGGACCACGCAATCCGGAGACGATACATGAACGCCCTGCCCGAACGCCTCGACAGCACCGTCGATCCGAAATTGCTGGAGATCCTGGTCTGTCCGGTGACCAAGGGTCCGCTCGAATTCGATTCGACCCGGCAGGAGCTGATCTCGCGTTCGGCGAAACTCGCCTACCCGATCCGCGACGGCATTCCGATCATGCTGCCGGAAGAGGCGCGAAAGATCGATTAATCGGCGAATAGTGATAGCGAATGGCGAATAGCAAAACTTCCATTCGCCACTCCCTATTCGCTATTCGCGCCCTACAACGTCTCGCCCTTCAGCAGCCGCGGCACTTCGCCTGACAATCCTGCCGCCTGGCGGATGAACAGGTTCTTCAGCGGCGGTGCGCGATCGACCAGGCCGAGGCCGATGTCGCGCACGGTGCGCAGCAGCGTCGATTCATTGGAGAACAGGAAATTCAGCGAGTTGGTCGCAACGCCCATCGCCATGGTGTCGAAGCGACGCCAGCGCTGATAGCGGTCGAGCACGTCGGCCTGCCCGGGGTCGATGCCGAGTCGGGCTGCGTCGACCACGACTTCGGCCAGCGCCGCGACATCCTTCAGGCCCATGTTGAGGCCCTGCCCCGCGATCGGATGAATCACATGCGCGGCATCGCCGACCAGCGCCAGCCGCTCGGCGACGAACGAGCGCGCGACGAAATAGCCGAGCGGAAACGCACGCGGCTTGTCGAGCGCCTTGATCTCGCCGAGGCGCAGCCCGAAGCGCTTCTCGAGCTCCTCGTGGAATTCGGCCTCGCCAAGCGCGGTGACGCGCGCGGCCTCCGTGCGGGTCTCGGTCCACACCAGCGACGAGCGTTTTCCGGTCAGCGGCAGGATCGCGAACGGCCCCGCGGGAAGAAAATGCTCTTCGGCGCGGCCGTTATGATCGCGCTCGTGGCCGACGGTGACAACGATGCCGGATTGATCGTAGTCCCAGCCATGGGTGGCGATGCCGGCGCGCTCGCGCAGCTTTGAGCGGGCGCCGTCGGCGGCGACCAGCAGGCTTGCTTCGATGACAGCGCCGTCGGCGAGCGTCACGGTGACACCATCGGCGCGAGCGTCGTAGGTCGAAACCGCCGTGGCGCGGAGATCGATGCCTTCCGCCTCGGCGCGGGCGACCAGCGCATCAATCAGCCGCCGATTTTCGACCATGTGGGCGAAGGGCTCGCCGGGTTCGACATCGCCGGCAAAGGTCAGGAACACCGGCCGGGTGGCGTCCTCCAGCTTGGAATCGGTGACGACCATGTCGAGGATCGGCTGGGAGTCCGATACCTTGTCCCAGACGCCGAGCGCCTCGAACAGGCGCCGGCACGCGGCCACGATCGCGGTCGCCCGGGGATCGCGACTCGGCCGAACCGCCAGGGCCGGATCGGCAACGATAACGGGAATGTCCGCGCCGAGGCCCTGACGGAACGCCAACGCCAGCGCCAGCCCGGCAAAGGCGCCGCCGCAGATGACAATGCTTCGCTGTGCCGCCATGCGATCCTTACCCGGGTTTCTGCGTCAGACTACGCTTGCTACCTGATAATAGCTGGGCGAAACAGGGTCGAGAAACAAGGTACTTAACCAGACCGTCATTCCGGGGCGCGCGTTGCGCGAACCCGGAATCCAGAGGTTTTGGCCGAGATTCCGGGTTTGCCTCTTCGAGGCGCCCCGGAATGACGGTGCCTCCACGAATTGAAAGCACTCCCCATGTCCAAGGGCCTGATTGACCTGATTTCCATCCTCGATCTCGAACAGCTCGAGGTGAACCTGTTCCGGGGCAACAGCCCGAAGACAAGCTGGCAACGGGTGTTCGGCGGCCAGGTGATCGGGCAGGCAATGGTCGCGGCCTGCCGCACCGTCGAGGGGCGCCTGCCGCATTCGATCCATTGTTATTTCATCCTGCCCGGCGATCCGCAGATCCCGATCATCTACCAGGTCGAACGCCTGCGCGACGGCAAAAGCTATTCGACCCGCCGCGTGACCGCGATCCAGCACGGCAACGCGATCTTCTCGATCATGGTGTCATTCCATGCGGAAGAGGAAGGCGCGTTCAACCATCAGGACACGATGCCGGATGTTCCGCCGCCGGAAAAACTCACGGCAGAAGAAGTATCGAAGCAGCCGATGTTCAAGGAGATGCCGGAGTTCATCCGCCGCTATTACGAATCCGACCGGCCGATCGAGCTGCGCCCGGTCGAACTCGGCCGCTATTTCGGCCAGAAGATCGACGACGGCCGCATCCATGTCTGGATCCGCACCGCGGCCAAACTGCCCGACGATCCGGCGCTGCATTTGTGCGCGCTGGCCTATGCGTCGGATTTTTCGCTGCTCGATGCCGTGATGGCGCGCTATGGCCGCACGCTGTTCGACAAGCGGATGATGCCGGCGAGCCTCGACCATGCGATGTGGTTTCACCGGCCATTCCGCGCCGACGAGTGGCTGCTCTATGCGCAGGACTCGCCGAGCGCGCAAGACGGCCGCGGGTTGACCCGCGGCCTGATCTTCAAGCCTGACGGCACGCTGGTGGCGTCGGTCGCCCAGGAAGGCTCGGTGCGCCAGCGCAAGTGAGGCTTACGCGTTCACGGTCGCGCCGCGCTCCGCCAAAACAGTCTGCGACGCCAGCCACTGCGACATCCACCGATATACCCAAGGTATCGGGATGATGAAGAAGAAGCCGATCACGGCCACGATCGCGCGCCACAGAAACTCCAGTCCGCTGCCGATGAAGAGGACTTCACGCCGCGTGCCCTCGATGTTCCGGCAAAACCATCGCAACCAGGCGACGTAGACCCAGGCCCAGCCGACAATCGTGATGATGGAGATCACGGCCAGAATGGACCATCCGATATAGGCCCAGACCGAGCCGGAGAAGCTGAGCCCGAGCGGCTGCCCGTTGGACGAAAGGTTCGCGATAAACCATTTCAGGAAAAGCCAGTAGAGAACGAGCTGAGCGATGTTCAGCAAATTACTCAGCCACTCAATGCCGATCAGGCCAACCCCAATCAAAACGACGGCAGCTCCGAAATACCAGGGAACGATCGTCATCGGCTCGCCTTCGAAGCCGAGGTTCGGCCGTCCTGGCACCTGGACACACGGAACGATCCATTTGGCGTACCACACGAGGACCCACGGTCCCGGAATGATGAAGATGAGGCCGATCACAAGTACGAGGCTACGCCAGACAAACTCAAGGATTCCGAAATCAATCGACAGCGGGCCTCCGCTATAGCTTCCGGCGGCATAGCTTCCAGCCGTTTGTGGCGGGCCACCGGGCTGCGCGAAGGCCGGCGGCCCCGAGCCGCCGGGCACCAGGCCGGGGATTTCTCCCGCCCGCTGCCAGCCCGACATCCCCTCGGTCCATACCAGCGTATCCGCTCCAACGGCCCCCCGGGTAATGAGATCACGAAGCTGGACCTCCGGATAAGGGCCCTGTTGCTGGCCGTTGGCTGCATAAAACCACGATCGGTTCGACATTTTATTTCCTTGAGCCGTGGAAAATAGAAAATATGGGAGATAGCCGGCGGGCGGCTGAGGGAGAGCGCATTTTGGCGGACGATCCTGCCGCCTGTACAGTGATTGACGTCACCAGCTCGAAATGTTTTCCCCTTCTACCTGCAACTTTTTTGTGCCATTTGCTCAGAAAGATGCCAGATTTGCGCCGGCAGCAAGCCGCCGGATGGTCGGCCTGCCCAGTGCTTAAAAAGTATCCACGGAAATGAAGGCCTGACCATGAAACTTGTCGTCGCGATCATCAAACCTTTCAAGCTTGACGAGGTGCGCCAAGCGCTGACGGCGATCGGCGTCCACGGCATGACGGTGACCGAGGTCAAGGGTTACGGCCGCCAGAAGGGGCACACCGAAATCTATCGCGGCGCCGAATATGTCGTGAACTTCCTGCCCAAACTTCGAATCGAAATCGCGGTCGCCTCCGACGTTGCCCACAAGGCGGTCGAGGTCATTACCGCCAACGCGCGCACCGGGCAGATCGGCGACGGCAAGATCTTCGTCACGCCGATCGACCACGCGCTCCGAATCCGCACCGGCGAGACCGATAGCGACGCGCTCTAAACATCACTGAATTCAAGGCGGCGGCAGCGACGCCGAACGCGCAAAGCCAAGAAACGACAACGAAACGACAACGCCGGGGGATTCCATGGGGGCACCATCGTATCGTGCAGCACGCCATGCTGCGCTCGTCACGCTTGCAGCGAGCTTCACGCTCATCACGCCAGCCTTCGCCGAGACCTCCACCATCAATGCCGCCGACACGGCGTGGATGATCGTCGCCACCGCGCTTGTCCTGATGATGACGATACCGGGTCTGGCGCTGTTCTATTCCGGCATGGTGCGCAAGAAGAACGTGCTGGCGACCATGGCGCAGAGCCTCGCTGCGGTTGCGCTCATCTCTATACTGTGGGTGGCGTTCGGCTATTCGCTGGCCTTTGTCGGCGACGGCGCCTGGATCGGCACGCTCGATCGCTGGTTCCTGATCGGAATGACGATGGAGAGCGTCAATCCGGCGGCGAAGACGATTCCGGAAGCGCTTTTCATGCTGTACCAGATGACATTTGCGATCATCACCGTGGCGCTGGTGGCGGGCGCGGTAGCGGACCGGATGCGATTTTCGGCCTATCTCCTGTTCTCCGCCGGCTGGTTCACGTTCGTCTATGTACCGCTCGCGCACTGGGTGTGGGGCGGCGGTTTCCTGGCCACCAAGGGCGTGCTGGATTTCGCTGGCGGCCTCGTCGTGCATCTTTCCGCCGGGGTCGGCGGACTGGTTGCCGCAACCGTGATGGGCCGGCGTCAGGGCTATGGCAGCGAGAACCTCGCGCCGTTCGATCTGTCGCTCGCCGTGATCGGCACCGGATTATTGTGGGTCGGCTGGTTCGGTTTCAATGGCGGATCGGCGTTGGCCGCGAACTCGCGCGCGGTCATGGCGATCACCGCGACGCATCTGGCGGCTTGCGCCGGTGCGCTGGCCTGGGCCGCGATCGAATGGGCGACGCGGCGAAAGCCGTCGGTGCTCGGCATGATATCGGGCGCCATCGCAGGTCTTGGCACCATCACCCCGGCCTCCGGTTTCGTTGCGCCGTGGCATGGTGTCGTGATCGGCGTCGTCGCGGGAACGCTGTGCTTCTGGGCCTGCACTTGGCTCAAGCAGCGCCTTAAATATGATGACTCGCTCGACGTTTTCGGCGTCCACGGCATTGGCGGATTGACCGGCACGCTGCTCGCCGGCGTCTTTTCGGTAAGCGCGATCGGCGGCACCGCGGGGCTGATGGAGGGCAATCCGCAACAGGTCCTGACCCAGCTCTATGGGATCGTCGCCACCCTGGTGTGGTCCGGCGGCATCACCTTCCTGCTGCTAAAACTGGTGGGTGTGTTCGCGCCGCTACGGGTATCGCTGCAGCAGGAGCTGGAAGGCCTCGACATCTCGCAGCACGGCGAAGCGCTGCAATAGGCTGCCCATCTCGTTACCGTTTTCTTGCCCTGCCGCTAAGCAGGATTGTGTCACCAGTCAGCGCGTGCTCATGTTTTGGGCATGCATGACTACGCTTTGGGCGCGACGGAATGGCGCAGGAAGGGGCAATCCCCGCAGAATGCGAAAAGGTCCGGATTCATAGTCCGTTAGGGAGCGGTCCCGATCTGGCACGGCATTTGATTCTAAGGGTCTCGGCTGTGCCCGCGTAGTGAACATCTCCGCGTGGTGAACCTCAGTCGAGAACGCCCGGACCGCCTGCACCGGGCCCAAGCGGGGACCAAGACCCATGAAAATTGTTATGGCGATCATCAAGCCATTCAAACTCGAAGAAGTCCGCGACGCCCTGACCGCCATTGGCGTTCACGGCCTCACGGTGACGGAAGTCAAAGGCTACGGCCGACAGAAGGGCCACACAGAAATCTATCGCGGCGCCGAATATGCCGTGAGCTTCCTGCCCAAGATCAAGATCGAGGTCGCCGTCGCCTCCGACCAGGTCGACAAGACCATCGACGCCATCACATCCGCTGCCAAGACCGGACAGATCGGCGACGGCAAGATCTTCGTCATCAACCTCGACCATGCGGTTCGCATCCGCACCGGTGAGGCGGATGCCGCGGCCCTCTGATTTCGCGCTCAAACCTTACCACTTAGGAGTAAAATCAATGACGTTTAAACGTCCCTATAGCGCGGGACTGGCGGCCCTCGCAGTCGGCATGTTCGCCGCGACCGCGGCCTACGCCGAACCGACCGTCAACAAGGGCGACAACGCCTGGATGCTGACGTCGACAGTGCTGGTGCTGTTGATGACCATCCCCGGCCTGGCGCTGTTCTATGGCGGTCTCGTCCGTTCCAAGAACATGCTCTCGGTCCTGATGCAGGTCTTCTACACCGTCTGCATCGTCGTCGTGCTCTGGGTACTCTACGGCTACAGCCTCGCCTTCACCGGCGGCTCCGACTTCATCGGCGGCTTCTCGAAGGCCTTCCTGATGGGCGTGACCACCGATTCGAAGGTGGCTACCTTCAGCGTCGACGCCAATATCTCCGAGCTGGTCTATGTCTGCTTCCAGATGACCTTCGCGGCGATCACTCCCGCCCTCATCGTCGGCGCTTTTGCCGAGCGCATGAAGTTCGCGGCGATCGCGCTGTTCATCCCGCTCTGGGTCACGCTGATCTATTTCCCGATCGCCCACATGGTCTGGTACTGGCCGGGTCCGGACGCGATCTCGGATGCGGCCAAGGCACTTGCCGCGGCGGCTGACGGTGCGGCGAAGACCGCGGCGCAGGCCAAGCTCGACGAGATCAACGCCGATGCCGGCTGGATCTTCAAGAAGGGCGCGCTGGACTTCGCCGGCGGCACCGTGGTGCACATCAACGCCGGTATCGCCGGTCTCGTCGGTGCGCTCCTGATCGGCAAGCGCGTCGGCTACGGCAAGGATCTGATGGCTCCGCACTCCCTGACCATGACCATGATCGGCGCTTCGCTGCTCTGGGTCGGCTGGTTCGGCTTCAACGCCGGATCGAACCTTGAGGCTTCCGGCGGTGCAGCGCTCGCCATGACCAACTCCTTCGTTGCGACCGCAGCGGCGGCGTTGGCCTGGATGTTCGCTGAATGGATCGTCAAGGGTCATCCTTCCGTGCTCGGCGCGCTGTCGGGCGCAGTGGCCGGCCTCGTCGCGGTCACCCCCGCAGCCGGTTACTCCGGTCCGATGGGTGCGATCGTGCTCGGCCTCGTGGTCGGCATCGTCTGCCTGTTCTTCTGCACCGTGGTGAAGAACTCGCTCGGCTATGACGACTCGCTCGACGTGTTCGGCGTCCACTGCATCGGCGGCATCGTCGGCGCGCTGGGCACCGGCATTCTGGTTAATCCCGCCCTCGGCGGCACCGGCGTGATGGACTACGTCGCCGGCAAGGTCGGCGAGTACGACTTCGTCGCCCAGATGACCTCGCAGCTCTGGGGCGTCTGCACCACGCTGGTGTGGTCGGGCATCGGTTCGGCGATCATCTACAAGGTGGTCGACGTGATCGTCGGCCTGCGCGTCAACGTCGAGACCGAGCGTGAAGGCCTCGACGTCACCGAGCACACCGAGCGCGCCTACAACATGTAAGTTCTCCCGGGGTGCGATCCCCAAGGGGACAACGTAGTCGTTGCCCCGGGGGCTCGCATCCACAACTCCGGTTCGGGCACATACCCGGCAATGCCCTGACCGTTGAGGGGCTCCAGCGCAAGTTGGAGCCCCTTTCTTTTTGCCAGAGCCAAAGCGCCATCACGCGGTTCGACCCGTGAGCCATCCAAATTTCGCGCTGAGCTTTGGAAGCAGGACGTCCAGCTCGTCCTCGTCCTGCCACTCGGTCCCCTCGGGTTGATCCGGCATTCTCCGTTGCGGGCGATCGCCGGCAGCCGCTACGACGCCGTCGGTTACGGCGTATTGATAGCCTTCGTAGAACCAATCCTCGTCATCGTCAGGTTCGTCGGCGAGCGAATCGGGGTTCGACAAGGCACGCTCGAATGCCTGACGCCCCCGGGAAATCAATGAGGAGCAAAAATCGTCGAAAGTATCGTCGCTGCACCCGCCGTTAATGACGTAAGCCGCGCCCCACAATGTATGGCTATAGGCCTTGCCCATCATAGCGTCGAACTGTTGCGCAAATTCAATCGCGTCCGCCGCAGGCAGGGCCGAGATTTTTTGCTTCAGCACGTTGCATTTCCGTACCATGTCGCCGCCTGCAGCGTCATTCGCATCCTGAACGATTTCCCAGAAACCGGTTTCGTCCATCACACATGCTCCCGCTCTGTGGCACGCTGCGCCCTTGTGTCCAGGAAATCTGTCAGAATGTGCGAACGGGCGGTTGCGCACCAACCGCCCGTTGCTGGAACTGAGCCCGTTGCGCCCAAAGGCGACCGAGCCTGTGTCAGAGCGAGGGACAGC
>NZ_JBWBWM010000062.1:0-26655 GCF_056174665.1 Bradyrhizobium sp. WYCCWR15520
CGGGATCTGGCGCTGCGCTATGCCGAGGGCTCCGCGCCAGCTCCCGTCGCTACCACCGCCCAACCGGGCAAATCCAATAGCCGGAGCGAACTCAGGATTGGATAAAACTTGGGGGCAAGGTCACTGGATATCTAGAGGGACCAAGACGTCGAATTGCGTTCGTCCAAGAAGATCGACCAGCTCCGGTTATTTGATCACCAAGCGAAAGCGGACCAAATCTCTCGTCATATCGAGTTGGCAACGTCCCCTAACCAGAAACAGCCATCCCGAGCCGCCGATATCGTCGAAGTTGCGGCCATTGCTATTATCATCAACGACTGAGGGATAGCTAAATCTCGCTTCTCCTTGACAGTCCTTAGACCAAAATGATGATATCCTCAGTAAATCTCCCCCTTCTCGCCAATTGATCAAATCCGTGGAGAAGAATGCAGAGATGAAGTCTCCCGTGCTTCGATTGGTAACTAGGAATGCAGCGAAAAACGGAGTGCCGCGTATGCGAGTCACCGAACCCAGAGTTCCTTTCAGTCCGACTACTGGACTGCAAAGCGGATGCTGTTGCGAACTGTTGTAGGGGCTTCCGCTCGATTTTACGTACCCCGAGCCGGTGTACATTTCCCAGCCGCTCGGGTTACTCGGGTCGAGATTCCTAAGAAGGCAACGCCCTTCATATCCATTTCCAAATCCTCTTTGAGCTACCAGCAAATACTTGTACTCGCCAAGTGAGATAATGTTTGACGGGTCAAAATATCCTCGGCGTGCGCCTTGATCGACCTCAGCTGTGTTTGGTGACGCGAGAATGGGATCCGTTTGCTGAACGTGAAACGAATATCCCTCGTCGTTAGACTTCAGCATCGTTATGCTGTTGTACCAGCACCGCTCCATTTTGCGGAACGCGCATCTTTGTTCAAAAGCGTCGGCATGGTACTCGTTATGGCCAAGAACAACGATATCACGCCCGTTGTCGGTCCATAGTGCTGCGAGCCAAGTCTTATTGTCGAATGAATGAGGGTCGCGGCTGTCCGCCCCTTGATAAATCGTATGACAACTGGGTCTCAGCGCGTCAAAGGATGGGCCCAAGAGGGCGCGATTTACGTAGTGGGAACCTATTGCAACAATCGTCCCGTCGAGCTTTCGGAATGCCCGCAATGGCTGATCGGGGATATCAATCTTTTCACAGCTCTGTTTCGAATAATCGAAAACGACTTCGGGTCCACCCACTACGGAAATGTGCGGAAACTCCCCATTCTCCGCGGCGAGCACGGACTGTGCATACACAAGCAGGGATATAGCGAACAGTCTCTTCATCACCTGCACTCCTGACCGCCAAGTCGGCCGCTCGAATGCCTGAGATCTGATTTCCTAGACCACAGCCGAGATCGCTTGCTCTAGGTACCCGATTTCTGCTTGAATTTCCGCGACGGACTTCCCCAGCTGATCGTCGCGCGAGGCGTTGATCTTCATGTCCCTTCCTCGAAAGAAGTTCAAATCCTCGTAACGCTTCAATCGAGCCGCCTGCGTGTGCCCCATTCCACCTCCACGCTGGCGTTTGATCAGAAATTCTTCCTCGGATTTGATAATGTAGTGATTTAGCTGAAAAAGCGAGTAATCGATTTGCTCGGCTTTTCCAGTTGCGTTGTCATCGCTAAACGCAACTTGGCGATTGGGCAAAATGTATTTCCCAGATTTGAGTTTCCCTCGGTGGCAGTCGCCGATCACCTCAACCGAGGAACTACGATAGATTGACTTGACCCAACGGTTCTCATCGTAGTCCGGTTCAGCAGCCAACTGAAAACGCGCTACAACGAGGCCAGCCCCCCTCTTCCTGTGACCGGACGAGCCGAATACTCGCTGATTGATAGCAATTGCTCCGACATCAGCTGGAAGGGTCGGTAACCACCGTGTGATTGACGTTGAAGTCTTCTGAACTAGGAATTCGTCGGCGTCGAAAAACGCCAAGAATTCGAAAGCGTCGCGATAGCGCAACAGAGCGTCGGCGTAGGCGGATAGTTGTGGCGATATACCGACCTCAACAGTCCATTTATGGAGCGTTATCAGACCGGAAGCCGCAAGCTTCTCCAGCATTTCTCGCCCGGGATCGGCGGTGTCATTGTCATATATTATGATATTTCGCACCCCGATGAGTCGATAGTGCGCAATCCACTCAAGAAGGTACGTGCCCTCGTTCTTCATTATCGCGACAAGCGCAAGCGTGTCCTTCATATCGCCCCTCGAACTGGTAAGAGGTCGGACCGCCTAGTCAAGAAGCGAACTAGATCCTCATGCACAGCTTCCCTCCCACAAATTGTCAGGTCTCGAAATCGCGTGTCGGCCCCGCTGGGCCGCTACTTTAGTACGCGCTTCCATTCATCTGCGCTGTATTTCTCGGCAGCATTTGGACTTCTCCCTTCGCCGCCACCGCCGACATAGAAATGGTCTTCGGCAGAGCGAGTCAACCCTTTGAGGACCGCCTGGGCCACGCCAGGTTGGCCTCCAAATACCAATCCGTATCAAAGGTTCCCTCCTCTTCGCCCTTCAAAATACCCAAATCCAATATAGTGCAAATGGCCGGTCTCAGTTCGCCACGATCCACGGCTCCCTTTACGTCTAAATTGGTGCGTAGGTAAGCATCTTCGTCAAAGTCACTATTTGCAACAGCTATCTGAAGCACGAGCTGCAAGAGCCGAGTCGGAATAGTGACTTTGCCACTCCTTTCAACGCTCGACTTGTCTGCGTTCAATGCGCGCAGCAAAGACTCGTAAGGCGGAACGTACATCAACTCACCCCAACATTCTTCCAGTTACAGTCCCGCCATCACGCCTTGGCGGTCGCGCGCGGCGTGGCTTTTGCTGGCCGCTTCGGCTTTTCGGCTTCCGCGGCTGTCCCCAGGAGTTGCGCCGTTACTTCCTCGAGATAGGCGGCCTGCGAGGCGGTCTCGCGCTTGGACAGGCCGAACCTCTCGCGGGCGACGCGGTGCATGCTGTCGATCTCTTCGAGATGCTTCTTTGCCTTCAGCGAATGCGTGACGCTCGCGGCGTGGCGGCGGTGCACGTTGAGGGGATCGGCGACGTAGGCAATCCTGGCGCCGGGCGCGGCCAGTGCCTCGAGGTAAATGCGCCAGTCGCCGGCCATGCGTAGCTCGCCCAAATCGTCGCGGCAGGCTTCGAGCGCATGCAACAGCGCTTCACGCCGCCACAACACCGAGCTGACGTTCAAAATGGTGTTCTTGACGCCGAGATACCGGGTCACGAAATCGCGGCCGTCGAACACCTCGGTGCGTGACAGTGCGCCGGGCTCGATCGTTGCGTAGTAGGGCTTGTAGCTCGCATAGAGATGGGAACCATCGGCGTCGATCGATCTCGAATCCGTGAAGCCGAACGCGATATCGGGATCGCCCCTCATCAGCGCGAGCAGGCTCGACAGGAAAGTGGGTTCGGAAAGATCGTCGGCCTCGGCGATCCAGAGGAACTCGCCCGTCGCCATCTCCGCGGCCTTGGCCCATTGCGCGAACACCGAGCCGGAATTCTGCTCGTTGATGACGAGCGTGAGATCGCGCTGGCGCTCGTCGGCGAGTTTCATGATGACGGCGATGCTGTCGTCCCAGGAGCAGTCGTCGAGCACGATGACCTCCTCGACCGGATGGTTCTGGTCGAAGATGGTGTAAAGCCGTTCGGCGAGGCAGTGCGCGTAATTGTAGTTGGGAACCACGACCGAGATGGTCGGCAGAGCGGGAACGGCAAGTCGCAGCAGATCGCGGACATAGTCCGGGAACGAGAAATTGGTCTGGATGATCTCGGTCATGCGCGCGCGCTCGGCTTCCGACGGCGCCCAGCGCAGAAAATTCTCGACCGCCTGCGCCATAGCCGGCACGTCGCAATAGGGCACCACGCGGCCGACATTCTCCTTCAGGAGGAAGCCGGGAATGCCGCCGGAGTCCTGGAAAGCCACCACGGGCACGCCGACGCTGAGCGCCTCCAGCGCCACCGTCGGGAACGGATCCTCGCGCGAGGTCAGGGCATAGACGTCGGAAGCCGAATAGAGCGCCTGCATGTCGGAGCGGAAGCCGGCGAGATGGAAACGCCCGGTGGCTTCAGCTCGCTTGATTTCGAGCCCCAGCCATTCCTGCAGGTTCGGATCGATGCCGCCGGCCCAACAGAAATGGACGTTCGGATAGCGCTGCCGACCCAGATTCCAGACCTGCAGGAACAGGTCGAACCCCTTGCGCAGATCGGCATAGCCGACGCCGAGCACCATCTTCTCAATGGGGGCAATGCCGAATTCCTTGCGGATCAGCGCAGCCTCCGTCGGCGCAGGCTCGATCTGCTTGTAGCTGCCCTGCGCGCGGATCAGGAAACGCCCGTCATCGGCATTGAGATCGAGCGCCTCCACCAGGCGATCGCGGACGAAATCGGAAGCGAAAACGACGTGATCGGCACTGCCGATCGCCATCCGTGCGATATCCTCCAGCTGCTTTTCGCGCAAGATCCGCGGCAACTCGTGCACCAGCGAGATGGTGCGGAAACCCATCTCGGCCAGGAATTTGGTCGCGCGCCCGCTCGCCGTACTATTGGCGATCGCGGCCGCAAATCCCTTCTCCCGCAAGTGTCGCAAAGCGGCCGGGAGTTCGGACATCCGCTTCAGCAATGTGAGTGGGGCCACGGCCGCATATTCGGCCTCCATCGCGCCGCCCTCGAGCAAGAGATACTCGACCTCGATGTTGAAGGCACTGCGCAGCGTCCGGCCGATGTTGAGCAACAGATGCTGCGCGCCGCTCGGGAACGCATCATGGCCGACCAGCAGGATCTTCGGCAGCGATAAATCGCGCGTCAGGCCGGTCGCCGCGCGCGCGGTGGCGTTTAGGTAGGCCGAGCCGAAATGCAGGTCAGGTTCAAGATAGGCGCCCTCGCACCATTCATTCCAGGCGTTGACGCAGACGAACGGCTCGCCGAAGAACGTGTGCTTCTGCGCCTGCCCGACCAGCGTCGCCAGCCACGCCTCATATTTCTGTGGCGTCGATCCCTGGATGACCAGGCCCGAACCCTGCCGGCGCGCGTCATTGTCCCAGCTCGGCACCACGGTCTTGATCAGTGGGAAATTGGGGCGCGGCTCCTCAATCGAGTATTTGGCGACGTCGTCATAGCTGTAGATCTGGCCCGCATAGGTGTCGTCCAGCACCTTGTGCTCGGCATTGACCAGCGGCACATACTTGGTGAGCTTGTGCGGCGGAAACTCGATCGCACCGTCCATACCGTTCGGGATCGGATCGTAATCATCAAAGCTCTGGCTCATGATGATGATCGGATCCTCGTCGAACTTTTTCGCAAAGATCGAACGCCAGCGCGCGATCACGTTGGCTGTGTCCGGAATCAGCCGCGGCCGGTAGATCATCAGGAGCGGCCGGCCCTGAATGCGGACGTAGCGCTTGTCCTTGAAGTGCCGGTTGAAGTCCGACAACAGCCGCTCGTCATCGTCTGAGAGATAGTCTTGCGAGATCAACACCTCGCCTTCCATGCCGTCCCAGCGCCGCGTCCAGTTCTCGTTTGCCCACATCAGGCAGAACGGCATGTTGATGTCGCGCGCTTTCAGGAAGTGCTCGATCGGCTTTTCCATCAGCCGCTTGCCGTTGAACCAGTAGTAGTAATAGACGAAGCCGTAGATGCCGGTCGCCTGCGCCAGCCGGACCTGCTTGCGCATGGTCTCGACGTCGGCGAGCGAATAGAAGCCGAGGTCGCGCGGAATCCGCGGCTGATAGTGATCCCTGAAGCGCGGCACGCCGCGGGCGATGTTGGTCCATTCGGTGAAGCCCGTACCCCACCATTTGTCGTTTTCGGGGAAGGCGTGAAACTGGGTCAGGTGATAGGCCAGTACTTTTGCGCGCGGCTTGGCGCTCGCCGGCAGCGGCCTCAGTTCCTCGAACAGCGGACTCGGTTTGGTGAAGCGCTTGATCTCGGCCGGAATGGTGGCTTCGTTCTCGGGCGGTGACGGATAGATGCCGTCGTCGTGCCGATGCTCCAGATAGTGCAGAAGCGGGTTCTGGTCGGCCTTACCCTTGAAGTAGCGCTGGATGTAGAACTTGGTGTCGAACTCGGCCGACGGGTTGCGGCCTTCCTTGTAGCCGTGGAAGATGAAGTGCTCGAACGGATCGACGCCGGCGGCCGCAACGTCCTGGTAGGTCTGCAGGTAATATTGTGCATCGAATTCCGGGATCGGGCTGAACGAACCCATACGGTTCTTCAAATAATGGGCGAGCGGGCTCTCGCTTTCCGGAATGCTGTACTTCTCTCTGTACCAGGTCGGCTGAAAGTAGGGGCTCGGCCTTCGCCCCTCGGGCTCGCCGGCCGAGGCATAATGCAAGAGCGGATGCACGTCCGCCTCCTGTACATCTGGATAGGTCGTGAGATACCAAATCGGGTCGAAGACGGGATTGGGCTTGCGACCTTCTTTGTAGCCGTAATGGAAAAAATGCTCGAACGGATCGACGCCGACGGCGACTATGTCCGGGTAGCTCCTGGCATAGAAAACTTCGTCAAATAGCCCAAGCCGCTTGAGCCTACGCGCGGCAACCGCAACGTCGATAGCCGACTTGGCCGCTTCTTGCTCAGGCGCAGCGTTTAGCTGCTCGGCCGCAGGTTCTTTGCCGCCTAAGCCATTCATCTTCGTGACGCTCGAATGTCCGCTAAGTTGAAATTTTGCCATGGCGCCTCGGCGAGGCTGTTTTTGGCCGGCATCGCGCGCGAGCTTCGAAGAAAATCTGCCATGTTCACACAGTCATTCGCGCATTGTTTGCTTTGTTTCGCAACTCTAAGGTAGTGCAATCTGCTGTCTTCAATATAAAGGCCGACGTCGTTTGTGCGAACTATAGGTGTTGCTTGCTTTTTTTGCATCTTTCTGCTCCAAAAAGCGCATCGCGGTTCTCCGCATCCAGATGCTCGCAAGACAACTATCAGGTGTCGATAGGTGTCGCACCGATCGATTGCAAACGCCGAGCCGCAGTCTCATTGCTTTGCCGCGCTGCTTGCTGATACCATTGCACGGCACCGTCTCTGTCTTGCGCGATGCCGTTGCCGGATATAAGCGCGTCGCCCAGTGCGACCTGTGCTTCCGGCATCCCTTGCCCGGCCGCTCTTTGTAGCCATTCCAGCGCCTTCTTCGAATCGGCTTCACAAGCCTGCCCTTTCCCGAGCATCACGGCCAGGTTGTACTGTGCGACGCTGTGTCCCTGCTCCGCCGCGGCCTCGTACCAGCTTACGCCCTTGGCCAGATCTTGAGGGACTCCCGTGCCGGTGCAGTACATCACGGCAAGCTGAAACTGCGCGGCCGGATTGCCCGCGCGCGCCGCTTTTGCCATCCAGGACGCCGAGGTCTTCGCATCTCTCACGGCGTGTTTCGGATCGGAATAGAGAAGCGCTAGCGTGTACTGGGCTTCGACATGGCCGGCGTTGGCCGCGCGCGTGAACCATGGGATAGCGCTTCGAACATCGGCAATCCCGCCGAACTTACCCATTTGCAGTGCACCGAGGTGAAACGCGGCCGGTGCATGGCCACCTTCGGCCGCTTCTGTTAACAGGGAGCCCACGCTTGCGAGGCGCTCCACAGAACTATCCTGGTTAAGCAAGAAAAGAGCATAGGCGGTCTTGGCGTCAGGATCGCCGCTGATGGCGGCCTTGCTCAACCATTCTGCTGCGAGCTTCTGATCGCGCTGCACGCCGTTCCCCACGGAATAGAGCCGGCCGAGTTGCACCTGCGCGGCGCTGATGCCGCCTTCGGACGCACGCTCAAACCATTTGATCGCCGCCTGCACATTGCGCTCGACCCCCGAGCCGTTGAGATAGAAGATGGCAATATTGAATGCGGCCGTGGCATGGCCTTTTTCGGCCGCACGCTGGAACCATTTTGCGGCGTGGCGGATGTTGGGCGCAACCCCTGTGCCCGTGGCGTAGAAACGGCCGGTGAAGAACTGCGCCTGCACGTCGCCGCACTCGGCCGCCTTCTCGTACCAAATGGCCGCTTCCCGCAGATCGGGCTCGGCACCTGCACCGTGGGAGTAAAACTCCGCCAGCGCCTGGATCGCCGGCAGGTAGTCCTTGCGCGCCGCCTTGCGCAGCGCAGTCTCGGCCCGATCGAGATCTTTGGCGATGCCGTCGCCGTTCCAGCGCAACAGACCGATATTGTAAAGCGCGATCGGATCGTCGTGCGCCGCAGCGCTTTGGAAGAGCCGTGCAGCTTCGGCATGATCCTCGCCCGTGCTGGTGCCCTTCAGCTTCATAAACGCGAGCGCGACCTTCGCCCTCAAGTGTTCCTGATCGGCGGCCTTGCGATACCAGACAGCGGCCCGATCGAAATCGACGGGCGCGCCACGCCCTTGGTAATAGACATCGCCGAGTGCGAACTCGCCCGGAGCAAACTTCTGGTCGGCCGCGGCTTGGTACCACCTGAGCGCTGCAGCGTAGTCCCTAGCGCAGCCCTGCCCTTCGCTGTACATATTGCCAAGGATGGTCTGCGCCTCGGCCTTACCGGCTTCTGCCGCAGCCGAGATCCAGCGAAAAGCTGCATCGACATCCCTCGCGACGCTCGTCCCATGTGGGAACACCAGGTCGTGAACGTTCGATGCCTTGTCGCCCAGCCGAACGGTCGACGACTGACGCCACGTCTCCGGCCTGTTCGGACCGGGCATGGCGTTGGCTCCGTACAGAAAGATCAGCCCGACTTGAAATTGCGCCTCGGTGTGCCCGAGCTGCGCCGCATGTTCGTACCACACCACGGCGTCAGGAATACTTCCGGCAACCCCTTGGCCCTTTGCATAAAGCATCCCGATCTGAAAGCTGGCTTCGGGGTCGCCGGCCTGCGATGCCACCTTGCAGAGCTTGAGCGCCTCAAGATACCGACCGCGCTCGTATGCAGCCATCCCACGCTCAAGCGGGCTTGCGCGGGTGGACGCAAAAGCAGATCGAAGCCGCTGCAAGAGCGATCGGGCGGACAGCCTCATGGCTCACGCATGGCCTCCCGAATACCTTTGAACATCCCGCCAAGCAGAAACATTCCGACCGATCGGCTGCCGACGTTGACGTCTCCGGCAAGTGTCATGCCGGGAATCAGGCGAAAAATGTTCGGCACATCCTTGAAATTGGTCGAGTCCACTGAGCAACGCGCCTTATAGTAAGCGTAGTCGAGGGGCTTTCCATCTTCGTCAGTCGTGAACGCGCCCTCGCTGATCCAGCGAACTTTGCCCTCAGCCGTGCCGTGCTCCGCGGCATTGAAGGCCTCTATCTTCATCGTGCAGAGGTCTCCGGGCCGGATGAAACCGATATCGCGCGAAACGATCTTGATCTCCGCCTCCAGTTTGGTGTCGACCGGCATCAGCGTGATGAAGGGATCGCTCGGCTTGAGGACCGAACCGACCGAAAGCTTTGCCATGCTCAACACGACCGCGGATTCAGCCGCCGTCAGGCGGATGAGATCCTGGTGCTTGAGCGCCCTCTCGTAGGCGGATCGCGCGTCGTCGAGCTTGTTCCGCGTTGCAACCAGATCCTGGCTCAGAGCGGCAAACCATTGTTGCTTAAAAGCGTCCGGATCGGCGATCAGCGCTCCCAACGTATTTTGCGCTTCGATCAGGCTGTTATGCGTGTTCTCGAGTGTTCGCAGCAATTCTAGCCGTGCGTCTTGTGAGATAAACATGTTGAGCTGAGACCCCGTGCCATGCTCGGCGAGCGTCGTGCGGATGGTCTCGATCATTGTGCAAAATCTCGTCCCGCTGCCGATACCTGGCATCGTCGCCTCGAAGCTTTTCGATCGTCGCCCGCGTCTGCTTCTTCTTGGAGTCGAAACTGTTGAGCTGGGCAGTATATTGTGCCATCCGTTGGTCGTAGAGCGCCTTCTGCAGGGCAGCGTACTTCTGGTAATCCGCATCCGACTTGCTGGCAAAGACGGGAAGCTGCCCATTAAGTTCGGCTTCGCCCCGCGCCACTTGTATCTCGAGACTTGCGATCTGCAATTCACCTGCGTCAGATCGGCCAATGCGAAGGTGGCGTCGAGGGTAGCTAGCAGCTGGCCCGGCTGCACCTGCTCGCCCTCGCGCACATCGATCGTGTTGATGATCGACGGATCCAGCGCCTGGAGAACCCTGATCTGACCGACCGGCACGATCTTGCCGCTCACGCTGGTAATGACGCGATCGACCCGCGTCCGGGAGAGGATGACGACGATCGCAACCAGAAACGCAGAAAGTACAAACAGTGTGGCCCGCGCGATCAGAGGCTCGGCCTCCTCCCGGATAGCGTCAGTTTCGGACTGGAATTGGCGAATGGTCGCAAGCGGCGCTTGATTAGGAGACAAGGGTCGGACTCCGGAGGTTCGGCTTTTCGCTGCGCGCCCAGGCTCCAAATGCGTGTTCTGTTGATACCACAGCGAACTGTAGATATCGTTGCGCTCCAATAACTCCTCGTGCCGCCCGATGTCGTT
This sequence comes from Bradyrhizobium sp. WYCCWR15520, assembly GCF_056174665.1. Taxonomy (NCBI): domain Bacteria; kingdom Pseudomonadati; phylum Pseudomonadota; class Alphaproteobacteria; order Hyphomicrobiales; family Nitrobacteraceae; genus Bradyrhizobium; species Bradyrhizobium sp. WYCCWR15520. The sequence continues at coordinate 10,456 of NZ_JBWBWM010000062.1, forward strand.
GACCGCGCCCCGATCGAGTACGAGAATGGCGCCCGCCCTCGTTAGCGACGACAGCCGGTGCGAGATGATGATCAGAGCGCGGCCATGGGCAATCCGCGAGATGTTGGCGTTCACGATCGCCTCGCTGTCGGCGTCGAGTGCGCTCGTCGCCTCGTCGAGAATCAGAATCGGCGGATCAACAATCAGGGCGCGCGCTATCGCGAGCCGCTGCCGCTGGCCTCCCGAGAGGTTCGGCGAACCTTCGTAAACGTAGGTTTCGTAGCCGCGCGGCAATTTGTCAATGAACTCTTCCGCACCGGCCAGTCTTGCGGACCTTACAGTATCGTCAAACGTCGCATCCGGCTTGGCCGCGGCGATGTTCTCGCGGATCGTGCCGCTGAACAGGAAATTCTCCTGGAGCACGACACCGACGTTGCGCCGGAGATGATCGATGTCGTACTCGCGAACATCGATACCATCGATCTTGATTAATCCGTCATATTCGGAATGCAGCCAGGGCAATAGTCGCGTGATCGTAGTCTTGCCCGAGCCGCTCTTGCCCATCACGCCAAGCGTCGTTCCCCTGGGCACCTCGAAGGAGATGTTGTTCAGCGCTGGGGAGACCGCGCCCTTATATTTGAAAGTGACGTCGGAAAACTCCACCCTGCCTTCAAGCGGCGAGCGGACGCCGTGTCCGGAACGCCCTTCTTCCGCTGGTTCGTTGACGAGATTACCGACCATCGTGACAGCGGTGCGCGCTTCATCATATTGGTTGATAAGCTGCGCCATCTCACTTGCCGATCGCGACGTCAGGAGCCGGTCTTGTCTGCCAACATTCATGCCAAGCGCTTGCGCAATGCAGGCCCCGGACCTGCGTGCCGCGTCCCGAGGTCACATCTATAAGGAAGTCATTACCTGCCCCGCCAACGAGCGATTGCGCGCCGGTTCCTGCCTGCGAATAGTCCTGTCCGGTTGATAGCCATGATACCTCCTACCAAGCTCCGTGGATGAGCTGACACGCTGGTCAGCGGCAAAGTTCTGCAACTCAGAGAGAGTGAGAGCATCGCGGGTCTGCGGGCCGTCAGCCGTGTTGCTGCATCCTAATAGCAACCGCCGTGCCAACGGCGTCCGCCTCGTTAAGCGGCGGATTACCCTTGAAAACAGTTCGCACGGGGCAGACGACAGCCGGTGTTTTGAACGCGCTGTACTACTGTCAGAAACCGGACAAGGCCAGCGGGCGTTTGCGCGCGAAAATCAGCGCGTTTGGAAATAGATAACAGGCCTGGGCGTGGCACAGACCTCAGTCTGTCTGCCCTGTTTGAAACAAAACAAACCCGTTCGAAACAGACTATCGTCTCACCAACCGGCCATGAGGCTGCAGCCGCCGAAATATGTCGCCCGCGCGTCACATGAGATTTGTTGAAGCGGAGCACTAAGTTCGCGCGCGCAAATCTATTGAGGGATCGTCCAACCGCAGTCGATCTAGGATTCCGGCTGCGCCAGACGGCCGATCGCCAGTCAAATTGAGCAAAGCTAGGCGGCTTTTTAGCTAGCATCGCTCAACAAGTGGAGCACTCAGCTTTGTGAACGGCGGCGCGACGTTTCAGAGAATGCTGGAGGAAGGTCGTCAGCGGCCCAGCCAATCCGGGACCGCCTTTGGTGTGGTCACATTATCGAGAGCTGTTTGCGGCTCCGCAGAGAAAAACACCGTTTGAGAAACCGTTTTAGTTCGTCGTCGTTAAGAAGCCGTATTGAGCTGGGCTGGGCAGGCGAACGATCGCCATAGCAGCCCCAAAAACAGGCACAAGAGTTCTCTGAGCCAGGCGAGGATGCGGCGGAAGTTGTGGCCTACTGCTGAGAGGACGACATTGGCGGCATCGCCGGGCGCGGCCTTTGAGAAGGCAGCGGCCAAGGTGGCCCTCTGCCTTCATGTGTCCGATGATGGGCTCGATGGCGGAGCGGCGGCGCAGCTCGCGCTTGATGAGGCCGAAGACGCCGCGCTTCTGGCCGGAGATGAAGACGCGCCGGGGATTTTGCGCGTCGTACCGCGGCCGCCGTCTGATGGACGCAGTTACCGCCAAAGCGATCTGACCGGCGCAGGCCGGCAGAGGGCAAGGTGCAACAACAAGCCGATGAACCCATGGGACGACATCCCGAAACGAGCGAAGCTACTGCCCCCAATGCGCTCAAGCGCGTAAACTTGATTTAGCTCCTCCTTCCGCGGATCTCATCGAGGCCAGCGGCCAGGTGCCGCGCGCAAAGGCCGGACATATGACCGCACCGTCCCAATGTGTGAAATCGACTCAAAAAGCTCTTGCCACGCGGCCCGTTCCACATATGGGGGCAAGGTCACGCTTATGCTGGCGTAGCGTGTCTCGGCGACTGAAGCAGCGCGAGCGCGACTCCAAGCTGGAAGTATGGCAGACGCTGTCCACACCGCGGGCGCCTTCGTGGACCTCAAAGCGCTGTCCCTATGACGCGCCGAAAACCGGGCGGCGTAGGCGAGAAAACGCGCGGGGATGACGCGGAATCTGCCCTTAAATCAAGAAGGCGGCGCATTCGCGGCACGCAGACCTGCTCGGCGTCATAATGATAAATAACGTGGCGGCGGGCCCTATCGCGGAGGGGGGAGAATTTTGCTGGCTGCTCCAGCGCTTCAACGATCCGTCCGGCAAGCTCGTCAACCGCGAAGAATGGGACGAGTAAGCCGTTTTCGCCGGAAGTGATGACTTCGCGTACCGGTGCCGTGTCAGAACCGATGACGAGGCACCCCGCACTCATTGCCTCCAACATCGACCAGGACAGCACGAAGGGATAGGTAAAATAGACATGCGCCGATGACACCTGAAGGGCTGCAATAAGGATTTCATACGAGACGCCGCCCATGAAATGAACACGGGACAAATCGAGGCGATCGCGCACCTCGTCAAGGAACCTCGATTTCCAGGTTTCGCCCGCCGGGGGCGGCAGTCCGTAGGACACGCCATCCCTGCCGATGATGATGATCTGCGCGTTCGGCCGGCGTTTCAAGGTCTCGGGCAGCGCGCGCATAAAGATATGGTAGCCCCTCAGCGGCTCCAGATTGCGCGCGACAAACGTCACGACCTCGTCGGAGGGGCGCAGGTGCTGTCCGTTCGGTAGCGCTAGGCGCGCCTGTGAATTCGGCCGCATGCGCGCCGTGTCGACGCCCTCATGAATCACGTTAATCTTGTCCTGATAACGTGTGGGAAACGTCGATTGCTGCCACTTTGTTGGCGAGATGCCCACTTCGCAATCCTCGAGCGCGAGCAGGGTCGTCGCATTCTTCAACTGGAGCCCCATGTGACCATCGAGTCCGGGCATTGGAAATTCCGGATCAAATCCGACGTCGCGCCCCTCGGCCCCGTAAAAAAATTCACAATAGACGACCAATCGCGCCTTCGGAAACATCGTGCGCAACGGCAGAGTCTCGCCCCATCCGGGATGGGCGAGGATCATATCCGGCGCGAACCCCGACGTCACCAGGCTCGAAAGAGTGTACAGCACCTGCTCTGCGCGCCGGCACTCGACGTCGAAGCGTCGTGCAAACGGATGCGTTCCTGAAACGTCCGCGTCCGGAAGAGCGTATCTAGTCAATCTCACGGATAGCATCGATCTTGCAGTCGATGCACCGACGGCGACGACCTCGAAGCTAGGCTCCCTGGCCAAGGCAGCCGCTATGTTGCGATACTGAGCCGGGAAATTGTTGTGAACGAATAGAATCTTCATCGACGAAGCTCCGGGTGGTCGCATGGTGAATGAGTGCCAGCATGGAGATACCTGTAGCAATGGTTGTCGGCCGCGAAGCACGCACCTTCCAGTTCAAACGAACTTAGACGGTGGGGTTTTCGTCTTTGCTCGTTTCGTGAGCAAGGGCGCGAATTAGATTCGATTCAGAGTCAATCGATCCGTCATGACCCCATGGTGTCAGTTCTCCGCAAGTTCCCGATGGCTAAACTGTTGAACTACTTCTCCGGTCAAAGCTTTCGATGCGTCTGACAGTTTCCTATCCCAAAGTGAAACAATTATGACTAACGAAACCCACGTTCGGTTTGCTCTCGCCATTCGAGTCCTGATAGGTTGCTTCAATCGAAGTTCAGACGCAGTGAGCCTTCTGATGAAGATCAAACAACCGCGCCTTGACTCTGAGTGGCAAGACTGGTGTCGCGACTTGGTCGGTATCAATGACATCGCTGATGTCATCGAGCTATTGAGAAACGAGAATGACGGGCTTCGTCAATTGGCGGAGCTGCTCAGCACACAAACTGAATACTTGCGACGATCTCTTCCCATCGATTGGCGTCCACGGCTCCCTTGAGAAGCGTTCGCTAAAAAGCGAACCCTTCGTGGAGTAGCCCTCCACCTCTCGAGCAGTCACCGGCGGCTGTCAGGCAAGCAAAAGAAGGTCCTAGTTTATCGGATGCGAGTCGGGCGCAATGATGGGCGAACAGCAGAAAGTCGTAAGTCTTGATCGGGGACTGTTCTTCGTGAGCTACAAGAGCGCGGACGATGTTGCCTCTCCGCCCCACGTCACGGTTGTACCGACGGAGGGGCATGAGGGACGCATGGAGCTCATCATGCATCCCGATGCGACCGAGCCGACGCTTTGGGAGCCCAATTCCGGTCTGATGGTTCGGGTCAACGCGCCCGGCACATTGCAGATTAAGGTTGAACCGATGCGACCCGGCGGATCGCGCGGGGCCATGGTTCGTATCGAACCGATTCAGTCCGGCCGCAGGCCGCTCGCGGCGCCAGGTGAGCGAGCGGCTTTGCACGCAAATGTTGCAGTGGAGGGCCTCAAGGTCCTCGGCCACGTTGCAGGTCGCGGCGATGTTGTCGTCGCATCCAACACATGGATTGCGGGTCCAACAGCCCCATCGCGCATCGAAGGGATTGCCCTTGACTGGCCGGAGAAGCCTGTGGGTCTCGATATTCGCTATGCAGTCGAATTCGCCAACGGCCAGGGGGGCAGCGGCAAAATGGTCTCGCTCGGGACCTATGCGGGCACCCGCGGACGAGCCTTGGCGATCACGGGTGTCGTGCTGGAAATTAGCGACGAAGGATTCGGGTTCGTCGCGGAGGCGACGTTCTTGAACGCGCCGACCTTGCGCGCCGTCGGCAAACGCGTCGTACTGTCCGGCCCGACCAACCGCGAGCCTCTGGTCGGCATTCGCATCGGTGTCAACCGGATAGCGGCCGCAGATAACGTCATGATACCGGCAAAGCCGGCACGAAAGCCTGTCGGCTCTGGCCGAGTCCGCGTTTTCCGCAGCCGGTCGAGCCGAGAGAATTCTGACGCTAACGCGATCGACAAGGTCAGACCACCGCATGGTTCTTGACGTGTTCAATAAAGTCCCCTCGCTTGTCGGGCCTCGTGCGCATATCGCGCTTGAACGCCTCGCGGCCGAGGCGTTGACTGCCCGGGACTTCGCTAAGGCGCTCAAATACGCAGATCGACGCGTCCGAACTGCGCCCCCGCCGGCCGCTCATTGCTTCGTCCTCCGCGCCGAAGCCGCCTGGAACCTTGGACTTGAGGAAGCTGCACTGGCCGACCTTGCGCAAGCGCTTATGGTCGATCCTTCCGATGTCAGCGCCAATCGCCGGATGCTGGCGTGGGCTGCCGACAATCGGCGACAGGTCGCAGCCGCTCAACTGATACCTCGCGAAGGCAATCCAGCCATTCTTCGAGTTGCAATCGCGGAGCTGCGGCTTGCCGGGGGCCAGCATTGGGCCGCCACCTCGGTATTTGACAATCACGTGACGGGCTGGGTCGCCTGGACCAAGGCGCTTCCAGTCGAAGTGAGCCTTGCAACCGAAGACGGCATGCTGACGAGCGTTCTCGAGCCCAATCCATTCCACCCTCTGGCGAGCGCAGATGTGCAGGCAACGACCTTCCTGGTTCGACGGCCGCCGTCCAATGCAGCTCAGATCGTGACGCTGACATGCGGCGGAGACATCATCCAGGTTCGACGCGTGGCGCCCAACCTTGCCTCGACGATGAGCCTTCGACCCGCTCCGCCCCTTTTCACCAAGGTCAGATCAAACGCTGACCTGCCCACCATTATCGTCCCCGTCTATGGGGATGCACAGGCCACGATCGAATGCTTCGAGAGCCTCGACAAGGCAAGGTGCCCGCGGGGGTCCCGCAAGGACGCCTTTCAGGTTCTCGCCATCGATGATGCCAGCCCGGAATTGGAGCTGCGGCGTTATCTGAGCGAGCTTGCCGCTGGCGGCAAGATCCGTCTCCTCGTGAACGCAGTCAATCTCGGCTTCGTCGGTGCGATCAATCGTGGCCTGAAGGAGATCCCGACGGGCGACGTCGTGCTGCTCAACTCAGACACCCTTGTCCCGCCGGACTTCGCCGATCGATTGGCTGTTGTCGCACATTCGGCGCCGAACATCGGAACGGTCACGCCGCTCTCGAATAACGCCGACGTCTTCTCCTTTCCGACGCCGAACGACGGTAATCCGATGCTCGGTTACGAGGAGATTGTCGCGATCGATCGCATCGCCAGCGTCGCCAACGCGGGGCGCGCGATCGATGTCGCAAGCGGCATCGGATTTTGCCTCTATATAACCCGTGCTTGCCTCGACAGTGTGGGCGAGCTTTCGGATAATTTTGAGCGCGGCTATCTCGAGGACGTCGATCTCTGCCTTCGCGCGCGCGCCAACGGATTCCGCAATGTTTGCGCGCCGTCGATCTATGTCGGACATCACGGCTCGAAGTCCTTTCAGGAGGAGAAGCGAGGCCTCGTGCTTCGTAATCTGCGTATCCTAGACCAGCGGTTTCCGACTTACCGGGAGGAGTGCCGCGCTTTTGAGATCGCCGATCCGCTGCGGGCGGCGCGCGCCGCACTCGAATGCGCGCTGCCGTGGCCGGCGGACCCATCGGTGCTGGTGCTCGCGAGTGATCGGACCTACCCTGCGGTCACCGACGCGCGGATATGCTACCTCCGACTGCATGGCGAGCACCCGATCCTGCTCTTGCGGGAGCACGACGTGCTTCATCTCAGGGCTGCCGACGGAGGTTTGCCGCAGGCCACTCGTCTGCGCCTCGACACAGAGACAGGTCTCGCCGAGGCCGGCGACATCCTGACACGGTTATCCCCAACCCGTGTCGAGATCCTCGAGCCGAATCCGCCGCCACGGCTCATCGAGCTGATCCGGAACCTCAATCTTCCGATTGACCGCTGGCTGATATCGGAGAGCGTAGACGAGATCGCTTCCCCGCCCGCTGACACGATTCCACTTCTCGTCCCCAGCAAAGCGGCCAGGGCTTATGCCGAGGCACGGTGGCCCAGCCGCAAGATCGTCCTGCATGATTGGCCCACATGCTCCCTGGCACTGCCTCCGATCTCCGCCTCTGACAGGTCTCTTGTCATCGTTCCCTCCACGCCATCGCCCGCATCCCTGCGCATGATACAAACATTGGCAGATCGTCTGTGGCGGTGCGACCCATCGCTGCCGATAGTCGTCGCCGGAACCACTTGCGGCGATGATCGCCTGATGTCGCAGCCCAGTCTTTTCGTCACGGGCGTGGTTGCGGCGGACGAACTGGGTGAGGTCCTGGCGCCTCATAATCCGGGCTGGCTCCTGACCAATTTCGAGCAGCCCGTCTTCGGCCATCCTCTCATCGAGGCAGCTAAACAGGCGACAAGGCCCGTCGCATATCGCGACTGGTCCGGCGGCTCGCTGACGCCCCGCAAAGGGGACCTTGCCATTCCTGCCAATGTGGACGCGGCAGGGCTTGTCGATCGCGTGGTCGACTGGATCATGTGGTCCTGAGCATGTCGCGGCCCTCCCCGCCCCAGCCCGAACCTTTGATCAGATCAAAGCTCGCCGGCCGCCTCGAGCTCGCGCGCGACGGCACGTTGTCCGGCTTTGTGTACTCGCGCCACGCGCCGGGGCGCCGCTTTACCGTTGAGATCTTGCTCGATGGTCTGGTGTTCACGACAATCTATGCCGATCTCTTCGTTCCTGAGCTCGCTGAACAAGGGCTCCAGGCGACTTGCGGGTTTGCAGTCACGATCGAGCCAGATCTGCTTCGCGCCGCGCGTACCCTCGAGGCACGCCTCGCCAATATTGGCACTCCCGTCGGTCAACCTGTCGACCTGGAGAGTGATCGCGCAAGCCTCATCGATCTGCACCAAAGATGTGAGCTGTGCTGGCTCGGCGGGCTGCGCTTCCAGGGCTGGATCGATAGCGAAACCGCTCTCTTCCTGGAGGCAATTGTTGACGGAAAAGCTGTCGCACAGATTCACGCCACGGCCTGGACGCACATCGGCGAAGCTGCCGCACACCGGAACGTTCGCTCCTTCGATTTTCACGTTCCGCAACGCCTTGCCGACGGACGCGTTCACAGCGTTTCGTTGCGCAGGGAGGACGGAGAGCAAATTCCGGCCACGGCCGTTTTTGTTGCCTTTCCCGACGGTCTCGCCGGAATGATCGACGCCCTCGGCGGCTACGATGCAGAATGCCTGCGCGGCAAGCTGTATGATCAACTGATTCCCGCCTCGCTTCCGCTTGTCGACTACGTAAATTGGCGCGATCGCTTTCCGCTGCCGGTGCCGCGGAACAGCACCCTTTCGCTCGCGGTCGTCATCGCTGGCGCCGCCGGAGCCGCGCAAACGCTGGCCGCGCTGGAGGCTCAGACCCACGAGAACTGGACCGCCGGCGCGATGGAGGGGGAGCCACTCTCCGTCGACAGCGACGCTCTCCTGGAGTTCCTGGATGGTGCCGCGTCTGATTCACATCACGTCGTCATCACAATGGCAGGCGTGGTGCTCGAGCCGAATGCCTTGGCCCGCATTGCAGCCGCATTTGACGCATATCCTGGTGCAATCGCGCTGTACGGCGACCTCGATTTTATTGCCGACGGCCGGCTCTGGCCGCTGGCCTTTCCCGCATTCGACTACGAGAGAATGCTTGAGCAAGGCTATTGTGCACATCTGTTCGCAGTGCGACGCAGCGCCCTTCTCGCCAGCCTCGAGACCCGTCCCGACAATCTTTACCGCCTCTTCAACTGCCTGCTCGATCACACTGGTCCGCGTGAAGACAATATTCTTCACCTGCCGGGCACGCTGGCAACGCTTCCCAAGCTGGATCGAACGAACGCCAATTATCAGCTTGCCACGGCGAGCCAGATGCATCTCGAGGCGCGCGGCGTCCGCGCGGACGTGATCCCGCAACAAGGCAACCTCTTTCCTGCAGTTCGAATTGCTCGAGCGATTGCACCACAGCGCGTGACCGTGGTCGTCCCGACCCGCGATCGTCTCCCGCTGCTGCGGACCTGCCTCGACAGCATCGCGCCCGCTGTCAAGCGCTGCCGTGCAGATATTCTTGTCGTCGATAATGACAGTGCCGCCCCGGACACCCTCGCCTACCTTGCGGACCTGGCGAGACGCGGCGTGCGGACCTTGCGAGTCGAAGGTCCCTTCAACTTCGCAAGACTGAACAATCAAGCCGCGGCGACGCTCGACACCGACGTGCTCTGTCTCCTCAACAATGACATCGAAGCGAGCTGCGATGATTGGCTCGAAGAGATGCTCAGGCGGCTGGCCGAGCCTGACGTCGGCGCGGTCGGTGCGCTCCTGACCTGGCCCGGCGGCGTCGTTCAGCATGGTGGTGTCGTCTTGGGAATGAATTTCGCGGCGACGCACGCCTTTACCGATAGATTCGTTGATGATCCCGGATTTCTCGACCAGCTCCTAGTGGCGCACGAATGCAGCGCGGTGACTGCAGCCTGCCTTGCGACGAGACGCAGCGACTATCTTGACGTTGGCGGGATGGACGAAGCGCGCTTTGCGGTCGCCTTCAACGACGTCGACTATTGCTTGCGGCTGCGCCAGGCGGGCAAGCGCATCGTTTTCACGCCGCACTCGAAGCTGGTTCACGCCGAATCCGCGAGCCGCGGCGCCGACGATCGCGCCGACCGGCGCGGGCGGTTCGAGCGCGAGCTCAATTTGCTTCGGGCGCGCTGGGGGGAGTGGCTCAACGAGGACCCGAACTACAATCCGCAGCTCTCGCGCGACGGGGTTCCCTACAGCGGCCTCGCTTGGCCGCCGGGGCCGCGTCGCCCTCGCTACAAACATGTGGCGCAGGCCCGCGATGTGCCATTGGGGTTTTGAGGTGACGCCTCATCGTCCTTCAAGCCGCCGCGCGCCGCTTCTCTCGATCGGCCGTTGAATCACGAATTGGCTCGCTGCTGCAGCGGACCCGCCGCTTCAACACGCGCTGCTTGTTGCTGCAAGGCAACGAAATCGTCAAGTTCGAGCGATAAGGCCTTCTGCCAGGTTGGCGTGACCACTCCGAATTGTCTATTCAGGCGCGACACGTCGAGCCGCGAATTGCCGGGCCGCTTCGCTTTGGTCGGGAAGTCGGCCGTTGCGATTGGAACGATTCTCTCCACCTCGACCGGCAGGCCGCGCGACCTTAGATTGGTGACGATGGCGCTCGCAAAGCCATGCCAACTGGTCTCGCCCGTGCAGACGAGATTGACCACCCCGCCTTTTCGCGCAAAGAGGTTGTTCAGGTTCGCCAGATTTGGCAGCACTATATCGGCAACGGCGCTGGCTATCGTCCTCGCCGTCGTCGGCGCGCCGATCTGGTCGGAAACGATCCGCAGCTCTTTGCGCTCCGCCGCAAGCCGCGCGATGGTGCGCAGGAAGTTGGTGCCCTTGGCAGCGTATACCCAGGAGGTGCGCGCGATCAGATGCGGTCCGCCGGCTGCGCGGATAGCCCTGTCGCCGGCAAGCTTACTCGCGCCATAGACCGAAAGCGGCTCTGTTGGACTATCCTCCCGCCACGGCGCCTCCCCGGAGCCGTCGAAGACATAGTCGGTGGAAAAATGCACCAACGGCACGCGATGTTTCGCGGCCCATTTGGCGATCGCCTCGGGGCCCTCAGCATTGATGCGGAACGCGAGCTCGCGCTCGTCTTCCGCGCGATCAACGGCGGTATAGGCGGCGGGGTTGATGATGAGATCGGGTTTGAAGGTGTCGAGCACTCCGACAAGCCTGTCGGGCTTCGACAGATCAAACTCAGTGATGGCAGGCGCAATGATCGTACCGAACCCTACCAGGAGCGGTCGCAAGGCGCCTCCGACCTGGCCGTCGGTGCCTGTCAACAATATCCGCATCAGATTTGCCCGTAGACTGGAAGAGTTTGCGAGTTAGCAAGCAGCGGCGCATCCGCATCCTTAGCCGACAGCGACGGCTTTTCGATGCCCCAGCTGATGCCGATCGTAGGATCGTTCCAGCGGATCGAGACCTCGTTCTCGGGGCTATAGAGATCATCGCATTTGTAGAAAAAGTCCGCGGTGTCCGAGAGCACCAGGAAACCGTGCGCGAAGCCGCGCGGAATCCACAATTGCCGCCGGTTCTCCTCACTCAATTCAACGGCAACGTGACGTCCGAAATTCGGACTCCCAACACGTATGTCGACGGCGACGTCGAGGACCTTGCCCCGCAGCACGGCCACCAATTTGCCCTGTGTGAGGGGATTTTGCAGATGCAGACCACGCAGTACGCCATAGCGCGAGCGGGACATGTTATCCTGCACGAAGGGCCGCGTGATGCCGTGCTCGACGTAACGGGGAAACTGATAGCTCTCGACGAAGAAGCCGCGGTCGTCACCCAAGAACTTGGGCTCAATGATAAGGACTTCAGGAAGATCGGTCCGGATCACATTCATTTCGAGGCACTGCGAATTTGCTGAACCGGCACCGGCGCTCCGGTGCCGTCGCCAACTTGTACTTCTGATGTTATATGTTATGATATGATAAGTCAATCGTGGGGTGAAATGATAAGCAGCTGTGAGGCGCAATGAAAGGCATTATTCTCGCAGGTGGCACCGGCTCTCGCCTCTATCCCGTGACGACCGTCGTCTCGAAGCAACTTCTGCCGGTCTTCGACAAACCCATGATCTACTATCCGCTCTCCACGCTAATGCTCGCCGGAATCAGAGAAATTTTGATCATCTCCACGCCACAGGACAAGGCGCTTTTCGAGCGCCTGCTCGGCGATGGCAGCGAAATCGGCTTGCGTTTCTCCTACGCGACGCAAGCGACGCCGCGCGGACTTGCCGACGCGTTCATCGTCGGACGGCATTTCATCGGTGACGATCCGGTCGCCCTTGTGTTAGGCGATAACATTTTTTACGGACACAGCTTGCCGGGAATGTTAACGAAGGCGTCTCTGCGCAATAAGGGCGCCACCATCTTCGGTTATGTCGTCAACACGCCCGAGCAATATGGCGTGGTCGAGCTCGATCAGGCCGGCCGCGCGCTTTCAATCGAGGAGAAGCCGAAACAACCGAAGTCCAACGTCGCGGTGACCGGCCTCTACTTCTACGACAACGACGTGGTCGACATTGCCGCACGCATCAAGCCGTCGGCTCGTGGTGAGATCGAGATTACCGACGTCAACAAGGCCTATATGGATCGGGGCGATCTCTACGTGGACGTGCTCGGTCGCGGCTTTGCCTGGCTCGACACCGGTACGCATTCCTCGCTGGTCGAAGCCAGCCATTTCGTCCAGATCCTCGAGCAACGCCAAGGCCTACGCATCGCCTGCCCAGAGGAAATCGCGTTGCTGCAGGGCTACATTACGATTCAAGCGTTCGAGCGAGTGGCCGCGAAAACCGCCAAGAGCAGCTACGGCGAATATCTACAATCTGTCGCACGCGCGCACAGAGCAGCATGATTCGGCACACGGAGTAGATTGATCATGCGTTTGAAGGGATTGACCATCTTCGTGACGGGCGGGGCCGGGTTCATCGGCTCCGCGGTCTTACGTCATCTACTGCGCAACAGCCACGCACGCGTCGTCAACCTCGACAAGCTCACCTACGCCGCGAATCTTGGTTCCCTGCCCGGCGCGACGGAAAACCTCAACTACGCCTTCGAGGCGCAATGCATCTGCGACGCGCCGGGGCTGCGCCGACTGTTCGACCACTATCAGCCCGACGCTGTGTTGAATCTTGCCGCAGAGAGCCATGTCGACCGCTCGATCGACGGCCCCGGCGAATTCATCCAGACCAATATTGTGGGGACGTTCACACTGCTCCAGGAGGCCCTTCGCTACTGGAGGACACTATCTCCGGACAAGCGGGCGCGGTTCCGCTTCCAACACATTTCCACGGATGAAGTGTTCGGCTCGCTCGGCGAGGAAGGCTTCTTCACGGAAACCACGCCCTACTCGCCCAATTCACCCTACTCCGCAAGCAAAGCTTCATCCAACCACTTGGTGCGCGCCTGGCATGAGACCTACGAGCTGCCGACGCTCCTGACCAACTGCTCGAACAATTACGGCCCCTACCACTTCCCTGAAAAGCTGATCCCGCACATGATCATCAAGGGCCTGGCTGGAGAGCAGCTTCCCGTCTACGGCGACGGAAAGAATGTTCGCGATTGGCTCTATGTCGAGGATCACGCCAAGGCCCTCACACTCGTGCTCGAGCACGGAGCCGTCGGCGAGACCTACAATATCGGCGGCCGCAACGAGCGGACCAATTTGCATGTGGTGGAGACGATCTGCGACCTGCTCGACGACATCGCCCCGAGCACGGACGGCCCGCGCCGCCGCCTGATCTCCTTTGTCACCGACCGCCCCGGCCACGACCGCCGCTACGCCATCGACGCCTCCAAGCTCGAACGCGATCTCGGCTGGAGCGCGGTGGAGAACTTCGAGAGCGGCATCGAGAAGACGGTGCGCTGGTATATCGAGCAGAAGCCGTGGTGGCAGGCGATCCTGGAGCGTCGGTATGCGGCGAACCGGCAGGGGTTGACCAAGTAGCCGCCCGGCAGGCTTCCCGCGTGCGGCGAAGCGGACGAGACTGGCAGGCCAAGTCCTCCCGCGCTTGCCCAAATCGTCTAACGCTTAAAGATATAGGCCAACAGCTGTGCAGGTCTCGGCATGCAAGCCGTGCGGCTGAGAATCGGTGCAAGATCGAGGAATGTCTGAATGCGGTCCTTGCGAGACCCAGCGAAAAACGACGTCGTACCTGTGCGGAGGATAGGGCTCCGCAACTGACGAAAGCGCTACTGGCTCGTAGAGATCGTCGGTAGATATTGCGGGAAATGTGAACTTGGGAACATCGTTTGATTTGGTATCGGCAAGACCGAGAGCGCTTGCGTTGAAGCTCACGTCAACGGCTGCCTCACTCGGAAAGTTCACGTGAACCTTGCCGACTCCGCCTGCGATGGTAGGCGCTGAGAACGCTGGAAGTCCAGGGAACGATCCCCTCCCAACAATATCGATTGAGGTGCTGGAGGAAATCAGCTTTACAGTTCTCCAACCTCCGTTCTTATACGCCAGATATATACCATTTCTCCGGCGTTCGTCGAATTTTGTGTAGACAATGAGCGGAGTACCGTCCGTGGTTACGTTCAGTTGGGCATTGTTGACTAGGCCTTGCCCCTCACCCACATCATCTACGACATCGCAATTCGTTGGATTGATCGTGCCGAAGAGTGGATCACCATTAGCTCTTTTCCACGAAGCAAGATCGCTACTCTTGACAAAGCAGACTCTGAAATTTGATGCCACGTCCGTTCGGCCCTGCTACGAAAGGCGTCGGGTATGCACTCACGGACCCATCTTCCATCCTATCAGAGAAGAGAGGCGCTTCGGAAAGGCGACTCCAGTTCTTACCATTGAGTACATTCGCGTACCACGCCCCATTACCACTTACCCCGTTCCGAAAGACCATAAACAGACGTTTTCCAAGCCTCTGAAAAGAGGGATAGGTCACGTGACCCTCGTTTCTTCCCGTCATTGACGCCGGTGACAAGTCTGCGATCGAAAGCGGGGACGCGGAATGAAAGTATTTCAAAGGCTGAGCGTGGTTCACAAAGATGGCATGCAGCCTTCCATGGTCGTCAAGAGCTAGCTTAGTATCATCGTGGCTGTCCCAGCCAGGCGTTCGACCTGGAAGCTCAATACGCTCCACCGCTCCCGAGACAAGATCTATGGAAGCAACGCTGAATTTTCGTTGTGCGCTGTAGTATACGATGAACGCGCGCTCACCCACGGTCAGACTTGAAAATCGTGAATTCGTGCCGGTCCAAACAGCATCTACCTGCACAATCGCGGGCTTTTTCTCATCTGTAGCCCATGCAAGTCCGAGAACGCAAAGCACTGCGAAGACAAGGGTCGCCCTCCAGAAGCGCAACAGAGTTGGTTGCAACTCTAGCATTCGTATATAGATCTCCACAGGGAAGGCAGTATAAGTAGCCGACCGCTTCAAAGAGTCAACGCTGCAGAATGGATTGTGATGCGACTACGTCGACTTGTTTCGCGCGCTTTTACCAATCGATCGCCGACACTGGCGGAACGATTCTACGAGCATTCGCGCCCTGACATCGATAAGTGGGAACATTACATCACCAAGTACTCTGAACTCTTTCTCGGACTTCCTCCAAAAGTTACCTTGCTTGAGATTGGCGTCTACCGCGGTGGCTCTCTTCGCCTCTGGAGTGAATACTTTTCATCAGATAGCGTTATTGTAGGTGTCGACAAGAATCCACGCTGCAAGACGTACGAAAAAGCGAATATAAAGGTCGCGATCGGAGACCAAGGCGATCAACGGTTCTTGTCAGACCTCTCGGCACAATTTGGGGGCTTCGACATCGTTATCGACGATGGAAGTCACCTCGTCTCCGACCAGATAGCATCGTTTCAGGCACTCATACGATCAACTAGATGCGCCTACGCCATTGAGGATACTCATGCCGCGTATTGGCAGGCACCTCCAAGCAAAGCCGACCTGTCGAACTTTCTGATTCAGCAGCTCGATACATTGCATGAATGGTTCGTTGCAGCCGGAACGTCCGAATCATTCGACGATGCCAAATGGATCAATCAACATCAGACTGAAATATCCGACTTGCGACGTAGGCTGGTCTCAATCGAGCTACTCGACAGCATGATGATATTTCGATTGGGCACCAATCCGCCCCCAAAGAGATTACGTACCAAGATTGTGGGTGCAGCTAAGACCTAACTTAGCCGCACCCGCGGCTCGCTAGTCGTCCGTGAAGAAGATTGATTTCACGCTGGATTAAGCCGACCGCCGGAGAAGAGTGCGGTCAGGAAGAGGTGCAGCAAAAGCCTGAGCCAGCGGATGAGGCGGCGGAAGTTGTAGCCGGCGGCGGCGAGGACGGCGTTGGCTGCATCGCCGCGACGGAACCAGAGATAATTGCGG
>NZ_JBWBWM010000063.1:0-26316 GCF_056174665.1 Bradyrhizobium sp. WYCCWR15520
GCCGGCCTCATGCTCCTTCAAAATCCCGATGATCTGCTCTTCCGAAAAGCGGCTGCGCTTCATGCTCTGGTCCTTGTTGTGGGCCAGAACGAACTTCAAGCTGGATTAAGCCCGTGGGGCAAGGTCACCAGGGCCGGGTGACCGGTCGTCAACGCCTCCGGCGAGGTGAAGTCATGTCGTTCTTCTCCTCGCTCGCACCTCCGTTGGGCCAAGGCAAGGTGATCGCCGCCCGAACCGCCGCTTCATCATCCGTAACGCGGGGGCGAATGAGGCAACGAGACTGGCGCGAGCGCGCTCGATCCATAGCGACAACTCGGCGGCGGCTCCTGCGCCGGATCATCAAGTGGAATTCGACTATGATCTCGCGCGCCTCGACCAGGGTTGGTACGCCAGCTTCGATCGCCGCGACAGTGACCGTCTCTGCCTTCGACAGCGTATCCTGTCCGACCGTCATGAGACGAGCGATAGTTCTGGCCGACGGGATCCGGTGAAGGTTTTCGACATTCGATGCCGTCCGCAAATCGATGCGCCAGATCCGCAGCGCAATCGGGGTGACAACAATCGATCCCAAACTGCTCCCTGCGGCCGAGCGCTTGCAGTATGACGGATATCTTCGCCGCGAAGAGACCAATGCGACGATCTTGGCCCTGTCGAAAAGCGGAACGCGGATCAAGTAGATCGTGCGCCAAACCGGTCATAGCAGGAAACTGGTTCGACAGGTGATCCGTGACGAACGCCATGATTCTTCCGACCCGGCAGAGTTTGCTCGATCAGCACCTGCCATGGCCTGACCATCAGTGGGCCACCGGCTGCCTTAACGGCGCTGAACTTTGGCGGCGCCTAAGGGCGCGCGGCTTCCGCGGCAGCGCCGCCGGATCGGCCTGATTGCGGATCGACGGCGCCTTGACGCGATAGCGCGGCTTCTCGGTCGCGGTGGCGACAGGCATCGCTCAGAGACCCTATTCCCACGCGCGACCATGCGGAACGTCCGGCGGCGCACCCCGGCGCCGCTCAGATCGGCATCGATGCCCGCGAGGATTTCCCGCAACTCGGAGAGCGAGCGATATTCGACCGACTCGTCCGAATAGCTCACGCGCTCGGCGCCGGATGCAATCGCGGTCAGCAAGTCTTCCTGCTGCTGTTGCGTGAATGTCAGCGCGCCCGATTTCCTTGCCATGGCTCACACTCCCAAATAGCCCGACCGCACGATCCGGCGCGGCGCACGCGGGAAAGTCCGGTGCGTCGGTCGCACGTCATTCGGTGGCGGCGGGTTCTCGTTCGTCCTGGCGGGCGCCTCTCGCTCTCGCGGCTGGCCAACCCGCTACATGTTCATGAGGTAGCTAGTCGCGGCCAGCATCGCCTCGCAGTCGAGGAAATGGTTGTTCTTCGACCGCCTGATCCACTCCCGGCGCCCGGTCGGTGACTTGACCTGCGCCTCGGAGACAATCTGGTGGCAGTAATCGTCATCGATGCCGACCGGCACATTCCATGCGCCGGGCGTTTCGGACGGCCAGCGCAATCGCTCGTGCACCAAGCACTTCCAGTGATCGGTATCGAGCCGCACCAGATCGAGACCGAACTTCGCCGCCTTGCCGGATGGATTGACCTCGATCTTGGAGAGCGGCACACGCATCGGCGCGCTCGATCCCTTGGTCGGGCGGACGCGCTTCGGAAAGCGGCGGCAGAATTCGTAAACGCGATTGAGCGGCAGAGTGTCCGCCTTGCCCGGGCGAAAGCCGCTATCGACGAACGTCAGATGGATCGGGAAGCCATCGATCGGCGTCGAGATCAATTCTGCGAGCTGATCCCACACCTCGGTGTCGGCGGTGTCGCCGCGCAGCCGATCTCCGACCACGGCCA
Organism: Bradyrhizobium sp. WYCCWR15520; assembly: GCF_056174665.1. NCBI lineage: Bacteria > Pseudomonadati > Pseudomonadota > Alphaproteobacteria > Hyphomicrobiales > Nitrobacteraceae > Bradyrhizobium > Bradyrhizobium sp. WYCCWR15520. Next base: position 1,861 of record NZ_JBWBWM010000063.1, read on the forward strand.
ATTGTCCCGGATGCCATCGAAGGTCTGAAGGTGACATGCGGCGGTGCGGGTGTGGGCGACCTTCAAGGACGAGAAGGAGCCGCGCTATTTCCCGCCACTCGATGCCGCGCCGGATCAGTTCACGCCCGGCAAGCTGCGCCCGAAGCGGAACGACTGCGGCCGGATCAAGGGCTCGCCGCTTTGGGACATCAAGCCCGACCTGCAATTGTTCTACAACACGTCGCGCAATTGGGCTCGCATGTATGCGCCCGATGTCATCTCCGGGCGTGGTCAGAAAACCCAAGCAATCGATTTTGCAATGCTTTATCTTATGCCATCGCGGATCAGGTAGCCGCGCGCCACCCCGCCCCCCCCCCCCGAGCAAAAGGTCCCCCCCAAACGGAACCGGCGCACCATGAGCATCCAGCAGGTACACCCGCGTGTTCGCGATCGGGCGGCCATGCGGCACAGCGTTGTCGCTGAAGAGCCATCCCGAGGTCACCACGACCGTAGCTTCAGTCGGCCCATAGTTGTTGATGAGCTTGAGAGCCGCTGGTAGAAGCCCAGGCACACGCTGGAGACGATCCCCGCCAACAAGCATTACTCCAATCTGCAAATTGATGAGCTTATCTTCCAGCGCGAGTGTAGCCAGCGTCGTGATCAAGAAGGCAATGTCCAGCGATTGATATCGCCACCATTGCAGCAGATGCAAGGACGACAGACAGATTTTACAACACTACCCGCAGGACACTCGACGATCGGCTATCTCAGCCCGGTTGAGTTCGAGCGCAAGGTGGGTTTGGCTTAACCCGATATCCATCAAACTAGCAGCAGCTCGATCTGGCGTGGAGCCCACCTCGTTCGATCTGCAATACAGTGCTTCGGACTGGCGATGCCTGCAGAACACCTCACGTCGGCGCGTCTTGCGGTAAACGCGTTCTATGGTCCGCCGCGTACGGTCCCTCAAGGGAGTACCACGATTTGGGCCGAACCGCGCTGGCGGGCCTTCTCCATTGCGGCGCGGCACGCGCTGGGGAAGGTCAACGGTATGACCGTTCTGAATTCATAATCTTGGGCTGTATTTTGGGGCGAGATGATCCGAAAGCGCCAATAGCGGCGCCCGCTAGGCTTCTTTCCGTACTGGCGCTCCCAGCGCGAAGTGTCAATCCGCATAACACCCATGTTCGGTCTTGATGGTCTCGAAGAGTCCACCTTACCCCTAGCGATCGTGCTGCAGCGGGTCAGCCCTTCCGGTGGTGACGTTGGGCTGGCTTTGATGTCTAAGATGCGGGCAACTACAGACTGAACGTCGCCATGCTTCCGAAGACGAATTGAGCGGGGCATGCCAACGCCGGGCCAGATTTACACTGAAGCTGCCATTCCAGCCACCGACTTGCTACAGAAAACGCCCAAAGACCGTGCCCACTCCGGGCCGACGATCACCTCGCCGACGGTCCCAAAAAAGTAGTCACTTCGAGGTCACAGCCCAATGGTTGACGTCAAAGTTTAGTCCACCTGGGGACGAGGTTATCTCAACGCCGTATTGGACGCTGCCGACGATTATGTCGCCGAAGTATCCTTTCGACTTGATCCATTGCAGGATACTCTTGAGATCCACGGTCTCGCTGTTGGTCTTGGAAGTGCGTAGAAACGAAATGACCTTGTGTTTGTTCCAGCCTTCAAACACATTCCAAGTCGCTCCGCCCACATTGATGCCTTTGTAGACGGGAATCGCGGCCCCGGAAGAAGTGTAGTTGTAAGAAATGGGCTTAACATCGCCGCTTCCGTCGGGATTCCCCGTGTAATTGGTCCAGAGCATTATCTCATAACCATTTGAGCTGTCCCAGATATCGTAGGCGAAGTTCCAACGGCCGCCAGTCGGGACGCTCTGATTGAAGCTTGAGCTCAGGTTGTTAATCGCACTCAGCCGTTTCCCAACGTTGAAGGCCTGGTGGGGATAGCTCTTGATGCCGTCGGTTTCAGGTTGGTTCGACCACACATTCCATTGATTGACCGCATGCACCGAGATCGTCTGAGGCCCAGCACCTTGGCCATATACGTCGTTGTTCCAGGAATAGCCATTAAGGGAATAAGTACCGTATTGATCGCTCGAACTCCAGATCGGCGCTTTCGCGGACGCTGGGAACAGCGCAATCATTACCGCAAAAGGCAGCGCAAGTACGTTCAGCTTCGACAACTCAGACATTCTAAATCTCCACCTGAGATCTGCCCGCCAGCGACCCAGCAGCAAGCAAAAGTGATGCCACAACGAGAACCGCGGCATCTTTTGCGCGCTTGACCTCGTATTCGCAACAGGAAGGCGCGTTCTGCTTCTGAACGCCGGAAGTACTGCACCTAGATACTGGGCGTGTCGCAGCACGATCGCGGACTGCACTGGATCCAGGCCTACGCAGGTCTCGATCGTTTTGCGCCGAACTATAACCATGCCGCACCAGACGTGCGCGTCCGTCGGCAATCTGAGAGCCCTTAGCCCGACAAGAAAGGTCTCGACGTCGAGCCCGACGGCCTGCTCCGGAAAGCTGCCGCTGGTCTCGTGGTGTTAACAACGGGCGCCCCGACGATGCAGATTAGGCTGCTTCACCGATATCATGCGTTATGCTGTGCAAGATGGGTCCGGCTTAAGATCGTGAGCTGTCTTTGGGTGCTTCCCGAAAAGCGCAGCACCCTCTCATCCCGAAGAATCGAAAAGGCGGGCGACACTGCTTTCAGCGCCAGTCCGAGACAGGTGATAAGCGACCGATCTAAGGAATCGCCAGATCGCCCGCGCTGTTCTTCTGCTCGACCAAGCCTGATCATGCTTCTTGTAGGCGCGCTAGCACGTCGTAGATGTGCCGCAATGGGCGCTATGTCGACAGTAGTGTCGAATACTGGGCCTTCGTCGCACCCTGAACGAATACTTGCAAGATGAACGATCTCGATCCTTTCGCCTAGCTCGCCAGATTATTGATGAGGATTGTCTATGGTCATGAAGCGCAAACTTGGCCAACTGCTTCCTCTGCGCTGTTACGGGCAGCCTTGAAAAGAGGTTTCTTGGAATGAGGCTCACCTTAAGTGAGTGCCGCTGACGGTATCGGCATTCTGTATGGAATCTGGAAGTGAAGCAGGCCAACGCAGCTAGCCGCAATTGACGCAGTGTTAATCTCAAAACAGAGCTGAGAAAGTGGCAGGCCGCTCAGCTGAGCCACCATTCAACCGAGGCTGCTCAGTGCTTCCATGGAAATCACCGCAGGCGACAGATTCGGCGCGTCCTCACCCAGCAAGGCGGTCAGCGCCTCCTGGAAATCCCCGGTCGAGATGCCGCGCAGATACAGCACTGGCAACAGCGCATCCAGACTTCGGGTCCGCCGTGCCCACAGCGGCAGGATCGTCGAGCTGAACCGGATCCGCTCGCCAATTCGCCGAGAAATACCGCGCCAAGTACGGCCGGGCGGTCGAATGTCTGGTCAAGGACCGCGACGCTCCTGGCCTTCTGCGACTTTCCTGCCGAGCATTGCGACCACCTGCGCACGACCAATCGCATCGAGAGCGTGTTCGTCACCATGCGGCACAGGACGTGCGCACCACGGGCTCGTTGTCGCCGACCACCGCCAGGCTGAAGTGTCATCGCCGCATCACGAGCTTTGGCGGCCCAAAGGCACAAACAGTTGCCGAAGATCATTGCGGGTGTCAGATTCAACGATGGCATCGAGATCATCCAAATGCCGGCTAACAGCGCCGCCTGGTCACCTCGTCACCCAAAATCCCGACGTCCGGAGGGAATTCATGCTGCGCTCGAGCAAGCTGCAACGAAGTCCTAACCGAGCTCGGCGAAGAACTCGCCAAGACTATCGTCCATTGCGGTCGGCAACTAACATTAGGACGCCCCCTGGCGTCGAGCACCAACGGATCCGCCTAGAGGAGCCGGCGGATCGGTGCCCAGCGATACCACTTTCATCATTGATGAGTCTTGATCAGACGAGCGAGCCGCTCGCGGCAATTGCGAAATGACGAATGTCGTCGATTTCGCGGTCAGACTGGACGATTTCACGTCGCACTGGCATCTGCCGCTTTCGATGTATCTGATCGTTTGGTCGACAGACTTCTCAAACGGCTGTGGTCGGAATTTACTCCACCAAAGCTTCTAATCTTCTCGTGGGGACTTCGCTTCAATACCAGTTGAGCTGCTTAATAGATTCGTCAGCATCTGCCTCACAGGCTCGCTCATAAACGGCCTTAATATCCATCCGAAGGCGCCTACCGCAAAGACTCCAAACGCAAAAACGCCAAGCGCACTCCAAACAGCCATCTTCATTGTGGGTCGCTCCTGCTTCCGTTGAGCAGTATCGCCAACAAAGGCCTGCGAGGCACCTATCAGGATTGGTAAAGGACGGTCTCAAAAGTTGCGCCACGGTCGCCGAACACACGTTCATTGCGAGATTAGGAAGTGAACATGGGAAACCTTGGAATTCAAAGGGCCAACCGCGCACGTATTCAGACCGGCTGAACGAACTCGATGCCCATATTCCCGCTTTAGAAATCGCGCGGTAGCTTGGTAACGCGGCCAACCAATCATGTATAGCGAAGACGAGCAGATAGATGATGGGCTGTCACGTGCTATCGCCCGAGCAGAGACCAGTTATTAGTCGCGAGGCGGCGACAAAAGCGGACGAGGACACTGATCAGGATCGCATCAGCACCTGGACCTAAAGGAACTTGTACCAGGATCGAGACGCCAGCGCGGCGGCCGCCGTTCCGGTCTTGTGATAATTTTCCTCCCTCAATACGAAATCGAAAATCTAGCTGCCGCGCGTTGAGAGGCAACCGACATCACACGAGCGCCACCTTGTCCGGTTCAAGACGACGATGTCGGAAGTCCGACGGTCAGCAACGTCATTCAAAAGCAGGCAGTTGCGCATATTTTCGCTCGCCATGCAAGGCGCTCACCAGATTCCGCGAGCGGCAGCCGATTGCTGGAATCAGGAGCAAACCCGCCACTGCCAAAGCGCTCGCGGGGGGCCCGTCTCAGGGACTGCCAATGAGCCGCGCTCGACTGATCCCGGTCAAGCACAGATGCCGCTTATGCTCGGAAGTGAAGAACCGGCGAACATCAATGTTCGCGATTGCCGCCAAGTTCACCGAGCCGGCGGGGCACATCGCAACCTTCAAGCAAGAAATCCAAACAGAAGGCCGTGCTCGGCGCGAGCCGACCCTTTTTAATCAGACTACGCATTTAATCAGACTACGCAGGACGGGTCGTGCAAAGTGATTCTCTCGGCCGACGATTCCCGCACGAAGAAATTGGTCGAGGATGTTCTGGCACTACGGGAAAGCCGGCTCACTTACGCCAGCGGCAACCTGGTGCTCTGGAGCAGAATGGCCAAGTTCGTGAACGGCTCCGACACGTTGATGAAGAGGCCCGGAAGAGCTTCATTCGCGCGCCGCCGCCATCGGCGCCGGGAATGAATAGTCATGGCGGGGCGAAGGTCGTCTATCGGCGCGATGGGCAGAAACACCGGGCGTATTTCGTGCCGAAGGGAGCGGTTTCGTTGTTCGCAAAGGGACGCGAGGTCGACTTCGACCCCGACCACGACCGGATGAATGCACCCGCGCTGCGCGAGATGACGTTTACGAATGAGTTCTTTCGGCGCCTCGCGCAGTAATGGGAACTGGCCGAGCGCTTCCCTGCCCCTCCCGAAGGCGACGGCTCGGAATACGATGCCGAGGAAGCCGAGCAGGCGCGTTACCGTAGGCTCGGCGTCCGCAACGGCTCGCGCTTTCTCAATATCGGTGTCGATAACCAGGTAACGTGGCCCAAGGAAGAACAGCTCGTCGCGTTCGACCGGTATCAGTTGGTCCTCATGCCCAAGACCAAGGATCACGTGCAATCTGTAAACATCGATCTGACGGCCAACCAAATTGACGAGCAGACCGCCATGACGGTAATCAAACCGCTTTTTAAGCGTGATGGCTTGGTGCGACGATAGCTTTGCTATTGCAGAGCATGGCTGGTCGGGAAATCCCGTGCCGGTTGCCGTAACAAAGCGGGACCTCGCTTTCACAACGTCGCATGAATACATCTTTGACCGGAAAATTCCGGATTCCGAGGAAGCACGGCGCGCACTTGCGCTCTTCCGGGAGGCACGCAACGCCCAGCAAAATGGGTTCATCAGCTACGCCGCCTTGAACTACTACAAGATCATCGAGATCCGGCATCACGGCAAGGAAGCAGCCCGGAAATGGTTTGTGACGAATTTTGAGGCTTTGCGAACCGCATCCAAGCAGGGAGACGACGATATCGCCCGCTTTCTTGCCCTATGCGGCAACGAACCGCCGCACAAATACATCCACGATTCCTGCCGCATTGCCGTTGCGCATGCAGGCAAGCACTCGAAGTCCGATCCGGATGATGCCCATGAAATCCGACGCCTGCACACGGCGGCCGATGTCATGCACAGGCTGGCACGCCGCTTCATCGAGATGGAATTTGCGGTCTCGGATGTGATGTACGCGGGTACGTAGGCGCTTCGAGCCGCCCTAGTCTTTCCCGGCTGCGCCTTGTCCACCCTTGCGTTTGACTTCTTGCGCTTCGTATTGGGCCTTGACCGTTGCGTCATTTGTCTCACCCGCGACCGAATCAGCTCCGCTGCCATCCAGGCCCGGCGCCGCCTTGATCGCGTCCGCAATGTCCTTGATCTCGGAGCCCTTGCGGATGAATGGCTTTAGATAGGCATCGAGCTTGCCTTTACCGGGCTGTTCGAGTTCTTCCGTCAAGGCGGCAAGATACCGATCCTTATCGGTAGCGGCCCGATGCCGATACCAGCGCGGCGCGCAAGCTCCGCATGAATCATGATGGTACGGCCGTTGCCGTCCAGGAAGGGGTGACCGTAGGTGAGATAGCCCATGACTTCGCCAGGCTTCTCCGCCATGAATGCCATGTCCTGTGCCTTATCCAGCGCGTAGTCGATGGCTTTGCGAATGTCGTCGGGATGAGCGAAGAAGATGGCGCCCTTCTTCACATGGATGTGAGACGCGTTTGTGTGCCGATCCTCGCCGGCCCATGGGAATACGGCAGCGTTTGTGCGTTTTTAGAACGTCGTCATAGCTCAGCGAAGGCGGCGCCTTGAGGTCTGCCAAGGCGGCATCGATACCGGTCAGGAACGAGTTGTGCAGAAGGCGCTGGACGATTTCTGGCTTTTTCGCCTTGGCCACATTGCGCAATAGCCGCGCGTCGCAAAATCCCCCAACGGATCAAATGTCACGGACGGCTTTCGCGCAGATAGCGTGCCTGAAGGCGCACAGCCTGAACGCGGTCCAAAATCCCGGCTCGCTGGAGCGCAACGATGGTATTCTCGATAGGATCGAAATTCACGTCGTCGCCGGAGAGCCGCGTCACGTGCTGGGCAAATACGTCATTCGCTGTCACGACAACTGCAACGTTGTTGGCAGCAGCCAACCTCTGGATCACCTCGGCGGTATAGTGGGGCTTGGTCGCGGGACGTCGGATCGACATGGATTCTCCTTCCCACCAATATAGTACGCCAAGGTCTGAAAATCCATTAAGTTGCAATCCTCTCGGTGCATTTTGGGGCGGCTAAGCCCCTGAAGACCCCTAAAAATTACCGACGCCTTGTTGCGGGGCCGAGGCCCTCTGGAAGACCGAAACGGACGGCGCAAACGTCCATCGGAATCAAGGGGTTGGCCCTAATTCAGGAACGCTCAACCATACGCCCTCTATAATATAGCTGTATTTCAGGACTTTCCGCCGTTTTGGCGGACCGAAGCCATTATTTTGAAGAGCGATTTATGACGGAAGATTCAGCGCATCCAACGCCTATCACACGGCACCCATCGGCCTGCTTGGATAACCACTTCTTCGCGCAGGCGTTGCCCGAGGTCGCGGTCGTTGCGGCTCATAAGAATGTGTATCTTCCGGAGGGTGAGCCCGAAGCCGTCTTGCGCTACGCGCTCAAAGACATTCCCCGAAAGACCGTCAAACAAGCCCTTCAGAAGAACGACAAGGCGTGCTGGGCTGTCAGCTTCGCTCTCAATCATGCCCTTGATGTACTCGCGATGAAGCGCCTCATCATGATCAGTCGGGCGATATGCAAGATGCTGCTGCCGGATGACGCTGCACTCGTACTTGAAGCCGAAGCCTCGCTAAAGCGCCGCTTTGCCAATGATACGGCTCCTACCATGGAATCTGGCGCGATCCAATTGAGGAAGTTGCCGACTATATTCGCGCGGCAATCACCGACCAAGACAAGCCGCCCGTCAAAATTCCCGATGACGCTTCCCATGTCGCGGTGCGAGGCCTCGCTTTCTCCCGTCAATCGCAGCCAACAGAACGATCAACAACAATGACGACCGCCCCTACTCCACGCCCTAAGACTATCTCCAAGGCCGAATTCGCTCGCCGCATCAATGTCAGTCGATCGCGGGTGTCGCAGCTGGAAAAGGAAGGCCTGCCCGTCCGGGTAGATGGCAAGATCGATTTTGCAAAGGCGAAGCGCTGGACCGACAAGAACCTCGATCATCACCGCCGAGCGGCCCGGAAGCCCGATGCGTTCGATATGCCGCAGACGGCAACGGAAACGCGCGGTGAGAAGCTTCGCTGGAAAGCTCAGCTTCGCGAATTGGAATCCGAAAGCGATCTGGCGAACTGGTCGACCGTGCCGAAAGGACAATCTTCGAGCGGGCCACCGCCGAGCGCGATCGTTGGATCGGATGGGTTGCGCGGGCGACTGCCCAAATCTCAACCGAAGCTGAAATCGATCCGACGAGGCTATACGGCGTGCTTGACCAGCTCGTCCGCGACCATCTAACCGAACTGGCGGCGACGTCTTTGCTAGATCTGCAGAGTGGATAAGAATGCGGGCAGATGTCGGCAGGTAATGAGAGGGCGACCATGGCGACCTTCATTCTGGTACACGGCACATTTGCAAATGCCGCAGATTGGCCCGCGTTGCAGTCCGGCTTAGCCGAGGAAGTCAGCCCTCCAACAGACACCGCTCGTTTTGAACAAGTGCCTTGGACCGGCAAAAACCGCGCGAGCGCCCGTCAGGCTGCCGCAAAGCAAATTCGCTCGAAAGTCGACGAAATCCGAACGCACTTACCTTCTGAGAAAATCTTCATTATTGGCCATAGCCACGGTGGGAACGCTATTGCTTACTTCCTAAAGACTTATCCAGAGGTAGCCCTAGAGGTAACCGGCTGCGCATTCCTTTCAACTCCGTTCGTGGCAATTCGCGCTCGGGCAGGCGCAATACGACCTCTTCTCTTAGTTCTTCTCTTCATGAGTGCTGCACCAGTGACCGTTTGGGCCGAGTACGCTCTCCCACGTTCAATAAAGAATATTGCCGATTGGCCGATGCAATTCTGGTGGGGAGTCGCCGCGCTCGCGGTTCTTTCGCTGTTGCTGACGCTAATTGCTTTCAGGCCTTATCGATCCCGAGACACAATTGATGCAATGCTTGCGAAGACGATTCTTCAGCAAACCACGGATATTCCAACAGGGAATTACCTGTTCTTACGTTGCTCGGGTGATGAAGCAGCAGCTGCTCTTTCGGCTTTCCAGTTTAACGCTTGGCTTGCTGTAAAGCTCTCTCAGAAAATAGAGCACTTGTTCCGTCCTCTGTTCAGCGAACGTCCCCTTGTCGTTATGGGCTTTACCGCATTCGCGGTCATTCTGTTCTACACTGCATTTCGCGCCGCGATACCGATCGCCTCGGATCTCGCGGAAATTGGGATTGTAGAATTATTCCGGCAGATGGGATCGTGGCTTACTGATGGCCAAATCCTGAGAGTCGTAGTCGTAATCCTATTTCTGCTCCTTGTTTTTGTGATCCCCATTATCTTCATCCTGTCGTTACTAGGGACCATTGCAGTGTTCGCAGCACAAGCGCTTGCTTCTTGGTCGTTCGGATGGACAGAATTCAGGGCGGGCCTTCTGGTTGAACTTGCAATTGAACCATTGCCCTTTGGAAATTATTCGCTCACTCACATAGATTGGGCGAGCGCATCCGCGCCAGATGGTATTACCCACAGCTGGACATACGAGCATCCTGTTGCCATCGCTCGATTGCGGGATTGGGTACAGTCCGGATTGTCCTGAGGCCATGATCTCATCTGTTGAAAGCTGGGCCGAGGATATATGGTGTCGCGGGCTCGCACCCGAGCCGCCGCTAACTATCTCCGCTTGGGCAGACGCGCATCGGATGTTGCCGGAGACCGCCTCCGAACCAGGTCCGTGGCGGACAGATCGGACCCCATACCTCCGCGATGTGATGGATGCACTCTCGGCATCCTCACCGGTCGACCGCGTTGTCTTTATGAAGGGGGCCCAGCTGGGCGCAACGGAAGCCGGGCTGAATTGGGTCGGCTACGTCGTAAGCAACGCGCCCGGCCTGATGCTCTACGTGATGCCAACCACGGAAAGCGCCCGTCGCAACGTGCGCACGCGCATCGACCCCTTGATCGACAGCACGCCGATCGTGCGCCAGCGGGTCACTAAGGCGCGATCTCGCGACCCCGGGAATACGGCGACGCTCAAGTCCTTCCCGGGTGGCAAATAGCATTTGTGGGCGCCAACTCCGCCGTTGGTCTGCGATCGACGCCCGCCCGGTACCTGTTCCTCGACGAGGTCGACGGCTTTCCGCATGACCGCGCTGGACAACAACCGGTCGGCGCTGTGTTGAGTTGAGAAAGGCCCTAAGACATGGCCTCGATTACAGTTTCAATTGGCATAAAAAACGTTCGCGAACCGTCAGGATACTCCTGGAATTCCTGATCTTTCCAAAACTGCGCTGCCTCGTCGTCGATCGCGTGAACAAGAACGCAACGAACTCCGATGTTTTCCGAAACGGAAACAATCCGTATCAGCGCGTCCTGCAAGAGGTCCTTGCCCAAGCCCTTCCATTGGGGCGATTTGTCACGAGCCAGTCGGCCGATAATGGCGACAGGTGCGTGATTGGGGAGACCTTGCTTGCGCTTCAGCTTGGACGGTAATTGTTTGCGTTCAACGCTGCCCATAGCAATGCAGTAATAGCCTACGACCACATTGCCACTACATACCACGTAAGTTCGGGCGAATTGCCCCTCGCTATTCAGCGCTTGATTTTTGATCCAATCATTAAGCGGCGGCTTTCCGCAATCAAAATGGCCGAGATCGTGGAAAGTCGTCAAGCGCACGGGGCGAGTGAGTTCGCCGCGCGCTTGACGAGGATGCTCGACTATTTCTGCCACAGCGGTCGACGCTTCATCAGCGCCTTGAGCGCAGGTCCGGCAGGCGGCGGATTGTCGAGAGCATCGATGAATGCATCATACTTTTCCGCGTCTAGAACAAATAGACGCTGGTCGAGCAGAACATCGATGGCGTGCTGTCGCGCGCTATCAAGCACGAATTCACTCAATGTCTTGCCAACAGCAGCAGCGGCGGTGTCTATGAGCTGCTTAGTCTGCTGCGGAGCGCGAATGTGAATGTTCGCGCTACTTTTCTGGACCCGCCCCTTCGAACGCGCGGGCGGGCGCTCTAATACTGCGGTTGACATTGGAAAATCCCTCTCTGCTGCTGATTGGTATATAGGGTAGCCGTGTACACAACGTCAACACATATTTGAAGTTCCCCTGGAAGGCGTCGCCGTGCTGCCCACAAAACGTATTATTTTTCAATTAGTTACAACTTTCTGGTAGCGAACTTACCTGCGCTATTCACAAGACAGCGGGTCGCCTGGTCGGCACGCGCAGGCCAAAAATCAACATTATTTCAAAGAGTTGGACGGTTGGACGAATTTGACCGGACCAGATTCCATATATGCTTCGGTCAAAAGAGTCCGACGGCTAGCACCGGAGGCCAGACTCGCTCGCGGGCCTCAAGGGGTTTCGCCCACCGTTGGCGGCGCCTTCAGCGCCCTTGCCCCCGCGTTCGAGCCCGGCCGAGGACTCCGGTGGGGCTGACGCCCCCAATCCGGACTGAAGTCCGTCTTCCGCAATGATTTGAACACCAGCGACATCGAGGGGCGCAGTGCGCCGGCCCTACGGCCGGCGGCCTACGCTCTCTCAATTCGTTCCCGTCGCGGCAGCCCAGACTTCTGACGAAGGGGATAGGAGAACAGGAAGCGGCTACGCGGAAGGTTGAGGCCTTCATGAGCGCGGTCACCATGCGCGAGACTCTGCTTTTTCGATCATTGACATGATGTTTGAGGCCTGACATAACTTCAAACACAATGTTTGAGGTCAGAGAAAATGTCCGAACCGATCTATACGCTGAAGCAAATCTGCGACGCCCTGAACATCACGCGTGGCCGTGCCGAGCAATGGATCGCGCGGGGCCACTTCCGCCCTCCGCATAATCCGATTTTTGGGGCAGCTCGGGAATGGCAGATCCAGGACGCTATTCGCTTCGCTGCCTTTGGGGTCATCGTCGATAGCGGCATTCCTCAAGAACAGGCTGGTGTCATCACGCAGTTGGACATGCACGGGTTCAAAAACGATACGGCTTTCTTCGTTGTTTGGAGGGGGCTGCATGAGACTGCCACCAAGAAAGCGTCTGGGACGTTCCTGAAAATGCACATACCTGGCGTGTGGTACGGAGAGATCGTCAAAGAAAGCGCCTTGCTGGCCCATCTCGAGAATGAGGATGTTTGGTCAGCGACTGTCGTGAATCTCGATAACCTTGAACGCAAGGTCAAAGCAGCCCTTGGATACGAGGGGAGCAAGTAATGACCAGCACGCCGACGCAGACGAACCAGCGCAAGGGCCGTCGCAAGAAGATGCAGGCGCAGCATCTCGTCGACGAGGACATCGAACCGTGCCAGCCTTGGAAGCCTACATGAGGGCCGCTGTTCAAGCGCCATTGCTCAGAGCTGCAGCAGCGGATCATCGTCGGCGGTGAGCGGCCGACGTTCGAAGAGATCGCGGACTATCTCAAAATCCCGGTTTGGGTCGCCGTCGCTGGGTTTGTCCATTCGGTGGAAAAACAGGAAGCCAAGCTTCGGCAAAACTGATGCTCAACGCCCTCACCAACATCGGCCCTCGGTTTCGCGCAGCTGCGCTTGCGTTCCGCAATTATGACGCCGCCGGTGCTGGTCGTCGCTGGCGCGGCGCGAGCGAGATCCTGGTTCAGGGCTCGGCCAAGACAGCGGCGCGCGGTCCGCAGCGTCATCGCAACCTAACCGGCCTCCTCCGCAGTGGCGACGTGAAAGCAATACCGACGGCTGATGCGCAAGCTGCAGCAGCAGGGGGGCGCGTAATGGCAAACAGCGTCGTGACCCCCATCGGCGGCTCACTGGTGATGCAGACACGCACAGGCGTCGCCGCCATCATGAACACGGCGCTGGCGCCGTTCATCTTGCAGGAACAGTGGTGCGGCCCGATCTGGGCCGCCAGAGATGCCGCCTCATTCGTTGCCGTCGACAAGGATGGCGACCTGATCGCGCTCGGCGACAACATCGATTGGATAGCCTCACGCGCCCGCGCCGTTGAAATCCAGCAGAAGCTACCGCCGCTCGCCGATATCGCGGCGGCCTACAAGACGGTTGACCAGACTCTCCGCGTCAAGCCCGCATCAGGCGAGTATCAGCTACTCGCAAGCAAGATGCTCGACGTGCTCGGCATCAAGGGGGGTGACGATACTGATGCCTATGTCGAGGCGCTGGCCTGGACGCTGGCCGAAGTTTGGCGCGCCAATGGAGACCCCAGCGGCACGCCGGGGTGGATTCCAATTCCAGCGTTCGCCAAGGCCGTTCAACACATCTGGCGAGACCGCGATTTCTTGGGATCACTTTGGCGGAACAAAACGGCCGCCGATCCCTGACATCATCGAGCACTCCAAAGACTACCGCCGCGATCTGGTCTTGGTGCGGGACAGTATCGACATGCTCGGCCGTACCAGAAGCGACTCGGTCGGATAATCGAGGTCGTCAACGACTATGAAGCCGAGGAATGGTGAGAGAGCGCGCCGCCTCACGCGCGCGCGGGCGTTTGAAGCGTAAGCATATCAGCCGCTGTCTGCTTCAGTCGCAGACTTCGACCCAGCGAGATACCCAGGAATATCCGTCCCAATAACGCTCGCGAACGCTTCGACAGGGCGGCGGTTCTTCGACGTATACCCGCGGCGCGGCAGGTACGTAATACACCGGTGGTGGGGGAGCCGGGCGGGCCGCGAGTGCGCCACCGAGCAACATCCCGCCGAGAAGACCCCCGGCCACCCCAGCGGCGATTTGGCCGTTTTCGGCCCTTGCAGGAGCTACCACAAATCCGGAACTCGCAAGAATCGTGGCAGCAACAAGCGCTACTACCAATCTCATCGCGGCCTCCATCGAGGGTGCAATTGCTCGGTAGGATTTCAACTGTTTTCAGTTAAATCATTCTTAATCGGAAAGAAGTGGTCCGCCGGGCCTCCAAAAGCGACGCCTGAGCCACACCGGACCATGCGTGGTCGCGAAAGGCGTGGCCTTCGAATACGAGGTAGTCGGCAGAATAAAAATGGCCCCAACGCGCGGCGGTGCGCCGAGGCCATCCAAAGTATTTCCATCTGCAAACAGCCAGGTGGAGTGGGGCCCTACCTGGCACGCCGATAGAAGTGGGAAAAGGTGGCAAATCAGAGGCCCAGCCCAGCCGGGCGCCGCCGCGCCTATGCATTTTCTGAACGTCCTGCGGAACGAAAGCACATGCCAGGAGTTCTGCGAAACACCAAAGCTACGCGTAATGGGGTTGTTCGGGGAACTATGTCGCAGAATCGCTTCCATGCCCGCAAAGCCGCAGCAGCACTACTAAAAATGGCGAAGGTATCTTCTGATCCCGCGTTGGCCGGTCGGCTAGTGGAGGCCGCCGCAGATCTGAAGGATCATGTTGGCGAGGCTCCGCCGCCTGTCAGCGTGAAGGCGCCTGATATAAGAACAGATGACTAACTGAATCGCCCCGACTAGTCCTGGATGATCCCTCATGCGCACAATCTCCACGCTGCTGGTCGAGGACGAAACCCTGATCAGGATGATGTTGGCTGAAATGGCGGAAGAGCTGGGGTGCTTGAACATTTCGGAAGCCGCAAATATTGAGGCGGCGATGTCATTGGCTGAGACAGGCTCGTTCGATCTAGCCCTGCTAGACATTAACATCGCGGGTTCTCTTGTAACCCCGGTCGTTCATATTCTCGATAGACGAAGCGTTCCGATCGTTTTCGTCAGCGGTTATAGCAACCAAACGATGCCGGACGAGCTAAGAGGCAGGCTGCTTGTTCAGAAGCCCTTCTCGCAAGATACCTTAATGGATGCTATCAACCGCGCGATTGGCTTGGATTCCGCCGCTTGATTGCCGCTTTGGCTTTAATTTGATTTTCGCAGTTGGCCTTATTTTGACTTGTGTTGGCGGATTACTATGGGCCAGTTTTGTTTCAGGGTCAGGCGCAGCTGACGAAGCTGATGATGGCCCTCAAGTCCGGCGACGTCGTCGTGGTGACGAAACTCGATCGGCTCGGCCGTTCTACCCGCGAGCTATTGGACCTGATCGAACAGATCGGCGCGGCCGGTGCTGCGTTCCGGTCGCTCGGCCACCCGCTATTCGACACCACGTCATCGCAGGGCCGCTTGCTTCTGGCCGTGCTGGCCGCGATCGCAAGCTTCGAGCGCGACTTGATCGCAGAGCGCACCACCGAGGGCCGTAAGCGCGCCATGGCAGAGGGCAAGAAGTTCGGCCGGAAGCCTAAGCTGACAGACTTCCAGAGGAAGGAAGCCTTGAAGCGCCGGGCAGCCGGCGAGACCCTGGCCAAGATCGCGAAGAGCTACGCGGTCGACACCTCGATGATCTCCCGCTTGCGCTAAACGCCACTGCCATCGCCCCGGCGTGCGCCAACTGGCTGGCGGCGGCGATCTTGAAGGTGGTCAGGGCTTAAGCAGGCTCCCGTCTCGCATCTATCTGGGCTTATCAGGCCGCTGGGGGCTCTAGTTCCAGCACGCGCAGTCCAGCGGGTGTAATCTCGTATCTGCCATCTCGGCGGCGTACCAGCCACCCAGCTCTGACCATCTCCTGCGCAGTCTGCACGCTACAAACAGGATGACTGCCGCCGGGGTAGTAGAGCCTGCCAGTGCGGTCGATAAGGTATCCGTATAGCTGAGCTTGCCGAAGTGCTCTAATTCTAGGGCTCTCCATACCCTCACATAGTCACCAGGGCCGGGAATTGCGATTCCATGCGCGTGCCGGCCTCACAGGGGTAGTTCACCACCCCGCATAGCCCGTTACACCCGAATCGGTCGCTTGTCCGTCGCTAGGGTTGCGCGCACTATTCCTTTGCGGCCGATCAACTCGGCCCCATCACCCCGATCGGCGGCAAGCGACGGCCCCGGCGTGATGCCATCCGAGGTTAGCGCCGGGGTTGTCCTCGCAAAGAAGCGCTAGCGCCTTAGCAGCGCGCGCTGTCCGCGCGTTCGCGCCGGCTCGACCCGGTCCGCCAGCCGGCCTCCTCGTCCCTGGCCGGGCCGGAACCATGCACCTGATTGGTGCTAAGTAGATGGTATCACAAAACTTTTATTTTGACCCGGTAAATCTCGTTGCAGGTCGGAGAAGCGGGAAGGATTCGATCGCTTCAGCCGTCGCCGCCTATGCGGCCGCCACGTTCAAGCCGGACGGCAAGGTGCGAGCTGGCGAGCGCCCCCTTGTTATGCTGCTTGGAGCCGATCGCGCCCAGGCGCGGGCGCAGCTAGCGTACATACGGGGGTATTTTGCCGAGATTGTGCCATTTAAGGCGATGGTTCAGCGCGAAACGGTAGACGGTCTCTGCTGGTTAACGGCGTCGATATCGTGGTGCAGACGAGTGACCACCGATCAGCTAGAGGCCGGCAGCATCTTGGCCGGCTCCACAATTCTCGGTGCCATGGGGAAGCTGGTCGACAAGACCAAAGATTTCCAAGACGAGCTGATCAAGCTGCAGCGGCTCGGCGGCGACTCGGCAACGCCGCCGCAGCTGGCACCATGACCGCCAAGGCCTTCGACATCGCAAAGCGCGTTCCCATGAAAGTCCAGGATCTCCTGAAGATCCCCGGCACCACGTATTCAATAATGGGCGAACATGAGGCGATGGAAACATGGGAGCCGCTCGCCAAATATGCCTGGACCCAGCAAAGCGACGCGCACTTCAAGGGAGACGTCACCGGCAGCTTGCAAAAGGTCATCAGGGCCGGTGAAATGTCCGGCCGCATCACCGACCCCATCACAAAAAACATCGACCCTCACCGGCTATCGTCGTTCCTCGATACGGTTGCGCGCATCAAGGCGGCGACTCACGGAATGGTCAATGAAGATATCCTCCTAGCGCTGGCGCAGCAGGGCGGCCCGACCCTGCGCGGCTTGAGCGATGAAGGATTCCTCGCCTTAGCGATTCAGTCTCAAATGATGGGGGGACACCGCGCCGGCACGGCGTACATGTCCTTGTGGCAGCAGCTCGCCAGCGGCACCATGAAGAAGCGCACCGCCGAGGGCATGGAAGAAATGGGATTTTTGAAGCCAGGCGAATGGTCGAGCGAAGGCGGCCACGTCTCCATTGGTTCGGAAGCCTCGAAGCGATTGGCGCAACTGATCGGCCAAGATCCCCTCGTGTTCGCCAAGCAGATCAACGAGGAGCTTGCCAAGAAGGGCATCACGGATCCGATAGAACAGCAGCAAGCAATAATGCGCTGACCGGCCGGCAGACCACCCAGCGCCTCACAATGGAGGAGGCTCTGGGGCGGCAGCAGATGATCGCAGAACGCTCGCGCATGCAGCAAGGCGTTGGCGCTGGCGCATCCTACGATCTGATCAATGACAAGAGCATCACGGCGAACATGCACGCAAAGCAGAACGCCTGGAACAACCTGTTGCTCGCGGTGGCGGGCCCGAACAGCGAGAACGTCGTGGCCGTCCTGAAGCAACTTACTTCTGCGATAAACGGCCTGACCTCCGTCGCCACGGGAATCGATCCTGAAAAAATGCAGCTAATCTTCAAGGCTGTCGCCGCCCTGGGCGCGGGCCTCGTTGTCCTCGGCGCGGTCTCGCTCGCCTCGCTCGTTGCGCTTGCGAGCGTCCCCAGTATCATCATTGCGCTCTCCGGCGCGCTTGGCATCTTCGCCGCCTTGAATTGGGAGAGCATCAAGGCCAACGCCGAGACCATCAAGGACGTCGCCATGACCATCATCGGCGCGGTGCCGGGTCTCGGCGCCGTAGCCGCCGCGATTGGCACGCTCGCCCAGATCCCATGGCAGAACATCGTCACCATGTTCGACGGCATCAGGAATGCCCTCATGTCGTTTATCGGATGGCTGGAAAGCGTAGCCGGCAAGGTCAAAGGCATCTTCAGCACAAAACCGACTCCGGATGCGGCGCCGACAATAGACAATAAGAGCCTTCTACATCTTCAGCGGTTCAACCCAGGCACTGGCGGTCAGAAGCGTGAACAATATGCCTTCAACCTAAACATTGATGGTGACAGAATCGCTCAAACGATCATCGACAAAATGGAAGACATCTACAGCTTCCCGACTGGCGCGCCGTCGCCGGATGGATCCGGACGCTATTTCGCCGGCGACCATAATTTCACCGATGTCTGATCATGCCTAAGTCAGTTCTCGAGCTCGACCCGACGCGCGCGATGGAGATCCACGATATTGACTACGCTGGCGCAATGGAGCTCGCCGGCATCATTAAAGCAAGACATGGCGGTGGCGAGTCCGGGCCGGAGGCCCTACGGGCGATGCTGGATGAACTGGTCGAGGCCGGATTTGTGCCGATCGCCAACCCGTCGCACTCGGCACATTAGACCACAGGTCACCGCGGGGATTATCTCGGCTGGTGATAAGTTGCAGTGGTCCAGGGGACGCAACTAGCGGAAGCGCATCCAAAGGGAATACATTCGCTCCCAGAGGCTTCGGGGCCGGGGGGTTGAAATGCCGGGGGCAATGCATCTTCGAATTTGGGACGTGGAGCACGGCGCCTGCGCAATGCTCCACCATACGCTGAACGGCGTTGCTGGCCGCTTGGCAATGATCGACAGCGGCGACACGCACGACTGGATGCCATCGGGGTTCATCACACAAACGCTCGGCCGAAACAGGCTGGACTATCTGTTCATTACGAACGCCGACCAGGACCACATGAGCGGCCTTCAGGGCCTGTGGGACGCCGGAATAGATGTGCCTGTCATGCATCACAATCCGACGTTCGGCGCCCAGGCGTTTGCGGCGGTCAAGCGCCAGAGCGGCCCGCTGACGCGCGACGCGCAACGCTACATGCAGAACTTGGGCACGTTTACGGCGCCGGTTGAATACCCGTTCGACAGCAGCATGGGCGGCATCACCGCCACGATGTTCTATAACCCGTGGCCGCTGTTCCAGAAGACGAACGATCTGAGTCTTGTCGTGTTCATCAAGTTCGGCCGGTTCGGCATCCTGTTTCCGGGCGACCTTGAAGGGCCTGGCTGGCGAAACCAGCTGTCTAACGCCGCATTCCGCACGATGCTCGAGAGCGTTAATATCCTCGTGGCCTCACACCACGGCCGCGACAACGGGTACTGCGAAGATATCTTCGACTATTGCCGCCCCCAGGCCGTCGTAATGTCGGACAAGGCCATCGTGCATGACACACAGAACATGGTCCAAGCGTACCGCTATCAGGTGATGAAGCATCACGCCAACGGAGTTTTTGTGCGCACCTCGGGGCGCAACAGGCACGTACTTACTACCCGCCGCGACGGCTGGATTCAGTTTGAAGTGGACGACCAAGGAAACTTCGGCATCGAAACAGAGTACCAAGGATGAAAAGCCGCTCCACGGTCCTGAAGGCCGCCAACATGAAATGGCTGGTGTCGCTGGCGGCATTCGACGCCGCCGTGGTGTTGCTGTTTGTGGCGCCGGGGTTGATAGACGCCAGCACGTTGGCGCTTCTGCGTGCAGGTTCAGCGACGGCCCTGCCGGTTCTTGTTTTGCTGTTCACGGGACTACTGTCGCACGATGCAAAGGCGCGGCTTGTCTTCTGGAAGATCGCCAACCCGCTTCCTGGCAGCGCCGCCTTTACGAAGCACGCGCCCGCCGACGCGCGGATCGACATGGCGGCGCTGGCAAAGAACGTGGGCGCGTTGCCGACCGACCCAGGCCAGCAGAACGCAATGTGGTACAAGCTGTACCGCCTAGTCGGCGATGACCCCGCAGTGTCCGAGGCCCACAAGCTGTACCTCATGTACCGCGACATGGCGGTGATGTCGCTGTCTATGGTTCCGCTGGCGCCCGCCGCGATTTGGTATGCCGGCGCACCAGCGGGCAGCCTATGGATTGCTAGCGGCTTGTTCGCGGTGCAGTACGTGATGTGCGCCGTTGCCGCCCGTCACAGTGGCACGCGTTTCGTGTGCAACGTGTTGGCCATCCATTCGACCACGAAGGTCAAGGCAAAGACAGCTGCACAGTGATTTCGCGCTTCCGCGCTGCGAGAGAGCTTTACGGCAACATTCCTCCCATCCACTTAGCTAATTCAGCTCGGGCCAGACCTTTTGCCGCCTCCAAGACGAATCTCAAGCTCTCACCGCTAGCGGTCTTAGCCATGGATTTCGCTTTCTCCCACCGATCGGGGTCTTTGGTGGAGTCGATGAAATCATGACCGTCTGCGGTCAAGCGCTTGACGATGAAGTTGCCTGACACCTCGACATACTCGCCTTCCAACCAGCCCTCATCCAGAATCTGCATGAGATTGTAGGCAAGTTCATCGTCGCTGTGGTCAGGAAGTTCGAACAGCTCACTGGCGTAACAGGAATGACTACTCCGGCCATTGAGGTCTGAGTTTTGCTCGAGCGCTTGCATCATGCGCCTGATCAGATCGAGATTTCTTTTCATGCCCTGACTCCAAGCTGCACCGTTGTTTGGTGCTCGCTAATGCACCCAGTCGGTGCATTTTCCGCTTTGTTGACAATGACTTATAACCGGGCGCAAGATCAGCTTTGCCGCCTATCGGGCGGCGAGCCCCGGTCAGTGCCGAATACACTAGACCAGGGCTCTGACCCAAGACACGGAGACGACCATGTCTAAGGCTAAGGCAAGTTCTAGCACATCCAACGAAGCCGAGTTGTTC
This sequence comes from Bradyrhizobium sp. WYCCWR15520, assembly GCF_056174665.1. NCBI lineage: Bacteria > Pseudomonadati > Pseudomonadota > Alphaproteobacteria > Hyphomicrobiales > Nitrobacteraceae > Bradyrhizobium > Bradyrhizobium sp. WYCCWR15520. Next base: position 22,918 of record NZ_JBWBWM010000063.1, read on the forward strand.
AACATAATCAGGCGGCTCCGCGAACTCTGCCGCGAGAGCGACAGGCTGGACGATCGCGAAATGAAGTTGTTGGGGCGCCTACGGTCGATGGTGGGTGAAGAGGCCTACCGCGGGCACCTCGTCGGAATGCACTTCGCCGGAGCTAAGAAAAGGCCGCCGGAGACGCGCGAGGTTGGCATGCTCCTGGCTGAGATATCAGAGGTCAGAGCGCAGGACGCGCAGATCAGAGAAGCCCTCTACGAAGTCGAATGGCAAATCGGTTTTGCCGATGTCTCCACGCAAAAAGGATACGAGGCCCAGGTCCGCGAGATCAACAAGGCCGAGTTTGACGATGGTGATCTCGTCATGATGGCATGGCAGCTCGGCCGCTCGGCCGCGCGACCAGGTATCAGCAAGCCTCCGAATCTTGAACTCGAGGCCGATCGCGATGAGCGCCGCCGCAAGGAATCGGAAGGCCACCACGACACCGCCGATAACCAGTCCGCCGCGCTCTGATCGTGCTGGCATCGACACCAAGAGCCCGCCGCTCACCGGCGGGCTTTCCTGTTTGCCCAATAATTCCTGCCTTGTCGTTTGCGGCGCGTTCCAACTTGATAAACGGGCTAAACGCCACTAAATCTGCGTGCGGACCCGCCCCACGATTAAAATCGAGTCGAAAGATGAGCCAAGGAACATGGCGCGTCCGACCGAGTGAGATTGACCGCGCTATCCGGTCCGTTCGGTCTTCTGGTCTTCCAGTCCGCAACATCGAAATTGCTCCGGACGGCACCGCCCGCATTCACGTCGGCGACCTCGATAAGGTTGCCGGCGATGAGCCGCGGGAGGTGCGGTGATGGCGACCAGGAAGCGCGCGCGTCCGTACAAGCGCGATGTGGATCAGGTGCCGACAATTCGGATCACGACTGTGCAGATCATGTCGTCGCCGGAATTCGAGCTTGGGCTTTCCGATGTCCGTCGGGGCATCCCGTTCGACTGGCGGAACGGCGAGTGGAATTACGAACGAGGTCGCCTGTTTGGGCACATCGCACCGCTCGATATGCAGCTCCGGATCGGCGGAAAGCTCAATCCCAAAGCAGTTGCACTCTACGATGCCGCCTCCAATCGGAGGCTGGTCATATGACCAAGCGCAAGAATCGATCTCTCGACACGATCGCCGACGACATCAGCAAGCTGAAGCGGGATCACATCTTCGATGTCGGCGATCTTCTGATCGAGGCCAAGGAACAGTGCGAACATGGCCAATGGCTCGACTGGCTCGATGATGAATTTGAGTGGTCAGTTGACACCGCCGAAAACTACATGAAGGTCGCGGAACTAGCTTCCAAATTCCGCCCGCTTCGGAATTTGAAGCTCGCAAAAACCACACTCTACACACTGGCTGGCAGCGATTACGATGACGATACGATCGGTGCGATCATCAACGAGTTGGAGAAACATGCCACCAGGACGAGACTGAAGCCGTGCGATGCAAGGCGCATCATAGATATCGGTTTCGGGAGGCACCACTACGGCGACTATCCCGACGCAACACTCTTCAAATTAGCGGACATCGATTGGACCCGTGGCGAGCCGTTTCACGAGAAAGCGGTCACCGCGCTGAAGGAGCGTAAGCCGGAAACCGACGAAGCCGCCGAGGCTATTGTTGACGAGATCGTAGCGGAACAGCGAGAGGCTGATCGGGTGCGGCGAGAAGCCGAGCAAGCCGAGATGTTGCGCAATATCGAGCGCAGCATTGAATCCGATAACGAGGCCGAGCGCGAAGCTGAAGCCATCCTTGACGGACCGCCGCCGGAGCTGCCGTCGATCACACCACCAGAGCCGCAGAAGTTTAGCGCCAGTACACTATGGGCCGGGACCGGATCGTTCGATCGTGCCGTAAGAGACCTCCTCGATTTGCGCACGAAGCCGGCTGAAAGATTTGTCGGGGTGTTCTCGCCGACAGAGTTGCGCGCGGTCAGCGAATTCATGATTGCCGTCGCGGAGGCCAGCAAGACGAAGGCGGAGGCGGTCTGATCCATGCCAAAGCAGGCCGCCCTTCTGTCCACCTTGCCGCCCCGCCTGATCGGGCGCGACGCGGCGGCGGCCTATGTGTGCGTCTGCCCGAATACCTTCGACCGTCTAGTGGAAGCAGGGCGCATGCCGCGCGCCCGGATTCTAGGCGATAAGCGCAAGGCATGGGACACGAGGGAACTTGACATCGCCATAGATCAGTTACCTCATGAGGGTGAGGAACTAGCCGCCTCTGACGAGGGCTGGACATGACCAGGAAACGGCGCCGGCTGCCGCCGCACGTTGAGGCTAACACTGTCAAGGGTCACACCTACCTATCGTTTCGCGTTCGCAGTCAGAACGGGCCGCGCATCCGTCTCCCCGACGATCCGACATCGGAAGAGTTTCGCCTTGCCTACGCCGCGGCAATGGGCGGCACACAGAAGTCCGCCACGAAGAAGGACTCGCCCGACAGTATCTCCGCGAAGATCACTGCCTACATGGCGAGCCCGGCCTATCGCGCCCTTAGCGACTCCTCAAAGGATGGCTACAACTCTCGGCTTGAGCAGATCAGGACCGACCACGGCCACCGCGCGTTCTCTGGTCTTACCAAGGAGCGCGTTGAGACCTTCATTCTTGCGCCGCTCGCCAACAAGCCCGGCGCCGCTCTCGATACGCTGAAAAAGTTGCGCATCCTGATCAACCATTTCAAGCTCACACCCGATCCGACCGCCGGCATCAAGCGGCCGAAGGGGAATGAGATCAGGTCATGGGCCGATGGCGAGATGCCGCTTACGAACGGCGCTGGCCGATCGGCACGAAGCAGCGCACCGCCTATGCGCTGATGTTGAACATGGGCACCGCCCGCATCGACACCCACGCGCTGACATGGCCCCAAGTCGACGATGGCGCCTGTTACCGGCGCCACAAGACCGGAGTCGCCGTCGACATGGCGGTGAGCGAGGATCTGGAGAAGGCGCTGGCGGCGACGCCGCGCAAGCATGTTGTGGTCATCACCACGGCCTACGGCAAGCCGTTCACGGTCGACGGTTTCAGCCGGTTCATGCGCGACGCGATCACCGCCGCCGGCTGCCTCTAACCTGCCAGCCGCATGGCCTGCGCAAGACGCTTGGCCGACTGCTTGCCGACGCCGGCTGCAGCGCCCACGACATCGTCGTCCGTGAAGAATTCCCAAGCCGTTGATTTGGAATCCGGAAACGGCATTTTGCAGTAATTGAATTTGCCGGAAAGCGGGCCTTTGGAGCGGGATTCCTTGCAAACTTGATTTGTGATTCACTCGCGCAGAACCGGCTTTGGCGAGAGATTCGATGCGGCCACGAGAGCGGAGCGAGACGGGGGAACAGGATCTTTTCCGCTCCCGGCTCGATCAGATCATCGACATGAAGCATC
>NZ_JBWBWM010000064.1:0-25620 GCF_056174665.1 Bradyrhizobium sp. WYCCWR15520
ACCTGCGCGGCGAGTCCTACGGCCTCTTGATCGACCAGATCGGCGAGGTGCTGCGGCTGCCCGACGCCAGCTGCGAGGAAAACCCCGTCAACCTCGATCCCCGCATGGCCAAGCTCGCCGGCGGCGTGCACCGCCTCGACGGCCAGCTCATGGTCGTCCTCGACGTCGATCGCGTTCTCGAAATCGTGCCGAAAACAGCCCTCGCAGCTTAGCGCCGCGCATCAAGCAAGGAGGCCAACATGAAAACCTGTCTTGTCGTCGATGATTCCAGCGTGGTGCGAAAGATCGCGCGCCGCATCCTGGAAGAAATGGACTTTCAGATCGTCGAGGCCGAGGACGGCGAGCAGGCGCTGGAAGCCTGCAAGAACGCCATGCCCACCGCCGTCCTGCTCGATTGGAATATGCCGGTCATGGACGGCTACGAATTCCTCGGCCATCTGCGCCGTTTGCCCGGTGGCGATGTGCCCAAGGTGGTGTTCTGCACCACCGAGAACGGAATGGACCATATTTCGCGCGCGCTGCATGCCGGCGCCAACGAGTACATCATGAAGCCGTTCGACAAGGACATCGTCGCCGCGAAGTTCCAGGAAGTCGGTTTGGTCGAGCTGGTCGACCAGAGCTCGATCTGAATCTTATCCGCTTGCCCTTGAGAGGCCACCGTGACCCCGCCAGACTATGAGTATCTGCGTAAGCTCTTGAAGGATCATTCCGGTCTCGACCTGTCCGCAGACAAGCAATATCTGATCGAAAGCCGTCTGCTTCCGCTATCGCGCAAATGTGGCGTGGCGGGCATCGGCGAACTCGTGCAGAAAATGAAGGGCGGATCGTCGACGATCATCGCTCAGGTGGTCGAAGCCATGACCACCAACGAGACCTTCTTCTTCCGCGACAAGATTCCGTTCGAGCATTTCCGCGATACGATCGTGCCGGAGATGTTGAAGGCGCGCGCCGGCCGCAAGAGCATCAGGATATGGTGCGCCGCCGGCTCGACCGGCCAGGAGCCGTATTCGCTTGCGATGTCGCTGAAGGAAATGGGCCCGGCGCTCGCCGGCTGGCGGACCGAGATCATCGCCACCGACCTGTCGCAGGAAGTGCTAGAGAAATCGAAATCGGGCATCTACAGCCAGTTCGAGGTCCAGCGCGGTCTTCCGATTCAGCTGCTCGTCAAACATTTCAAGCAGAACGGAGAATTGTGGCAGATCAGCCCGGAGCTGCGCGGCATGGTGCAGCATCGCCAGCTCAATCTGCTGCACGATTTCTCCTTGCTCGGCAATTTCGACGTCGTCTTCTGCCGCAACGTGCTGATCTATTTCGATCAGGAAACCAAGATCAATATCTTCGGCCGTCTTGCCAAGGCGATGGAAGGTGATGGCTTCCTGGTGCTCGGCGCGGCGGAAACGGTCGTCGGCCTGACCGATGTCTTCAAGCCGTTCCCGGACAAGCGCGGCCTCTATCGGCCGAGCGGCGCGCGGGCGGCATCCCCGCAGGCCGGCGCGTCGATGCCAAGAATCGCCGCGATGGCGGGACGGTGAGCGATGACGGATGACGGCAAGGGCGCGGAGCGGGTCACGTTCAGCCGGGGCTATGATGTCTGCCTCATGGCGATCGACGGCACCTGGCGCAGGGACTGCCAGCTCAACGCGATCTCGGACACCGACGCCACGCTGACCGTGGAAGGCTCCATTCAAGGCCTCAATCTCAAGGAGTTCTTCCTGCTCTTGTCCTCGACCGGCCTCGCCTATCGCCGCTGCGAGCTCGTTCGCGTCAACGGCACGGAAATGGACATCCGCTTCCTGCGCGGCAAGCACGGCAAGAAAAAGTCGGGTGCTTCGTCAAAGGCCGAAGCTGACGCCTAAGGTGGTGTAGCGGCCCCTTCCAGCGCCAACATCAGGCTAATTCATCGCCGTGATGTTCTCGCGCCCTCATCCGTATTGCCCGAGATCGCGATAGGCCGTGCCCGCCGCCTTGCGCGCTTCGAGCATTTCATCGAGCGTGCATCCGACGCGCAGGCGGTCGGGCGCCAGCCTTGTACATTTTTACATAGCGATCGTTCCACAGCAGCAGGCGGTTGTCCGGCCCGAGCATGCAAAGGCCGTGGCTCATATTGTTGAGCGCCGCGTCGAGCTTCTCCATCGTCGTCGCGGCATCCGGGTCAGACGGTGCGCCGATGGCATGCCGGACGCCAGGCAGCGATCGCAGCAGGTGGTTAACGGCCCGGGAAAGTTGGCGAGAAAATTTGCGGCGAGGGAACTTCGTAGGCTCCAGCAGGTCGGCGCCGTGTCGCCTTACGCCCCGACGACCGCAAGCGCCGGCAGGCAGGCGGCGCTTGGATCGTCTGCGCCGGAGTCGAGCAGGGAACGCAGGGCGATGCCGAGATTGACGTCGCAGGCCTGCACCGCGGCGGCCGCCTTCATGCAGCGAGGCGACACGTCGTCCAGCACGATGGCACCAGTGGAACTCTCGGGGCCGCCGGGCGAGGTTTCCCTGGCGATCGTCTCTTCAATCCGCCGCAGGCCGCTCTGGACGTGCTCGATCAGGCCGACGAGGTCCAAAATCACGGCGCGGGTGGGCGGCATCCGGGTCGTGGGGCACCTGTGCGACGCCGTCGCTAGCTGCGTTCTGCATGAGTGCACTCCTTAGTTACTTTTTTAAGAGCGCGTTGCTACTTGTGCGTTAAGCCGTGGTCCCGTACAAATACGGTCCGGTATGGAGTTGAATACCGTTATCCGAGTGTGAGTCACATTCAACCACGCATGGACGATGGAACATGGCTGAAAAGGCCCCCTCCCGTGGGGAGATTTTCGTAGTCGATGACGACCCTGCCGTTCGCGACACGCTTTCGATGGTCCTGACGGCAGGCGGCTATCAGGTCATCTGTTTCGCCGACGGCGCCGCCCTGCTGGCGATTGCACGAACGCGGACGCCAGCCTGCATCCTGCTCGATGTGCATATCCCCGGTAAGTCCGGTCTCGACATTCTGCGAGAGCTGCATGGCGAGGACTACCCTGCGCCGATCTTCATGATCTCAGGGCAGGGCGATATCGCCATGGCGGTCAGCGCCATCAAGAACGGCGCGCTGGATTTCATCGAAAAGCCGTTCCGCGGCAGCGAAATCGTAGCAAGGCTCGATGACGCGATCGAGGCTTACGCCCGCCGGCAGGCGCAAAACGCCCCGTCGCGCATTGCGACCCTGCATTTTCCGGGACGGGAACCGCTCACGCGGCGCGAGCGCGAGGTGCTGGAGCAGTTCACCGCCGGCGCTTCCAACAAGGAAGCGGGGCGGCATCTCGGGATCAGCCCGCGCACGATCGAGGATCACCGCGCCAATATCATGAAGAAGCTTGGCGCGCGGAATGCCGCCGACTTGGTCCGCATCGTGATGACCACCCAGCGTCAGGGCCAGATCTGATCGCAGGCGCAGTGGCCTGATCGCAGACAAACCGCTGCACCCAGCGCAGATCTGCGCGTGCGGCGTTCAATCGGCGAGCGCTTTCCGGATCATGATCGCCATGTCGGATTTCCGATAGGGCTTGGCGAGCAGCATCACACCTTCATCCAGCCGACCGTGATGGATGATGGCGTTCTCGGTATAGCCCGACGTGAACAATACCTTTAGCTCGGGCCTCACTTTCAATATCTCGTTCGCGAGCTGGCGGCCGTTCATGCCGGGCATGATCACGTCGGTGAACAGAAGGTCGAAGGGGTGACCGGTGTGGACGAGCGCGAGAGCTTCGGTCGCGTTCGCCGCATCCAGCGTGACGTAACCGAGTGAGTGGAGTTGCGCCAATACATAGTCGCGCACCAGCTTGTCGTCTTCCACCACCAGGATGGTCTCGTGGCCGCCCGTGACGGCCGGCGCCAGCGGCGCCTCGGCCGCCGGCAATGTGCCCATGGCGGGCGGCAGGTACATCTTGATCGTCGTGCCATGGCCCTCTTCGCTGTAGATCATGATGTGGCCGGCCGATTGCTTGACGAAGCCGTACACCATGCTGAGCCCAAGGCCGGTGCCCTTGCCGGGCCCCTTCGAGGTGAAGAACGGATTGAATACCTTGTCGAGCACCGCAGCCGGGATGCCGGTGCCGGTATCGCTGACCGCGATCATGGCGTAGCGGCCCGGCCGGACGTCGCTGTGCATCCTCGCATAATTCTCGTCGAGCACGACGAAGCCGGTCTCGATGATCAGCTTGCCACCATCGGGCATGGCGTCGCGGGCGTTGAGCGCCAGGTTGAGAATCGCGGTGGCGAGTTGATTGGGATCGACGATCGCCGGGCACGTCTCGTCCTCGAACACGGATTCGATCTCGACGTGCTCGCCGAGCGTTCGCTGCAGCAGTTTCGCGGTGTCGATGATCAGCGTGTTGACGTCGGTTACCTTCGGCTCGAGCGGCTGCTTGCGCGCGAAGGCGAGCAGGTGCTGGGTGAGGTCGGCGCCGCGCGAGGCCGCCTCGTCGATCATTCGCGTGATGGCGGCAAGCTGCGGCTCACCCTTGACGGCATCCGCAAGAATTTCGATCGTTCCGGTGATCACCGTCAGGATGTTGTTGAAGTCGTGCGCGATGCCGCCGGTGAGCTGTCCCATCGCCTCCATCTTCTCGGCCTGCCGGATCCTGTCCTCGGCGGCGATCTTGTCGGTGAGGTCGCGGACGAATGCGTTGAATACGAAGCCACCGCGCGTCCTCAGCGCGGCGATGCTCAGCTCCACCGTGATCTCCTTCCCATCTCTCCGCCTGATCTGAAGCTCGCGTCGGGGCTGACGGACCGCCTCGCTGCCGGAAACCAGGAAGGCTTGCAGGGCTTTCTTGAGAGGACCTTGCCCGTCCGGCTGGCCCATCAGGTCGAACACATTCTTCCCGAATGCTTCATCGCGCGGCCAGCCGAAGATATTTTCTGCCTGCGCATTCCAGTCCCGGATGAAGCCCTGTTCGTCGACCTGGACGAAGGCGTCGAGCGCCGTGTCGACGATACCGCGGGCAAGTTGCTCGCTTTCGCGCAGCGCTTCCTGTGCCAGCCGGCTCTCGGTCATGTCGCGGCCGACGAAGAAGAATCGCTTGGCCGGCTCGGACCATGTTCCGAGCCAGGACAGCCAGACGTAATGTCCATCCTTGTGAATGCAGCGCGTGTCGGACATCTTCGGGCGTTGCCCGCGCCGCGACGCCCGCATTTCCGCGCGGGAATTTTCCAGATGGTCGGGATGAATAAAGTCCTCCCCGCTATGGCCGATCATTTCCTCCGGCCGGTAGCCCAGGATGGCCTCGCAGCTCGGGCTGATCTGAACCAGACCCCCCCCGGAATCCATCACCATGATCAGATCCTGCGAGGTCTCGAAGATGCGGCGAAGCTCTTCGGTCTGCCGTCGCAGCACCTGCCTGGTCTTGTTGGTTTCGGTGATGTCGCGCGCCACATTCGAGATGCCAATGGTCGCTCCCGAGGGCGACTTGATCGGGGAAATGCCGAGCGAGACTTCGATGCGTCTTCCGTCCTTGTGCACGCGCACCGATTCATTGTGCTCGATGCTTTCACCCCAGCCGATCCGGCGCAGCGCGTCCTGCAACTCCGGCAGCCGGTCTTTGGGCACCAGCAGGGTGATGTTCTTGCCCGCGGCTTCCGCGGCGGTGTAACCGAACAGCCGCTCCGCCGCCGAGTTCCAGCCGGTAATGGTGCCGTCAAGCGACGTCGTGATGATGGCGTCGTTGGACGATTCGACCGCAGCGCTGAACAGCCGTTCCCGTTCGGCATGATGGTCGCGCGCGGCCACGGTGCGGCGATGCTCCTGCACCTCCCGCTCGAGAGCAGCAGTCTTTGCATTCACTTCGTCGATCGCCTGCGCAAACGCGCGCGCAAGTACGCCGGTCTCGCCGCGTGCTTCGACCGGAATGGCGATCTTCTTGTTACTGGCCACGCCCTGCACGGCTTCGGTCAACTGGACGATCGGGCGGGTCAGCGATCTCGCGACCAGCAGCGCCAGCACTACCGCGCCCGACATCGCAATGCCACCGACAAGAAGGGAAGCATTCCTGATGCTCGCGGCCGGCGCCATGATGACGGAGTTGGGCGTCGTTTCAATGACGCCAGCCCATTCGACCCCGGCCAGAAGCGCGGGCGCGAAGGCTATCCCGCCCGGCCGTCCGGCTTGATCCGGAACGATGTCAGCGCTGGCTTGCGTTGCCCCGGCCTGCGACGCCAGATGCGGGAAGTCGGCTTTCCAGTTGTTCGGCTTGCCGAGCAACGCGCCGAATTCGCGTGAACGATCTGGATGAATGAGATAGTCGCCGTGCTTGTTAACGACGTAGATGGTCTCGCCAGGCAACACCGACGACCTGATGCGGTCGAACGCGCGCCGCATGTCGACATTGATCATGAAAATGCCGAACAGCTTGCCGTCGTCTGCGAAGATCGGCGTCGCGATGCGAAGCGTCGGCCTGTGTACCGCCTCGATCAGCCCGTTGCGGCGACCCAGATCGAGCGACGAGACGTAGATTTGTCCGGGGCCCAGCCGGATCGTTTCCGGGAAGTAGCTGCGAGTGTTTCTCTTCAGCAATCCCTCTTCGGGTACGATCCGAACTGTGTCATTCGGTCCCGCGCGGTCGACGCGGACGAGCTCACGGCCATCATCATCGATCCCTATGACCCGAAGCATCGCATAGGCGGGCTTGGCTTCGAGTTCGGCCACGAAACGTGATGCCAGCCGGTCGCGCCACGTCTTTTCGGAGACGCCATCGATTGGATCGATGCCTCCGGCTTTGCGGGCGCGCATCAGTCCCTGCAGCGACACCGCGGAACGAGAGGCTGCAACATCGCCGGTCGCGCTGGCCGCGTAATATTCGAGGTCGGTGGCCAGTTGCCGCGAATGCGTCTCGATGCGGTCGCGAGCGCGCAGCAGGAGCGCCTGTTCCAGGTTGCGATAGCTCAGCCATCCGACCGCGGAAACCGCGATCGCGACCAACGCAATCATCGCGATGGCAAGCCTCGTTGTGAGCGTCATGTCGGTGTCCGCTCGTCCTCCCGCTCCGGCCGGCGGCAAGTCCGCCGGACGAACCCGATGCTATGGCGCATTACGGGGAGGAAGCAACACCGCCGGCAGGGCGTGGCGGCAAGTCACGATCAGCGGCCTCCAGGCAGCCCGCGACGGCAGCCAGAAGGTCGGCTGGCCGGAACGGCTTCTGCAGACTGGAAACCGCGCCGAGCTTGGTCGCCATGGTCAGGAAGTCCGGGGCCATGTCCGATTCCGGCGAGAGCGGCCGGCCGGAGATGACGATGATCGGGATTTGCGACCGCTGCTGACGAACCATCCGCATGGTTTCAAATCCGTCCATTCCCGGCATAAAAATGTCGAGGAACAACAGATCGAAATCTCCGGTCTGACACAGTGCGAGGCCTTTTCGGCCGTCACTCGCCGTGACCACGCTGTGGCCGGCACGCTCCAGCAGAAGCCGGATGGTCAACTGGACCGCCGCATCGTCATCCACGACCAATATTCGTGCCAAAGTAAAAGTTCTCCGAGCCCCGCTGGGATCAAGCGCACGGCGATCGAGTTTTGTCGAATCCCCGCATTGCTGCAACTGGTTCCACGGCGGCGACGTTCCGGCTGCGCCGTCAAAAAGCGCCTTATAAAGTACCCTTATGCGCATGATGTCAGGCAGACAGACGCCGGCGCAGCCGAATGAGAGGGTGATTCGCGGGCACGAATGCATGCGGCGGGGCCGCTTACCGTCAATTGCTGAGATATTCGGGGTAGCGCGAACGAATCTGGGCGAGTTCGCTGAGCGTGCCTGACAAATGGGTGCGCAGGTGCTTCTGCGCTTCTTCGGGTTCGCCGGCGTCGATCGCCTTCGCAATCAGCTTGTGATGCCGCACGATATCCTGCGCCTTGCCGGGAGAGGGCAGATGCATCCGGCGCAGCCGGTCGATATGTCCGCTACGGCTGCGCACCAGCGACCAGATGTCCTGCTTGTCGGTGGCGGCATAGAGCTGGGCGTGGAACTCGTTGTCGGCGGCCATGAATTTTTCGAAGTCGCCGGCCTTTGCGAATTGCTGCTGGCGGACGATTGTCGCGTTTAGTTCGGCGGCGAAAGCTTGGTCAGGGCGCAGTGCCAGCATGCGTACGATTTCGAGCTCGACCGCCTGGCGCAGGAAATGCGCCTGCTGTGCCAGTCGCACGTCGACCCGGCTGACCACCGTGGCATATTGCGGGAAAACGTCGACCAGCCCTTCCTCCTCGAGCCGCATCAGCGCATCGCGGATCGGTGTCGAACTGACGCCGAACTGTCCGGCCAGCGCGGCGCGCGACAGCGGCGATCCCGGCGGCAGCTCCAGTGAAATGATCATGCCGCGCAAGCGCTCGAACACCTGCGGCGCCGCCTGACGGTCGCGATCGAGCCGGTCAGCGGAACGCGGGGGAACACGACGGGGAGCGACTTGCGGTGGTGCCATTCGAGCCGGTCGTTCCAAAGGGCTTGCTTCAGATGCACTAATACATTAGTGCATCTCCCCCAAGAGCGTCAATGATAGACCGGAGGAGATGCACAATGAAAAACAGGATGTGGAGCGCCTGCGCGGGCGCCGCTATGGTTCTCGCCACGATGCTGCCGGGCTCGCCGGCGGTGGCCCAGCAGAAATCAGAGATTTCGCTGTCGCGGCAGCCGGGCATTTTCTACATGCCCTCGCACATCATGGAAAAGCACAAGCTGATCGAGAAGCACGCAGCCTCTCTCGGCGTATCAGGCGTCACCACGAAATGGATCAATCTGAGCGGCGGCGGCGCTCAGACCGATGCGCTCTTGGCCGGCAGCGTCGACATCCTCAATACCGGAACCGGTAATCTTCTGCTGCTGTGGGACCGCACCCGCGGCGGCGTCAAGGGCATCGTTGCCACCTCGGCGCAGCCGATGACGCTGATCAGCCGCGATCCGCACATCAAGTCGATCAAGGATTTCGGCCCGAACGACAAGATCGCGGTGCCGACGGTCAAGGTCTCGACCCAGGCGATCGTGCTACAGATCGCAGCCGCCGAAGCCTTTGGCGCCGACCAATGGTCGAAACTCGACGCCAATACGGTGCAGCTCGGCCATCCCGATGCCTATGTCGCGATGACCAACGCCCAGCACGAGGTACGCAATCACTTTGCCATTCCGCCGTTTACCTTCCTCGAATTGAAGAGCGTGCCCGGCGCGCATGTGGTGCTGTCCTCGCCCGACGTGATGGGCGGTCCGCTCAGCCAGGCACAGTTCTTCACCACGACCAAATTCGCCGATGCCAATCCGAAGATCGTGCAGGCGGTGCGCGACGCCACCAAGGAAGCGCAGGACTTGATCCGCAGCGACACCAAGGCCGCGGTCGAGATCTACAAGGAGGTCACCGGCGACAAGACCAGCGTCGAGGATCTGCTGGCGTGGCTGAAGGAGCCCGGCATGATGGAATGGAACCTGCAGCCGCAGGGCACCATGAAGTTCGCCGCCCATCTGCACAAGGTCGGCACGCTCAAGACCATGCCCAAGGCGTTCACTGATTACTACCTACCGGTCTCCCACGACCTGAAGGGCAATTGATCGACATGGCCGCGCTTCTCGATGTCAGTGACGTAACGCTGCGCTACAAGACTTCGAGCGCGGTCGTGACCGCGACCGAGCGGGTCAGCTTCACGGTCGATCGTTCCGATCGCTTCGTGCTGCTCGGCCCTTCCGGTTGCGGCAAGTCGACGCTGTTGAAGGCGGTCGGCGGATATATGACGCCGAGCGAAGGGAAAATGCGGATTTCGGGCCGCGAAATATCCGAGCCCGGCGCCGACCGCATGATGATCTTCCAGGAGTTCGACCAGTTGCTGCCGTGGAAGACGGTGCTGGAAAACGTGATGTTTCCGCTGCTGATGACGCGAAAGCTGCCGCGCAAGGAATCTGAGATGCGGGCGCGGGCCTATATCGAGAAGGTCAGCCTCACCCGCGTCGTCGACGCCTATCCGCACACCCTGTCGGGCGGCATGAAGCAGCGCGTGGCGATCGCGCGCGGCATGGCGATGGAGCCGGATATTCTCCTGATGGACGAGCCGTTCGCCGCGCTCGACGCGCTGACGCGGCGCACCTGCCAGGATGAGCTGTTGCAGCTATGGGCGGAAACCAAGTTCACCGTGCTGTTCGTTACCCATTCGATCGCAGAGGCGATCAAGATCGGCAACCGCATCCTGCTGCTGTCGCCGCATCCCGGACGGGTCAAGGCCGAGGTGATCGACGTCGACAAGGTCAACGGCGAGGACGGCAGCGCCGCGCGGCTGGAAAAGCAGATCCACGATCTGTTGTTCGCCGATAACGCTACGGCACATTGAAGGGAGCGCGCGATGGGTGAAGCAAAAATCCTGCTGCGCGATGCCGCCGATCTAACGGCGGCGGTGCCGGCCGAAGTCGAGCGCAAGCTCTCGGTGCTGGAGCTATTGTGGAACGACGGCTTCGTCCGCAAATCCGTGATCATCATCTTCCTCGCCGCGGCATGGGAGACCTACGGCACCATCCTCAACAATCCGCTGCTGTTTCCGACCTTCCACGACACCATCGTCACCATGTTCGAGAAGGTGCGCGACGGCACCATTCCCATGCGTGCCTGGGCATCGCTGAAGGTCTTGTTCATGGGCTATGCCGCCGGCATCGCACTGGCCGCCATCTTCACCATTCTCGCGATCTCGACCCGGATCGGCACCGACTTTCTCGAAACCATCACGGCGATGTTCAATCCCTTGCCGGCGATCGCGCTGTTGCCGCTGGCGCTGATCTGGTTCGGGCTCGGCAATGGCAGTCTTGTGTTCGTGCTGATCCATTCGGTGCTGTGGCCGGTCGCGCTCAACACCCATTCCGGATTCAAGAGCGTGTCGAACACGCTGCGCATGGTCGGCCGCAACTATGGCCTGCGCGGGCTGCCTTATGTGTTCCGCATCCTGATTCCCGCGGCCTTCGCCTCGATCCTCACCGGGTTGAAGATTGGCTGGGCTTTCGCCTGGCGCACGCTGATCGCCGCCGAGCTGGTGTTCGGCGTGTCCTCGGGGCAGGGCGGTCTCGGCTGGTTCATCTTCGAGAACCGTAATCTACTCGACATTCCCGCCGTGTTTGCCGGCCTGTTGACCGTGATCGTGATTGGTCTGATCGTGGAGAACCTGATCTTCCGCACGATCGAACGCAACACCGTCCAGAAATGGGGTACCCAGTCATGAGCAACAGGAAGAACCCCGCCGACCTCCGCAGCGCGCGCTGGTTCGCGCCCGACGATCTCCGTGCCTTCGGCCATCGCTCGCGCGCAATGCAGATGGGTTACGCGCCGGAGGAGTGGAAGGGCCGGCCGGTCATCGCGATCCTCAACACCTGGTCGGACGCGCAGCCCTGCCACATGCACTTCAAGAGCCGCGTCGACGACGTCAAGCGCGGCATCCTGATGGCCGGTGGCTTCCCGATGGAGCTGCCGGCGCTGTCGCTGTCGGAATCGTTTCTGAAGCCGACCACCATGCTCTATCGCAACATGCTGGCGATGGACGCCGAGGAATTGCTGCGCGGTCATCCCGTCGACGGCGTGGTGCTGATGGGCGGCTGCGACAAGACTACGCCGGGCCTGCTGCTGGGTGCCACCAGCATGAACCTTCCGACGATTTATCTGCCGGCCGGTCCGATGCTGCGCGGTAACTGGAAGGGCAAGACGCTCGGCTCGGGCTCGGACGCCTGGAAATACTGGGACGAGCGCCGCGCCGGCAAGATTTCGGACAAGGACTGGGTCGATGTCGAGGCCGGCATCGCCCGCAGCTACGGCACCTGCATGACCATGGGTACGGCGTCCACCATGACGGCGATTGCCGAATCGATCGGTATGACCTTGCCCGGCGCGTCCTCGATTCCCGCTGCCGACGCCGGCCATATCCGCATGGCTTCCGAATGCGGCCGCCGCATCGTCGAGATGGTGTGGGAAGACTTGACGCCAAACAAGATTCAAACCCGGAAAGCGTTCGAGAACGCGATCACGGTGGCGATGGCGATGGGCTGCTCGACCAACGCGATCATCCATCTGATCGCGCAGGCGCGCCGGGCCGGCCAGGACATCGGGCTCGACGATTTCGAGAAGGCAAGCCGCAAGGTGCCCGTGATCGCCAATGTGCGGCCGAGCGGCGACAAATATCTGATGGAGGACTTCTTCTACGCCGGCGGGCTGCCGGGGCTGATGAGCCGCATCAGGGAGCATCTGCATCTCGATGTCATGACCGTCACCGGCCATACGCTCGGCGACAACATCGCCCGCGCCGAAGTATATAATGACGACGTCATCCGTACCGTGAAGGACCCGATCTATGCCGAGGGCGCGCTGGCCGTGCTCAAGGGCAATCTCGCGCCCGACGGCTGCGTGATCAAGCCGAGCGCCTGCGAGCCGCGCTTCCTCAAGCACACCGGACCGGCGCTGGTGTTCGACGATTACCCCTCGATGAAGAAGGCGATCGACGATCCGAATCTGGATGTTACCGCCGATCACGTCCTGATCCTCCGCAATGCCGGACCGCAGGGCGGACCGGGAATGCCGGAATGGGGCATGCTGCCGATCCCCACAAAATTGGTGAAGCAGGGCGTGCGCGACATGGTGCGGTTGTCGGATGCGCGCATGAGCGGGACCAGCTACGGCGCCTGCATCCTGCACGTCTCGCCGGAATCTTATGTCGGCGGGCCGCTGGCGCTGGTGCGCACCGGCGACAAGATCACGCTGGATGTCAACGCCCGCACCATCAACCTCGATGTGCCGGAAGCCGAACTGGAAAAACGTCGTGCCGAGTGGAAGAAGCCGGAGCCGCGTTACGAGCGCGGCTATGGCTGGATGTTCACCCGCCACATCAAGCAGGCCAATGAAGGCTGCGATTTCGATTTCCTGGAGACCGGGTTTGGGAAGCCGGTGGAGGAGCCGTCGATTTATTAGCCGTCGTCGTTCCGGGGCGCGAAGCGAACCCGGAACCTCGAGATTCCGGGCTCGATGCTTCGCATCGCCCCGGAATGACCGCCAAACAGAAAAGCATCGCAGGGGAAGACGACCAATGAATATGAGCCGACGCAATCTGATCGCAGGCGCAGGCGCCGCTGCCGCTTCCACGCTTCTTTCTCGTGCAGCCGGCGCGCAATCGTTCCCGTTCACGCCGAACCAGCGTTATCCCGATCCGGCGGTGCAGATCCTCGATCCGAGCTTCGCAAAATACCGGATCTATTCGTCGACGGTCGAGCAGGTCGCCACCGGCATGCGCTGGGCAGAAGGGCCGGCCTACTTCCCCGAAGGCGGCTATCTCCTGTTCTCCGACATTCCCAACAACCGCATCATGAAGTTCGACGAGAAGACCAACCAGACTTCGGTCTTCCGGGCCAACGCCAACTACGCCAACGGCAACGCCCGCGACCGCCAGGGCCGGCTCGTCACCTGCGAGCATTCGGTCACCCGTCGCGTCACCCGCACCGAGAAGGACGGCAAGATCACGGTGCTGGCCGACAAGTTCGAGGGCAAGCGGCTGAACGCGCCGAACGACATCGTGGTCAAGTCCGACGACACCATCTGGTTCACCGATCCCTTGTTCGGCATCAATGGCGAGTGGGAAGGCAAGAAGGAAAAACCGGAACAGGCCACCACCAACGTCTATCGCCTGACCAAGGACGGCAAGCTCTCTGCGGTTATCACCGACATCTTCAATCCCAACGGCCTCGCCTTCTCGCCGGACGAGAAGAAGCTCTATGTGGTGGAGTGGAAGGGCACGCCGAACCGCAGCATCTGGAGCTTTGATGTCAACGATGACGGCACGGTCGGCAACAAGACCAAGCTGATCGACGCCGCCGATCAGGGCGCGCTCGATGGTTTCCGCGTCGACCGCGACGGCAATCTGTGGTGCGGCTGGGGCTCCAACGGCGCGCTGCAATCCGAGCCGACCGAGGTCGGCGGCCGGAAGGTGTTCCAGCTCAAGGGCAAGTCTGAAGATCTCGATGGCGTGATGGTGTTCAGCCCGGCCGGGAAGCCGCTCGCCCACATCCGCTTGCCGGAGCGTTGCGCCAACCTCACCTTCGGCGGCCCGAAGAACAACCGCCTCTACATGACAAGCTGCCACTCGGTCTACGCGCTGTATGTGGAAGCGCACGGGGCGGTGTGAGTGTTGTTGTCATTCCGGGATGGTCCGAAGGACCAGACCCGGAATCTCGAGATTCCGGATTCGCTCGCTGACGCGAGCGCTCCGGAATGACGGATGAAAGGAATGCGAAGGACCATGACAAAACTGAGCGACGCCACCCGCAACAAACTCAAGACGGTCTCAACCGCCACCGTCGCCACCGCCTTGTTCAAGCGCGGCTTCCGCATCCAGATGATCCAGGATGTGCACCCCATTGGTCCCAACCAGCCGGTGCTGGTCGGCGAGGCCTTTACGCTGCGCTACATGCCGGCGCGCGAGGACCTCAACAAGATCGACGTGTTCCGCGACCGCGGCCATCCGCAGCGCAAGGCGATCGAGGATTGCCCGCCGGGCGCCGTGCTGGTGATGGACAGCCGCAAGGATGCGCGCGCGGCGTCCGCCGGCGCCATCCTGGTGACGCGGCTGATGCAGCGTGGCTGCGCCGGCGTGATCACCGATGGCGGCTTTCGCGATTCCGCCGAGATCGCGGCCCTCGGCTTTCCCGCCTATCACCATCGCCCGAGCGCGCCGACCAACCTGACGCTGCATCAGGCGATCGAGATCAACGTCCCGATCGGCTGCGGCGATGCGCCGGTATTCCCCGGCGACGTCATCCTCGGCGATCGCGACGGCGTCATCGTGATCCCGGCGCACCTCGCTGACGAAATCGCGGATGAAGCGGTCGAGATGACGGCGTTCGAGGATTTTGTTACGGAGGAAGTCCGCAAGGGCCGCTCGATCCTCGGCCTCTATCCCGCGACCGACGAGCAGACTTCGAAGGATTTTGCTGCCTGGCGCAAGGCCAACGGACGATAGTCTTCTATTCCCGGACGCGCGATCCTACAATGACGTAACAGTGGAGAAACCCCCATGCTGATGTTCAACAATCTGATCGATGGCGAATGGTTGTCCGATGGCGCGCGCGCGCCGAACGTCAATCCATCCGATACCAAGGACATCGTCGGCGAAGCCGTGCGCGGCACGCGTGCGCAAGCCGACGCTGCGATTGCGGCTGCCAAAGCGGCGTTTCCGGCATGGTCGCGATCGACGCCGCAAGCGCGCTACGACATCCTGAAAAAGGCGTCGGACGAAATCCTGGCCCGCAAGGACGAACTGGGCCGGCTGTTGTCACGCGAGGAAGGCAAGACGCTGCCGGAAGGCGTCGGCGAAGTCGCGCGCGCCGGCCAGATCTTTGCGTTCTTTGCCGGCGAATGCCTGCGGATGGCCGGTGAGAAACTGGCTTCCGTGCGCCCCGGCATCGACATCGAGATTACACGCGAAGCGCTGGGTGTTGTCGGCCTGATCACGCCGTGGAATTTCCCGATCGCCATTCCGGCCTGGAAGATCGCCCCGGCTTTGGCCTATGGCAATACCGTGGTGATCAAGCCTGCAGATCTTGTTCCGGGCTCGACCTGGGCGCTGGTCGATATCCTGCATCGCGCCGGCCTGCCCAAGGGCGTGCTCAACCTTGTGATCGGGCGCGGCTCGGAAGTCGGCGCGGTCCTGCTTGAGCATCCCGATGTTGCCGCGATCAGCTTCACCGGCTCGGTGGCCACCGGCCAGAAGGTGGCTGCGGCCTGCATCGCCTCGCGGCCGATGAAGAAGTTTCAGCTCGAAATGGGTGGTAAGAATCCGCTGGTCGTGCTCGACGACGCGGATCTGAAGGTCGCCGTGGAATGCGCCGCCAACAGCGCGTTCTTTTCCACCGGCCAGCGCTGCACCGCCGCCTCGCGGCTGATCGTCACATCAGGCATTCACGACAAATTCGTCGAGGCCCTAACCGAGCGGATGCGCGGCCTGAAGGTTGATGACGCGGTGAAGGCCGGCACCGATATCGGCCCCGTCGTCGATCAGAGCCAGCTCGATCAGGACCTCAAATATATCAGCATCGGCAAGGACGAAGGCGCCAAGCTCGCCTTCGGCGGCGAGCGGCTCAACCGCGAGGCGCCCGGCTTCTACCTGCAGCCGGCGTTGTTCACCGATGTGAGCAACAAGATGCGGATTGCGCGCGAGGAGATCTTTGGGCCGGTGGCCGCGGTCATCCGGGTCAAGGATTATGCCGAAGCGCTGGCGACCGCGAACGACACCGATTTCGGCCTGTCATCCGGCATCTGCACCACCAGCCTGAAATACGCCAGCGACTACAAGCGCAATTCCGAAGCCGGCATGGTGATGGTCAATCTGCCGATCGCCGGCGTCGATTACCACGTGCCGTTCGGTGGCCGAAAAGGCTCCAGCTTCGGCGCCCGCGAGCAGGGCCGCTATGCCGCCGAATTTTATACGACGGTGAAGACGGCCTACACGATGCCGTGAGGCGATGATTCAGGTCGTCGCTATAGGCGCGTGGCCAGCCACGCGCCTTCATGCCTAATGAAGTCCCGTCTGATCGTACCCAGATAATCCTCAGTCCATCGGGATCAATTTAGACCTTCGCCTTCTCCGCCAATCCCACCGCCCACAGCGCGAACGCATAGGCGATCGCGACTTCATCCAGCCGGTTGAAGCGCCCGGATGCGCCACCGTGGCCGGCGCCCATGTTGGTGCGCAGCAGCACCGGGCCGCCGCCGCTCATCGTGGCGCGCAGCCGCGCGATCCATTTCGCCGGCTCCCAATAGGTGACGCGCGGATCGGTCAGTCCGCCCATCGCAAGGATCGCCGGATAGTCCTTGGCCTGAAGGTTATCGTAGGGCGAATAGGACAAAATGGTGCGGAAATCCTTCTCACTCTCGATCGGGTTGCCCCATTCCGGCCATTCCGGCGGCGTCAGCGGCAGCGTGTCGTCGAGCATCGTATTCAAGACGTCGACGAACGGCACCTCCGCGACGATGCCGGCGAACAACTCGCCTGATCGGTTGGCGACCGCGCCCATCAGCATACCGCCCGCGCTGCCGCCATGGCCGACGATACGTTTTGCATTCGTGTATTTCGCCTCGATCAGCGCGCGGCCCGCGGCGGCGAAATCATCGAACGAATTCGTCTTCTTCTCGCGCTTGCCATCGAGATACCAGCCCCAACCCTTGTCCGCGCCGCCGCGGATATGCGCGATCGCGTAGACAAAACCACGATCGACCAGCGACAGCCGATTGGCTGCAAACGACGCCGGCATCGCCATCCCGTAGGAGCCGTAGCCGTAGAGCAATAGCGGCGCGCTTCCGTCGCGCACCAGGTCCTTGCGGTGCAGGATCGAGACCGGCACCTGCGCGCCGTCATGCGAGGTCGCCATGATGCGCGTGGTGACGTAGTCGGCCGGGTTGTGGCCCGACGGGATTTCCTGCCGCTTGCGCAATACGCGCGCCCGCGTCGCCATGTCGTAGTCATAGACTTCAGCCGGCGTCGTCATCGACGAATAAGAAAATCGCAAATTCGTTGTCTCGAATTCGTAGCTGCCCATGGTGTCGAGCGAGTAGGCCGCTTCATCGAAGGCGATGGCGTGCTCTTCTCCGGTCGCCAGATCCCGGATGATGATCGCGGGCAGCGCATTGGCGCGCTCCAGCCGCACCATGTGGCCGGCATAGAGCTCGACATCGAGCACGTAAACGCCCTCACGATACGGGATCAGGTCGCGCCAGTTGGCACGTTCTGGCGAGGCGAGCGGCGCGGTGACGACCTTGAAGTCGATGGCATCGTCCGCATTGGTGAGGATGAACAGTTCATCGCCGCGGTCGGCAATCGAATATTGCACGCCTTCCTCGCGCGCGGCGACCAGCCGCGGCGGCGCTTCGGGGTTGGCGAGATCGATCAGCCGCTGCTCCGAGGTTTCGTGGTCGCCGCCTGCGATCACGCAAAAGCGGCCGGACGAGCTTTCATGCAGATGGGTGAACCAGCCGGAATCCTGCTCTTCATAAACAAGCGTATCGTCGGCCTGCTTCGTGCCAAGCCGGTGCCGCCACACCTGCATCGGCCGATGGTTGTCGTCGAGCTTCACATAGAAGAAGCTCTGGCAATCCTTGCTCCAGACGATGCCGCCGTCGGTCTCCTCGACGAGATCGTCGCGATCGGTACCCGTGGCCCAGTCGCGCACGCGGATCGAGAAATACTCCGAGCCCTTGGTGTCGGCGCTCCATGCCTGGAGCTTATGGTCATGCGAATGCCGCGCGCTGCCGAACTTGAAATATTCATGATCCTTGGCCAGCGCATCGCCGTCGAGCACGATCTCCACATCGCCGCCATCGCGCGGCGTGCGGCCAAACATCTCGTGCTGCCCGCCCTCACGGAACTTTCGCAAGTATGCAAACGGACCGTCCGGCGCCGGCACGCTGGAATCGTCTTCCTTGATCCGTCCGCGCATCTCCGCGACCAGCTTCTTCTGCAACGGCGCGGTATGGCCGAGCAGGCTCTCGGTGTAGTCGTTTTCGGCTTCCAGATATTTTCTGATATCCGGATCCAGGATCGAGGGATCGCGCAGCACTTCCTGCCATCGGGCGTCTTTCAGCCAGGCGTAATCGTCCGTCACCGCAATGCCGTGCGTGGTGAAGGTATGCGGGCGGCGCGGGGCGATGGGCGGCGATAGGGCAGGCTTTTTGGTGGCGGCTTGGGTCACGCGGTTCCTCGTCAGGCTCAATGATTGGGCCTTATATCGGGGTGAATGTGGCGGATTACTAGATGCCTGCAGGCCGTCATTGCGAGCGAAGCGAAGCAATCCATCGCGCAGCATAACGGATAGATGGATTGCTTCGTCGCTTCGCTCCTCGCAATGACGGGCAGACAGCCTAACTATTCCTTAACCTCGCCCCCGCGCCGCCACCGAACATCGGGATCCGGTTCACGGCCAGCACCACCGTGAATGTGATCACCAGCATCGCGATGCCGAGCACCGCAATCGCGGCCAGGTCGCCGCTTTCATTGAGGTCGTAGATTAGAACCGACAGCACCTTGGTCTGCGAGGTGAACAGCACGATCGCGGCGGATAGTTCGCGCATCACGCCGATGAAGATGAAGCACCAGGTCGCGATCACGCCGGTACGGAGCAGCGGCGCCGTGATCTGGCGTAGCGCCTGCAGCCGTGTCGCGCCGAGGATGCGGCTGGCGTCTTCCAGTTCGGGGTGGATGGTCGCAAACGCTGCCTGCAATTGCTGATAGGCCGAGGGCAGGTTGATGGTGAGAAACGCCAGCAGCAGGATCCACAGCGTGCCGTAGAGCACGAAGGGCGGGCGCGTGTAACTTAAGAACAATCCGACGCCGAGCACGATACCGGGCACGGCGACCGGGGCGGTCGCGAGAAAGCCGAGCATGCGATGGCTCGCGATCACGCGGCGGGTGGTGACATAGGCGACCACGAGCGCGAGGATTGTGCCGACGGTCGCCGTCGATGCGCCAAGGATCACCGTGTTCTTCAGTGCGAGCTGGGTCGACGACAATTCGGTGAACACAAACACGATATTGTGCAGCGTGGCCGTCGATGGCGTCACCAGCGTGGTCGCGTTCGGGGAGAATGCCGCGTTGAGCAGCGCGAAATAGGGCAGGAACACAGGATTGAGCAGCACGAGGAGGCAGAACGCCAGCGCCACCCAGCGCCATCCTCCCATCTCGATCGGCCGCGGCGCGCCATACTTGCCGCCGACCACGGAAAAGCCGCGGCGGCCGAGCAGGAATTTTTGGCCCTGCAGCAGCAGGATCGTCAGCAGCAATAAAGGCACGGCGGCGGCTGCAGCCAATTCGAGCTTGGGCGGATACTGGAACAGGCTCCAGATCTTCGTCGTCATGGTGTGGAAGCCGGCAGGCAGTGCCAGGATCGCAGGCGATCCGAACAGCGTCATCGCCTGCAGGAAGGCGATCAGCGCACCGGCGACCAGCGCGGGCAGTGCCAAGGGAATCGTGACGCGCCGCGCCGTGGTCCACGCCTTGCCGCCGAGAATGGCGGAAGCGTCTTCCAGTTCGCCCGGCATGTTGTCGAGCGCGTTGGCGACCAGCACGAACACGAACGGAAAGGTGTAGCAGGAGATCACGAAGATCAGCCCGGTCAGCGAATAGATATCGAACAGGGGATCTTCGGCGCCGGTGAGGTAGCGATAGAGCTGGTTCAGCATGCCGCTGTTCGGCGCCGCCAGCAGTTCCCAGGCGACCGCGCCGAGAAACGGTGGCGTCACGAACGAGGCCGTCACCAGCGCGCGGATGATCTGCCGCCCCGGCATGTCGGTGCGCGACACCAGCCAGCCGATCGGGGCGGCGACCAGGCAGCAGATCGCCGCCGACGTGGTGGCGATGATCGCGGTCGTCAGCAAGGGATCGAGAAAGGCGGGGTCGGTGAACAGCGTGACGAAATTCTGCAGCGTCGGCCGCCGCGCCTTGTCGGTGAAGGCGTAGACCATCAGCCACGACAGCGGCAGCACGATCAGCAGGATCATGAACGCGGCGAACAGCCACAACACGGGGCGCGTGACGTCGATGCGGGATTTTGGCGCGTCGGTGCTGGTGATGGTGGTCATGCGAAGTTTCTCTCCGTCATTCCGGGGCGATGCGAAGCATCGAACCCGGAATCTCGAGATTCCGGGTCTGGTCCTTCGGACCATCCCGGAATGACGGCGGTGTTCGTGACGGACAGCATCCTCAAACCCTGAACAGGCGCGCATAGCGCGTCTTGATTTCTTCGGTCATCTTCTCGACGCCCTCTGCATCTTCCTTCATCAGCTTGATGTCCGAAATCTTCCGCCGGCCCGGCTTCGACTGCACCTGCGCATGAACCGAATATTGCGCGCTGAAGTCGACAAAGAACTGTTGCGTCTCGCGGGTATGCAGCCAGGCCTGGAACAGCTTTGCGGCGTTGGGGTGCGGCGCGGTCTTGAAGATGCCGGTCGGTCCCGAAATCGTCGGCGTGCCCTCGGTCGGATAGACCGGTTCGACCGGCTGGCCGGCTTCCTTCAGAAGCACGATGCCGTATTCGTTGCCGTCGGCCATCACGGCGCGTTCGCCGAGCGACAGCTTCTTCGGCGGGTCGGTCGACGACTGCACCTGCATCACGCGCTGCTTTGAAAGTTTCTCCATGTATTCCCAGCCGAGCTCACGCACCATCTGGAACGTCGCGGTCATGATGGTGCCGCTATAGGCCGGATGTCCCTTCACCATCTTGCCCGACCATTTGGGATCGAGCAGGTCGGCAAAGCTCTTCGGCGCGTCCTCCGGCTTTATCAGGTTGGTGTTGTAGGCGATCGACGACAGCCACACCCGCGAAGTCGCGAATTGGCCATCTGGATCGCGATAGCTTTGCGGAAAATGCTCGGCGACATCCTCCGGCACGAACGGCATCAGCCAGCCGTTCTTCTTCCAACTGATGAAGTGCGAGGCATCGGAGGAGTTGACGATATCGGCGGCGCGAATGTTGCTGGCAAACTCCTGGTCGATCCGCTGAAACAGCCGCTCCGAGCCGGAACGCTCGATCTGAATCGTGATGCCCGGAAAGGCCGCTTCGAATGCCTTGCCGAGCTTTTCGCCGACCGGCAGGTCCATCGAGGAATAGAAGATCAGCTTGCCTTCTTTCTTCGCCGCCTCCACCAGCGCCGGCGTGACCGCAGCCGGCTCCGGCGCCTGGGCGCGCAAGGGGGAGGCGAATACGGTTCCTGCGGCAAGCGCAACTGAGCCTCGCAGGATTTCGCGTCTCGAAAGCTTTTGTCTTCTCATCGCGTCCTCCCGGGTTGTTGTTTCTTGTTATCGGCTGAGCGCCCGGCAACGCTCGGGTGGGAGTGTCAGCCAGACCTCGCTGCCCTTTGGCACATTGGTTTCGGTTGGCGTGGTGGCGCGCAAGCTGGTGCCGTCGGCGACCTCGACCATGTAGTCGCGCGCCGCGCCGAGATAGACCTGCCGCGTGACGACCGCCTTGATCGCATTCTCCGGTGACGCCGGCGCCTGCGTCGACAGGCCGATATCGTGCTGACGGATCGTGACCACGGCGCTTTGGCCCGCTGTGAGCGGCGCGCCGACCACCTTCAACGTCGCGCCCGCGAAGGAGACATGGTTGGCGTCGCGCGCGGTGCCCTTGATCACGTTGCTGGCGCCGATGAAGCGGGCGACAAATTCGGATTCCGGCCGCGCGTAGATGTCCTCGGGCGTGCCGAGCTGGTCGATCCGGCCGCCGTTCATGACCGCGATCAGGTCGGCCGTGGTCATGGCCTCGGACTGGTCGTGGGTGACATAGACCGTCGTGTAGCGATATTCGTCATGCAGCCGGCGAATCTCGAACCGCATCTCTTCGCGCAAATTCGCGTCGAGATTGGAGAGCGGCTCGTCGAGCAGCAGCGTCTCCGGTTCGACGATCAGCGCGCGCGCCAACGCCACGCGCTGCTGCTGCCCGCCGGAGAGTTCGCCGGGATAGCGCTGCGACAGCGCCTCGAGTTTTGTCGTAGCCAGGATTGCCGCCAGTTTCTTGGCGATGGTGTCGCGGTCGAGTTTGCGCAGACGCAGGCCGTAGACGATGTTTTCGGTCACCGTCATGTGCGGCCACAGCGCGTAGCTCTGAAAGATCATCGACATGTTGCGCTGCTCGGGCGGCAGCGTGCGCGCGCGTGAAGACACCAGCCGGTCCCCGACATGGATCTCGCCGTCGGAAGGTTCCAGGAAGCCGGCGATCAGCCGCAGCGTCGTGGTCTTGCCGCAGCCGGACGGGCCGAGCAGGCACACCAGTTGGCCGTGGTCGATTTTCAGCGAGACGTTATCGACCACCGCAAGCGAGCCAAATCGCTTGGTCAGGCCGCGCAAATCAACGGACGCCAATCGCCTCACTCCCACTCTTTGTTCTTGCACGGATCAGCGCCCGGCTTGGTATGCCAGTATACGCACTAATACGTGTTGGGAAAGAGTAGGATGGATGGAGCGAAGCGATACCCATTATTTAGATGCGGCTGAGAGGCACGGGAGACGCGGCCTCTCTCACCATGTGAAATGGTGACCACGAGTCGCCGCGTTTCGCAGAGCCGACAGTGCGTAGGATGGGTGGAGCGCGGCGATACCCATCAATCGGACTAAATCGCTGATGGGTATCGCCCCGCTCCACCCATCCTACCAAAGATCGGACTTACGCCCCGACGTTCTCGCCGAGATATTCGATCGCGGCTTCGGTTCCGCCCTTGCCGTGGGGAATGCCGAGCGCGGTGAGGCCGACTTCGACCACGCCGAGCGTGCCCAAAATCATCGGTGCATTCACATGGCCCATATGGGCGATGCGAAAAGCCTGTCCCGACAAATCGCCGATCCCGGTGCCGAGCACCACGCCGCATTTCTCCTTGCAGTAGCGCTGCAGCGCCATGGGATCGTGACCGTTCATGGTCACCGTCGTCACCGTGTTGGAGCGCTCATTGGCCTCGGTGATATTGAAGCCGAGCACCTGGCCCTCGCTCCACACCGCTACCGCGCGGCGCACCGCTTCGCCGAGCAGACGGTGGCGCTCAAAGGCATTTTCCAGCCCTTCGGTCTGCAACATGTCGATCGCCTTGCGCAGCGCGAACAGCAAATGCACCGGCGCGGTGCCGGCATATTTACGGTAGTGCTCGCTGCCTTCGCGCTCGGTCCAGTCCCAGTAGGGAGTGCGCAGATTGGCCTTCTTGTGGACCTGCCGCGCGCGCTCATTGGCGGCGACGAAGCCTAAGCCCGGCGGCGTCATCAGGCCCTTCTGCGAACCGGACATCGCGACATCGATGCCCCATTTGTCCATCTCGAACGGCATGCAGCCGAGGGAAGCCACGGTGTCGACCATGAACAGCGCCGGATGGCCGCATCCCTTGATCGCCTTGCCGATCGCCTCGATATCGTTATAGGCGCCGGAAGCGGTATCGACCTGCACCGCGACGATCGCCTTGATGCTGTGATCCTTGTCCTGTCTCAGCCGCGCCTCGACCTCGCCCGCACGGATCGCGCGACGCCAGTCGCCCTTGAGCACCTCGACCTCGGCGCCCATCGCGGCCGCTGCCTGGCCCCAGCCGATCGCAAAGCGTCCGCTTTCCAGCACCAGCACCTTGTCGCCGCGCGACAGCACGTTGGAGAGTGTGGCCTCCCAGGCGCCATGGCCGTTGGCGATGTAGATGTAGGATTTGCCCTTGGTTGCGAACAGTTTTGATAGATCGGCGAGCAGGCTTTCGGTCAACTGCACCATCTGATCGGAATAGATGTCGAGCGCCGGGCGATGCATCGCCTGCAGCACCTCGTCGGGCATGGTGGTGGGTCCCGGGATGGCCAGAAACTCCCGGCCCGCGCGAACGGTCATTGTTGGTTTTCCTTATGGGCAAGCACGCGGAATCGAGGCGTGAGGTTCGGCCCAGATAATATTCGATCGGAGCCGTCATTGCGAGCCACCGGGTCGCACAAAAATGTGCGCCCGATGACAGGCTCCACGAAGCAATCCAGACGGCAAAAAAAGATCAAATTGCCCTGATTGCTCCGCGCCTCGCACTTGCTCGGCACGTTATTTTCCCACCGCGTCCGCGATCGCGCGCCAGATCTGGTCCTTCAATGCGTTCGCCGGTGGGCTTGGGATCGTCACTGCGGGTCCTTCGCGCTTCTTGCAGGCTTCCACCAGCCGCAGCACCCAGATTTCGCCGTCGGTGTAATAGGGGTCGCCGCCGCCATTGCGCCCCGCGAGTGTCGGCCCGATGCCCGTGACCTGGTATTTCGCCTCCACCATGCCGGCATTTTCCAGATCAGCCGCAAGCAATGCGCGCTCGGCGTCGAGATCGGGGCTGATGTGATGCGTGACCGCGCCGGTATATCGGCTGACGCCGACGCCGCGATCTTCCGTCGCGGCGCCGAGCCAGACCGGACGTTTCTCCTCGCCACTCTCCAGCACTTTCCAGTAGCGCACATGATTGCGGCGGTCGGCGCTGGTCCCGATCGGTTTTTCAAAGGCCAAGTCCTCGCGGCGGCCGAGATAATAGAGGTTGCTCACCGGCGCCTCCTTGTAGGGACGATCGAGCAGCACGCTGCCGATGATCTCGATCGAGGATTTCAGCGTGATCCGGTCGGCCGGATACCAGCCGGCCGCATGCATCGCGCAGACGACTTCGCCGAGCTCGCCGATCAACCCGACATTCATGGGATCGCCGGGAATACCTTGCGCCGTGCGCGTCACCATCGGCATCTCGGCGAGCCCGCGCTGATGCTCGTAGTGCGTCCAGAAACCCGGCAGCACCAGATAGGCGAGCAAACCGTAGCCGGCGAGGATGACGAGGGCGAGCAACAAGGCACGCCGCCATCCGCCGCGTCTTTCCCGCCGCAATCGTCGATGGGTTCGAGTATCTGACACGGCGTTGCGCTCTTTACGAGTCAATTGGAGAACGGCTACCGCACTTCTCCCTCTCCCCGTTCTTACGGGGAGAGGGCCGGGGTGAGGGCTCTCTCCGCGAGTTCGAAATTAATCGATAGACCTGTACCCCCTTGTATCTGCACGGCCAAGATTTGTGCGATGGAAGCGACTTAGCGTCTTGGCCGGTGGCCACCGGCCAAGACGCGTGGCGATGTCGCCCGTTCCCCCTCCGGCTACAACCGTGGGT
>NZ_JBWBWM010000065.1:0-23970 GCF_056174665.1 Bradyrhizobium sp. WYCCWR15520
CTCCCTTCGGCGTGTTCGTAGATTGGGGAGAAGCAGCGGCTAAACGAAATTGCCGCGGCGTCATACCGGTCCAACGCTTGAACGCGTGGTTGAAAGAGCTGACCTCGCGATATCCCAGTAGCCATGCGATTTCGGAGACCGGCAGATCGCGCTCGGCAAGGTAGCTCTTTGCAAGAGCTGCTCTTGTCTCCTCCAATAATTCGGTAAATGCCACACCCTCTTCGCGGAGCTTGCGTGACAGCGTTCGCGTGCTCATGGCTAGCCGTTTGGCGACGTTCGATATACTTGCTCTGGCGTGTGGAAGCAGCTGCGGTAGAACTCCCTGCACGGCCGATCGAAGAGCCCCGCGCTCCTTCGGATGGTCGGCGAGTGCTGCCTCTGCGTATCGCCGCAGCAGATCGTTCAAATAGTTGTCACGGCCAACAATGGGGAGGGATGCCACTGGCGCTGCGAAAATGATCTCATCCCTATCTGCGCAAAATTCAACATCGCACCCAAAAAAGCTCTTGAATTCCGCAGGCGTCTCATCACGCCGATGTCTGATCCTCAAATGGCGCAGCGCCAGCCTAGTGGCTGTCACTTGCCGGCAAATCCGCACCATCGTCACCAGCCAGAACTCGATCTGGTGCCGGTCTGACTTCCTGTCGATATCGACATAGTCGAGTGCAATCGAGACCGTTCGGTCATCCTGTCCCACCTGAAGGCGGACTCCTTCATTCATGACCGTGCAATATCGCTTCGCGTTCAGCAGAGCGTCGGGAAATCGTTCCGATGATGCGATCACATAGTAAACCAACCCGATCTCGCGGAGATCGAAACTGCGGGCCAGGTGAAATCCGAGGAGTCCATCCTGAAGTTCTTCGGATGCCAACTCCAGGATCCTGATTTGCTTGGGGACCTCAAGTCGTATGGCGTCATCATAGACCTGCTCGGGCCTTGCCCTTGCCTTTGCGATAACGGCCGCAGGGTCCTTACCAAGTTCGCGCAGCCGCGCGCATGCGAGCCGTGCGATAGCTCCGGTGTGCACTTGGTATCGAGTAAAGCCTCGCGCTTTGGCTGGAGGGCATGAAATCGCCGATTTGGGTCTATTCGTGGTGCCTTGCGGCTCTAAGATCAAATGATTGGCCCGTCGAAGCGCCGTTCCGCGCGCTCGTCCGCCACAGAGCCCGTTAACCGCGCCGCGAGCGACAATGCTCAGATGCCAGCAATTATTGCAATGAGCTCTCGCCGACGCATCAGTCCATGCCCCTGCTATGTATCACACTGGAGCGCAGAGCCTTTACGGGAGACATCCAAGAGATCGAATGTCCGCTCCTGGCAAGAACTTTCTGACGTTTTGCAGCATTGGTCGGGTGCGGTCACTACAACCACCCGATAATTGACGACGACTCCGCTACAAAACGCAGTTATTCTCTGGCGGTTTTTCTTTACCAAGGCACTTCTCAAGACAACTTGGGCCATGGTCGTCTCGATTGGCGATCCCGCAGCCACTCTGTTTTACGACAGACTTTTCACACTCGATCCATCGCTGCGTCGACTGTTCCAAAACGCGGACATGAAGGAACAGCGTCGAAAGCTGGTGCAAGCTTTGGCCGCCGTCATTAACGGTGTCGATAACCTCCCGTCATTAGTGCCGACGCTGGAGGCGCTTGGCAGAAATCACGTTCGATATGGAGTAAGAGATCAGCACTACGATATTGTTGGCGCAGCATTGCTCTGGACCCTGGAGCAGGGCCTGAAAGAGGCTTGGACACCCGCAGCGAAGTCCGCATGGGCCGCTGCTTAGGCACCGTAGCAGAAGTCATGCGCAACGCGGCGGCTAGTGAGTTGGAACGGGCTGCGCATGCATAGCTGCAAATACTTGAAAAGGAAAAACAAGAGCCGGCGGACGCCCCTGCCAAAAATATGGTCTAAAGTGCTGGCCCGCGAAGTATCGCCGATGCGACAGGTCAATGATCTTTAATGAGCGGCACCGCGCCACCTTGATCATTGAATAGCAGACGTCGGCTGATCAGCTTGCTGAGCGTTTCCGAGAGCATCGCTTTTAAAAGCGTCTTGAAGGAGACACTCGCGCTCGCCCTTCAACAGCTTTTGATACAGGCCAACGTGATCATGGGCCATTCGTTGAGCCGAAAAACGCCGCTCAAACTCGTGCCGGATTCTCCGTCGGTCCAAAGTCAAAAGATGGGGTAATCTCTTGATGGCCTCGTCCATCGACTGGACCACGACACCCGTCTTGCCGTCCTCGATGATTTCACACACCGAGCCTCGATTGAAAGCGAGAACCGGCGTTCCGCATGCCATAGCCTCTATCATTACCAAGCCAAATGGCTCCGGCCACTCAATCGGAAATAGCAAACCGGAGGCCTGACTCAGAAATTCCGCTTTCTGATGTTCGTTGATTTCTCCAATGAATTCGATGCCCGGTTTATCCAGCAATGGAGCGATTCGTTCGCGAAAGTATTGTTCGTCCACCCGATCGATCTTCGCCGCTATTTTAAGTGGAATACCGGCAGATCGTGCGATCTGAATGGCGGTTTCTAGACCCTTCTCCGGTGCAATGCGACCAAGAAACGCAAGATAACCGCCCTGAGGACGCAGGGTCAGCTTAAGATCCATTCCAGGGAGCCCGTGGTAAATCGTTGCCGCAAAGTTTGCGTTTGAAATTGGGATTCGCTGGCTCTCGGAAATTGAGATCAAACGCATTTCATCAAAACCAATGTAAATCGGCTTGTTATCAGGGAGATCCTGCCGGCCGTGAAGAGTGGTCAGAACGCGCGAGGACATGTCCCGGAAAAGTGGAAAGTGCAAATAGTCTATATGGAAATGAAGAATATCGAATTGGTGTGACTGACGCCGCACCCGGTCGAGCATGAGCATGTAGTACGGAATGACATCATATACTTTGGGGTCCAGCCGCAGAGCGGTCGGAACGCAGCTTACCAATTTTGCTGAAGTTACGGAGTCACCGCTGGCGAATAACGTAACGTCATGACCTAACTTGACCAACTCTTCCGTAAGGTAAGAAACGATCCGCTCAGTCCCACCGTAGAGCTTTGGGGGCACGCTCTCCATCAGGGGGGCAATCTGAGCGATCCTCATCTCCTTCTCACCCATGCACTAAAATTGGTGTGTCTAGCGAGGGACCCAACATTCAATGTTGCTCTATGTTCCTAATTGTCAATGTGCTTTATGTTCCTAATTGGCGAGCGTGTTCGGCATCCACTTTCAGGAGCAATCCTTCGTAAATCGAAACTGGCCCTCACCTCTTCCCCCTCGCGGTCGGCGAATGAAGATAGAAGAACGCGCCCAGACGATCTTTTATCAGGAAATGAGACTGCGATAGGCTCAGATCCCATGTTGAGCGCAATTAACACTCGCTCGGCCCGCAGCTCACGACAGAACAGCAGAAGTTCGCCGCTGGCCATCAGGGGCTTATACGAGCCCTCTGCAAGAGCAACGTGATTGCGCCGGAAATCGATCAGCCGACGATATAGCCAATAGAGCGAACCCTTATCCTTTCGGTAACTGTTCACATTTTCATCACGAAAGTTGGCAGCTATTGGCAGCCAGGGGTCAACGTCCGAAACCCCGGCCCACTTGGTGCCATCCCATTGCATCGGGGTGCGGCATCCGTCGCGACCAATACCGATGCCTGGAACGTTCCTTTCGAACGGGTCCCGAACCTGTTCGGGCAGAATAGCCGCCTGCTGCATGCCAATCTCGTCACCATAGTAGAGCGTCGGTGTTCTCCGCAATGTCATCAAAAGCATTGCGGCGACGCGGGCCTGGTCGGGCCCGATTCGAGTTGCGAGGCGCGGACGGTCGTGATTGCCCATCAGCCGTGAGCAATTCAGACCGGTGATGACTCTCGCCAGCCAGGGAGCGATGAACACGAGCCAGATCGCGAAGTCGGTAGGGCTGGAGCGAATGGCCGTGGCACGGATCAGGCAGGACCCTGTAGAGGCAGAGCAGCAACTTCTCACTTGGGGCCTGTAATGTCCTGCGGGTTCGCGCTGGCCAACAAGGGCATGACACCCACGCTCTGCAAGCCTATCTCGGCCACAAGGACGTTCAGCATACCGTGAGGTACACCCAGTTATCGCCGACAAGGTTCAAGGACTTTTGGAGGGGCTAACGGCCTTCAAGCGCTCTGATAGCGCTTTCTTTGGAGCATTCATAAACCTCGTCCGCTTCCTGCGTCCTTCCGTCCCAGAAGTAGGTCAGACCCTTCACTGCGTATCGAGCCAATTCCTTGTGCGCTTCAATCTCGCGTCGTCCTGCATCGTCGGCTTCCTTCTGATAGTACAGTTCCCAGTCGCCCGCGCCTGCATAGCGCTGACGAACGAGAGTGTTGTGCCTGCGGCGGACATCCTTTGTGAAACCTACCTTGATAAGGCCTTTCGAGGGACTGAATGCCGCATAGACAGAACCGGCTTCAAAAGCCCTTTGATTGAAAGCGATCTGCTTAGGATCGCAAACCACGCACTTGCCATAGCGGTTTCTAATTGAATGGCCTGCTCTGGAACATGGTGTGACATTGTAGGCAATGATCGCGCCGACAGCTTCCGTTTGACGAGCGTACTCGGCTTTACTCATCCCTGCCGCATCGAAAAAGTTATCGAGAGGGATGCCATGTCTTTCTGAAAAAGCGACAAGCTCTTGAGATGTGGTGCGCCTTAGGCGTGTGTCAGAAGGGCGAGAACGCTTTTTTCTCGCCGGTCGCGCAGGACGGCGTCCGTGTTCAGGCAAGTCGACTGAGCCTGCGGTGCCGACAGAGGCTGAAGCCTTTAGAGGCGGTAGTTGCTTTTTGGTAGCGTCGGCCACTGCATGGAAAGGCTCTCGCCTAAACAGATTAGCGAAAAACAGCTTGATACTAGCGAATAGGCTCAGAGAACCCGGACCCGCAGGGTGGAGCGCACCTCCTGACGCAATCGCCTTCTCTGCACTCGCATCCTCAAAAAGAACGTCCCGCGGCGAAACCGTTCCTCTGTAGGCTTCTCTCCTGACGATCGTGACATCAGGCATTTGGGCTCCGACCGCCACCATCGGGTCTTGACCACGCCGCTCTGCATCAAATGCCTCTTGTCGGATTAGGATTTCTTTCGACGTGAGATTGGTTGCGGTCCCTGCCAGTATCGACTTGAACCGGTCTTCCGTGATCTTCATTTAAGCCGCTGTCTCAGTCTCGGAGCGTCATTTTTGAGCGAGGTCGTTTCGACGATGGCTGAGACCCGGAGGACAGGTCCCTCGCCGTCGCGGACCTCAATCACACCCTGTCCATCTGAGTGGCGAAACGTCAAGTCCTTAACGGCGCGACCGACAGTTTCGATCGCCTCTTTCCGCGCGATGACGGCACTGGGCAGTTCCTCGCCAGCGTCGTGTCTAAGGACGCCATTGGCATCGTGGAAGTCAAAATAGAACCTTGCCATCATGAACGCCCTGCCGCTGCCTTGTTGAGCGGTTCAATCAGTTCCTGCGTGGAGAACGGCTTTGTTAGAAATGCGATGCACCCAGAGCCGAGCGCAGCCTCGCGAACGGCAGGGTTGTCACTCGCAGTCATATAGATCACCGGCACAGAATGCCCTTCAGCCTTGAGATGATGCCTCAAGTCGATCCCTGACCCATCGTTCAGGTTGATGTCGAGGATGACGCAAATCGCCTTGTCGAAATCGGTGTGGCTTTTGAACGCTTGTGCGGACGAAAACATGATGGGTTCGTATGCGTGCTGCCGGAGCAGCCGCTGGATGCACTTCAGCATTCCAGGGTCGTCATCGACAACCAAAACAATGTTCCGATCTTTCAAAGCAAGGTATCCCTGATTGTCCGCGCGGATACGCCTCGAGTGATGTCAGTTGGGGCGCAAGCGATCCGCGATCCTGAGATAGCTACTCTATAGATCTTTTAAACTTAAAAGAATTGTCGGATGTCGCCAGATAGTTGTTTTGACAAGCCCGTCGGAGGAGGTCAGCTATGGAAGGTGGCGTTTATGATAGAAACCGTCACGCACCGCCGTTGAACTGGGAATGTCGCCTTAGAACCCGAAGAACCAGAGAACACCTATCCCACGCCAGCCAGAGCCAGAGACCCCACCATCAGAAGGTTATACGTCGGCCTAGTGCAGGCTTTCCCCGCTCCCCAACAAGAGATTGACTTAGATCAAGGGAAGGAAAAGCGGGCTGGGCAAGACTGGGGTAACTGCAAACCGGCGAACGTGGCCGAACAAAGTTAGTTCATGACTAACGAGATGCTTTTCCGTGCCGGTGTGATTTGGCCCCTCGATTGCCTGGTTATCGTCCTGATTGTACTCGCGGCGCGGAAGTCTGGTCTGCTTCGTATGGCGTGGATAATAAGCTATTGGACAAGAGGAAGTTTGATCCTAAACGACGCGCCGCCGTGATCCCGATTTTTGGCCCATATCAGCCCATGGTGCGCCTCGATAATCGTACGCGCGATGGACAGCCCCATGCCCATGCCTTCTGCTTTGCTCGTGTAAAACGGCTGAAAGATCTCTTTTAGTTGTTCTTCGGCAACGCCCGGTCCGCGATCTGACACGGATAGCGTGGCAAAGTTGTCGATGCGCGACGTCCGGATGCTAATGATGCGATTTTCGCTCGACGTGTCCCTCATCGCGTCGATCCCGTTCACGACAAGGTTCAGAATGACTTGTTGAAGTTGGATGCGGTCGCCAAGGATTGGAAGAGTTTCCGGGGCGATCCGGCTTACCAGTTGGACCTTTCGTCCCACGGCCAGAGACGAAAGAAAATCGACGGTGTCTCGAACAAGGTCATTGAGGTCGAGGTTTTTCAGTTCAAAAGGCGCTTTTTTCAGCAGACTGCGCATCCTCCGAATGACTTCGCTGGCGCGCCGGTCATCGTGCAAAATATCGTTCACAATATCTTTGAGTTCAACGATGTCGGGGCGTTCCGCGATGTCGGGGCTTTGAGATTTCAGGATCGCGGCTGCTGTTTCGGCGTTCGTCAGAATTGAGCCGAGCGGCTGGTTAATTTCATGAGCAATGGAGGCGGCCAGTTCGCCAGCGGTCGAGAAGCGGTTGACATGAGCAAGCTCTGCCATGCGCTGCCGCGACTGTACTTCGGCCAGTTGACGCCGACGATGCTCATGCAGCAGGATCGCGATAAGTCCGGCTTGCACAAGCATAACTGCGACAACGAATGCGATCTGCCACGAATATCGCTGCCATACGGCTATCTCGCGGAAGTCGATCTCGCTGCCCGGTGGAAGGCTGTTCTCGCTGATGCCCCAACGCTGCATCTGCCGCCAATCGAAAGCTACCTTGTTGCTAAAGACTTCAACAAACTTTTCCGGAGGCGTCACGCCGGTTAGTAACTGCAAAGCTATCTTGGCGGCCTCGGCACCGACCGCGCTGGACCTATACAGGCTTCCCCCTACGATCCCGCGACCGAGGTATTGATCGAGAAAACCATAGACTGGCACACTCGACACGCTGGAAACGCGTTCGACCACATCGTGTGGAACGAGTGGTTGACCGATGCCGTCGCGAAACATCGTGATGTACAGGACGATGCTGCGGATTGGCAACTGCGAAACTCGCTCAAGAACCTGCTCCAGAGAGAGTTCTGAAAGGTAACTAAACGACAGCCGGTCCGGGAGGTAATGACGAAACTCCTTTTCTGCTTGCAAGAGAAGCCTATTGTCGAAATCTGATGTGCCCGCAACAACAACAACATGTTCGGTCGTGGGATGGAGACGAAGGACAAGATCAAGTGTCGGCGCAAACTCTCTCTTTATAAGAACGCCGTACACGTTGGGCGGCAGGGAGCGATTGGCAAGTTGCTGTCTATCCAATCCGCTGAACACAATTGGTGTCCCGGGGAAAGTCAGATCACCATTGGCCAACAAGAAATCAAACGCGGGGGCCATGACGGCGATTGCCACGTCGATCTTCTTGTCCGCATATTTGGCGTGGAGGAAATCCCGCAGGAGCGTCCGGTAAGAGCTTGAGCTAAATCGCGACAAATCCATCGCTTCGCGATAGACCTCAATCGGCTCGTTGGAATTGGACCGAAGGGTTCGGACTAATTCGGCCTCTAGTAGCGACAGGCCGGGCAATTCCACCCGTTCGTCGAAAAGGAGAACGATATGCCGTGTTGCGGCCGACACCGGCAGGCAGCCAGATATCAACATGGCCAGGCCCGTGCATGCGAAGATAAAGGCGGAGCGCGGTTTCATGGGGCGGGCCGCATGGTTTGCCTGTCCTGTTCCAAATGGACAAGCATCGATAATATCACTCGGCTTAATATTCAAACATCATAATATAGGCCGCTCGTTACGACCGCCCGGCGCTAATGCTGTGTTTGACGGGGGACTTCGAGGACTTGGGTGACGTCAGGGCTCCTCAAGCCCGTCAGCGCGGACACACTCGCACGGCATGCCCGCACCGCACCGACAGCCAAGCTCTTCAGACCAAGCTCTGTTGGGATGGTTTCCACAGACCCAACCGATGCCAAAGCAAACCTTGCACTCAGGATCAGGCACGCCGCCGCGCAACCCTATCGCCTCGCAGAAACTTCACGCCTTCGAGCGTGAATTGCACTGCCGTTGGCTCGCTCGGCAATGCTGATGATGGCGATGCCCTAAAAGAGAATGGGACAGTCGTACTGAAGAATGGGGTACTTGCGCACACTGCCGAGAATTCCTTCAACCACGAACGCTGATGGCCTCTTGGTCGATACATCCACTGCAAGGAACGTAGTGTTGCGCGAACCTTCGCCGTAATAGCTAGGAATTTGAAGACACTGACCGTTCAGCTTGTACAAATTGGAGGGGAACGCTAGGCAGTCGTATCTGCTACCGACAGGACATGACACCTTTTCCAGTTCGCCCACATCAGCGATGTAGTGACCCTTTAGGTAGCTAGCATCGTCAAGCGGAGCGGCGTTAGCTTGCGAGGCAAGAACTCCGAATACCGCAGCAAATAGTAACCTCGCCATCCTATCTCCATCATCCCAATCAATAGCGCGGTTTCGTCATGCGCCAATTGGTCTGCAATCGCGCGAGCCGGAGCCGTAATGAGGGCAATCGAGTGATAGCGCGAATGGACCATGTTGAACATCACACCAATGATTAATGCGCCACGTAGCCATCTTGGGTTTCTCATCTCAAGACGGCTGTAGCCTCAATCGACCGCTCGGGACTATTCGCCAACCTTTTTCCCTCTTTCCAAGATCGCCTGCTCGACTTCGCATGCTAGCTGCGTCAGATGGGCCGCTAGCCGGTCGAACAGTTCGCACTTCTTCACGAGAATTCGCTCGCACTCGGCAACGTCTCTTAGCCTTTCCAGATGAGCCAATATGTCCTGCATCGTGCCCTCGTTATTTACTTGTCTTACCGCACCCATTACGCGGCTGCACCAGTTGCGGCGAAGCCTACGAACGCGCTGCCGCTGCTTTCTTGAGCGGCTCAATCAGCTCCTGGGTGGAGAACGGCTTTGTTAGAAATGCGATGCACCCAGCGTCCAGCGCAGCCGCGCGAACAGCAGGGTCCTGATTGCCAGTGATGTAGATGACCGGGACAGGTACCCCTGCGGCTTTCAGGTGAAGCCCCAACTCGATGCCTGATCCGTCGCCCAAGTTGATGTCGAGAATGACGCAAGCCACCTTTTCGAAATCGGTGTGGTCTTTGAAAGCCTTTGCAGACGAAAGCGGGATAGCTTCGTATGCATGCAGCCAGAGCAGCCGCTGAAGTCCCTCCAGCATTCCGGGATCGTCATCGACGACTACTACGATCTTCCGATCATTCAAAAGCTCGATTTCCCTTATCAGATTGTGAGATGGGTGATTTAGCCGTCGCCTTCAGCGGCTACAACTACGGAAGCGTCCATTTTGGACACCCCCGCCGCTCCTTAGTGGTGACCCGGCGTCAAATCTTTCGCTTGATGTATAATGAAGGGAGGCAGTCTTACAGTACGCCAAATGAGGAGGGTCGCATGTCTGGGACATACTCGATCATGCACCGTTCGGAGCGGCTCGCGTTGGCAAAAGCGTACATCGCGCTTACCCATGTGATGGTCGATTCTGTGTTCGGCGGGAAACCTGCCGATCACTCCCTGCTGCTAATCGGCTCCGCCATCATGGTTGGCCACGCAGAAAACAAACCGATGAGTGCGACGAAGATCGCGCAGTACATCGGTCTGCCGCGCTCAACGGTAATCCGCAAACTCAACCAGTTTCTAAGGGACGGCGTGATAGCTCGCCACGGCAACGTGTATCTGTTGTCGAAAGAACGTGCCCTCAATCAGACGAAGTACGTCACTGAAGCGATGCGCATCTTCCGCACTGCAGAGAAAGGTTTGAAAGCTTCCGAACTCGGCACTTGGCAGCGCCGCGACCTTATCGACAGACGATGATTGAGCCCGTGCTTGTCCAGCAGGGGTCCGCGCGGCCCATGGAAGGGCTGTCCGCAGTCTCCGTAGTCCCACGGAGTTCTCGACCGCACTGAAGGGCTGTAGGCTTTGTTCAGCCAGCGCGGCTGATTGAGCCATTCGGGTGGGTGACCCGTGGTGGCAGGGCCCGATGTGTGTCGTCCCACAACGTCATGCGTCGGGCCACATCAGGTCTGGGCTGACCTGTACCCACACATCTCGCCTCACGGGATCAGCACGGCAGGCATCGGCGCAGATGGCCTCAAGTCGAGCCTGCGCT
This sequence comes from Bradyrhizobium sp. WYCCWR15520, assembly GCF_056174665.1. NCBI lineage: Bacteria > Pseudomonadati > Pseudomonadota > Alphaproteobacteria > Hyphomicrobiales > Nitrobacteraceae > Bradyrhizobium > Bradyrhizobium sp. WYCCWR15520. The sequence continues at coordinate 10,686 of NZ_JBWBWM010000065.1, forward strand.
CCCGACACTGCGTCACCGCCGACAGTGCTGCGAGGATAGCCCTGGCAAGGACAAGGCTGCGCATGTCTTAACGATACAATATGAACCCCGTCTGGAATATGAAGTTCGCAGTTGCATCATGATCGCGAGCTAGGCTGCAGCGTCAGGTTCGTCAGCCAGCTTCGCGAGAGCTTGAACGTCCAGAATGACGATGTGTCTCTGCGTTGTGTCTTCGAATTTGAGGATGAGCCTTCTGCGAAGCTTCGAGATCGCTCGGGATACCGTTTCAAGCGTCAATCCGAGATAATCCGCGATATCGCGACGAGACATAGGAAGATGCATAACGCCTGCTGCTGTTGAACGAAAATGCATCTCAAGCAGAAAGGCCGCCACTCGCTCAAGTGAGGTCTTGCGACCTAGCAGCAGTATCAGGTTCTCCACATGGACTAGGCTGCTGGTCGTCATGTCGAGGATGGTGTTGAAAATCGCGGGATCGTTCTGCGCAACGTTATCAAGGCTCTTGCGCTTCACAAGGCGCACCATGGTCGCGACAATGGCTTCCGCCGTGAACCGATGAGTTGCGCCGTTCTCCAGTCCGAAGATGTCTCCAGAGAGATGAAATGCCCCGATCTGGCGGCGACCATCTGGTAGGAGCTTGTGTGTACGCACAGCCCCTTCAATCACTTGGTAGATGTACTCAGCCGGTTCTGCTTCTCCACAAATCTCGGCTCCTCTGCCGTATCTGAAGTCGCTCACACTGATCCGATCGGAAGCAGCGCTAAGTTCTCCGATCAGACGAGGCTTTTGGCCTCCCGCGTTGCTGTACATCCAAACCTCTCACATGCGGGGAGAACGGCTCCGCAGCTGCCTTGTTCCTAGAGCGAAGGGCGACCAGACAAGCAGGTTGGTTCGCATGTCGATTGCGAAAGCACGAACTCAGACAACGAAAAACCGGCACGCAATGTCGGGCTGATCGCCAACATACGTCTAGGATCGATAATGCAGATACCAAACCAGCATCCGCTCGCGCCGTCTGCACACAAGGTAACAGAGGAACAAGGTTGGACCGGCACATCTCGGGTGGCTGATGAACCAAAGTCCCTCCTTCCGATTGACGTGAATGGAGGTGGATTGACGTGATTGGAGGTGCGCATGTCGAACTTTGTGACCCTGTTGGTAGAAGACGATGCGTTGCAGCGCGAGGTACTGGCCGATGTATTAAAGGATGAAGGGTTCGAGGTGATCGAATGCACGACCGCCGAATCTGCCGAACTGATCATCGCGTCAACTGGAACCGAATTGCAGGCGCTCATCACTGACCACAACCTAGCGGGCAAGATGTCAGGTGCTGAACTCGCCCACTACGCCCGCCGCCGACACCCGCATATGAACATTGTCATCATGTCCGGCAAAGACGTGAATCCTATGCCGATCGGTACAGCGTTCTTGCGAAAGCCTTTTCCTCCCGAGCGACTGCTCGATATGGTTCGCGAGTAACAAAAAGCGTGGGGGCCTCGCTCCAAAGATCGCGAGCATACCCCACGCCTTCAGTCACACCGCCAATTCCTTACGGACAGCGGCGGCTGAATTACCGACCTTGTCGATAGCCTTCTGCAATTCTTCCTTCGAGACGTTCAGGTGCTTGGTCCAGTAGTGAACCTCATAGTCCTGGTTCATATTGATTTTACTGCGGTCAGGCTGGTCTCTTTTGGTGAGACTGTCTGTCATAGCGTCTTCCCCGTCGTTCGCCGTCGCGCAACACGGTCTGGCCCTCGCAGATACCGCATCCCTTCAACCGCAAGCGCCTTTTCGTCAGCAACTATGCCAGCCAGATGCGCGGCCAATCGTTGGCGTGTTGCTTGGACCTCATCAGGGGTGAGGTTCACGATCATCGTGTAAGCGTACATCACTCGGTCTATCGCTTTCAGCATTTTGGTTCCCCTTGGCAATGCAATTCAACTTCAGAACAAACCTTCAGTTCCTATGTTTGGAACGTTTGGAACCTGTGTGGAGTACACCCATGGACTCGGTGACAGGTTGTTTGCACTGCGGAAAGCGTATGGTCCCGATGCATAGCCACAGCGGACGCACCGAGTTGAAGTGCGTCTTCTGCGACCGGCTGGATGCTCACGGCAAGGCGATGGGCGGACAGTCCACTAGCCGAGCCCATCTCTGATATCGCGGTATTCCACGTTGCAAAAAAAGCCCCGGCACAGGACCGGGGCCAGTCTTGGGAGGAAACTGGACTGGACGAGGGGAGCGAGAAACTTAGATGGCGTCCCATCCTTCGATTGGGAGCGGACCCTTGTAAGCCGCCATCATCTCGGTGGGGTTGATCGACGATGAGGCAGTGGTCGCTTGCAACGGCGTAACCGAATGCGACCACGCAAGTAATGCTGCAACAGCAAAAGCTATACCGATGGTGCCCGTTGAGAAGATCAGCTTGCGCATGATGGCATCCTCCGTGTTCGTGAATGCGGCGATCATGGACCAGCCACGTTTCAGGATTTTGCCGTTGCCATGATAAGTGGTGTCGTGCAGATGTCGCTTGTTTCGTCGGAACCGGATATGTCGGCGCAGGTTTCGTGAGAAGCTGAGAATGAAACAGCTTCACCGATTTGTGACGTTAGGCCGCTTACCTCCGAGACAGCCCCTTGAATGAGCTAGCCCGTAGCAAACCCTCCGACGTGATGTCGCGGTACTCGATATCGGCATCGAACTGCGGTTCGACCCACGTTGCTTTCGGCTTCCTGACGGGCCGCGTCAGTTTGGACTTCGGGCTGACCACCGCATCCAGTTGCTTCCTGATCTGGCTGGAGACAGTCCTAGACCAGCCGGTACCGACCTTGCCCATGTAGACAAGGTCGTTGCCCTCCTGCTTGCCGAGATAGAGCGCAGCGACACCAGTAGGGTCTTTAATGAACCCGACGACCGGAAACTTGCCTTTGTGGACGGCCTTGATCTTGAGCCAGTTCTCGTTGCGCTCGGATCGGTAGGGAGCGTCTGCCCGCTTTGAGATGATACCTTCCCCGTTCAGCTTGGCAGCATGTTCAAACATCTGTTGGCCGTCTCCGACGAGGTGTTCGGAGTACAGGAGGGAAGTGCGACGCCGTTTTCACCGAGCAGGTCCAGCAGTGCCTGCTTGCGTTCGATCTGCGGCAGCTTGCGGAGGTCACCATGGCGCCACAGCAGGTCGAACGCGTAATAGACCAGCCGGTCCTGTCTGCCCGCTGCTAACTCTGCTTGCAATTCAGAGAAGTTGGTCCGCCCTTCGTGGATAACGACTACCTCGCCGTCGATGATTGCCTCACCGGGTACGTCGAGAGCGGCTGCAATGGTCGAGAACCGCTTGGTCCAATCTAGCCCGTTGCGGGTGTAGACCTTCTTCCGACCACGGTTGGCATGAACCTGGACGCGGTAGCCGTCGTACTTGATCTCATGCAGCCATTGATCGCCAGTTGGTGCCTTGGACTTCAACGTGGCGAGTTGGGGCTTGATGAACCCCGGCATAGAAATACGCTTCGACACAACGCAAACTCATAAAAGAAAATGCCCGCCGCGCTTGGAGGGCCACGGCGAGCATTCTTGCCCACTTCTTGGGAATGCCGAACCAATCAGGGGGCGTGATCTTTTCTGCCACCACCAATGCTGTAGGGCTTGTTGAGGAAGTAATCTCGATTACCGAATGGAGCTTCGGCGTACTGGTCAACCGCGACGGCAATTGCTTGGACATGCTGGTAGCACCAGCCCTCCCGCATCGCATGGGGAAGCTCGGTTTATGGAGCGTCCCCAAGCCGCGAAACGTGGGAAACATTTTCCGGTTCATCCGGCTCCAGGCGGCGTTGGCTACGCCTGCCCGGATCGGAGTCATCACCTACAAAGGGTTGCTTGAGAAGATCGCGGACCTGCTTCCAGCCAATGTTGTCGCGCGGCACTTTGGTGCGCTGGCCGGTATGAATGATATGCAAGACGTTGCCGGCCTGATCGTGATAGGGCGTCCCGCCCCCAAATGGTCCGATGTAGAGGCCACAGCGTCGGTATTCGCCGGTCGGCCGATCTCCAGTGGCGAAGGGCATTTTTTCGATCGACATCCGGGCGGTATCCTGCTTGCTGATGACACTGTCATTGCGACCCCGGTGGACCGCCATCCCGAACCGATTGGTGGCGGATCACTGTGGGGGAACTACTTCAGGCGGTTGGTCGATTGCGCCCCCACAGGCCCGCCGAGCCGTGTTGGCTGGATGTTTTGTGTGACGTGCCATTGCCGATCCCGGTTCATGGGGTTGCGCGGTGGGGAGACGTAGCTCCGGGGGGCGTCGCGGACATGGCGGCGGAGGGCGTGCTCCTGACAAATGTTCAGGATGCCATGAAGGCATTCAAAATGACCGAATGGGACGCCCGAGGAGTCGGTGGTTTCTCTATAGAGTCTCTTATTAGAGATTCCACCGACTCCTCTCCCATCCGAAAGCTCACCTACCAGAAGACAGGACCCGGTCAGAAGCGGTACACCGGCTGCTATCTCCCCCGCGTCCTGGCCGGTGGCGCGGCCGCCCCCCGGGTGTGGCTGGAAGAACGGCTGGGGCCGCTGGCGAGCCTTGAAGTTGAGCGGATGCCGCCGCGCGCCGCTTTCGTCAAGATCGGTCTGGAGGCGGCAGGCCGCCTGAAGTTCGCAAACGTATTTTCACCGGCGCTGGAAACGATCGCTGCGTTCTTTGACGACCTGGGCCGGGACCCCCTAAATCGACCGAGCTGACGGCTCGCGAGAGTCCGCTATGCCCCGGTAGCGATCAAATTCCGCATTGCAGCGAAATGACGCGATGGGCCAAGAACAGACATCAACCTGGTGGACATTCCTTCACTTGGCATTCCCCTCTGATCCACCGTAAAGTTCCCTCTTGGTTGGATTGCATGCCATGGTGCAAGAGCGGCCAGTCCGGGTCGAGCGTAGGTTGTCGGCGATAATGGCCGCCGACGTGGCTGGCTACTCGCGGCTCATGCATCGCGACGAAGAGGCAACGCATGCCAAACTGACAGCTCTCCTAATGGAGGCTGTCCACCCGGCAATCGCCGAACACGGCGGTCGCATCGTGAAGAATACCGGCGACGGGTTGTTGGCAGAGTTTCCAAGTGCAGTGGAAGCGGTTCGAGGGGCTGTACAGTTCCAGACCCGCGTTGACGAACTGACAATCGAAGATGCTGAAGATAGGCGCATTGCTTTCCGTGTGGGCATCAATATTGGCGATGTAATCGTCGAACCCCACGACATCTTTGGAGACGGCGTTAACATTGCGGCGCGGCTGGAAGGTATCGCAGAACCGGGCGGCATCTGCATCTCGGCTTCTGCCTACGATCAAGTCCACGGCAAGGTCGGCGTTGACTTCGCTGATCTGGGCGAGCGGACCCTCAAGAATATCGACCGCCCGGTGCGGGCTTATTCCGTGGTCAGGGATGGACCTGACCTGGCCATCCAGACTGAACGCGTAAGACAAGGCGCGCTTTCAACCCCTCGTCGTTCCACGGGTCGGATCCGAACACGTTTGACGCCTGTCGGCGGCGCGCTTGCCTCAATTGCAGTCGTCGGCGCGGTGGCGGGCGGCCTCGTCGCCTTGAAGCCCGTCCGCACTGACGTTTTTCCGGACGGACAAAAGACACAGCGAGAGGCAGCGGCCCGGCCCGATATCGCTCCTCGCTTGTCTCTAGTCGTCCTGCCCTTTGCGAACCTTAACAACGATCCGGAGCAGGACTATTTCGCCGACAGCATTACGACCGACCTAACGACAGATCTCGCGCGAATGCGCAACGCATTTGTCATCGGTCGCGGGACGGCTTTTACCTATAAGAATAGGCAGGTCGATCTGAAGTCTCTCGGCAAGGAGCTGGGTATCCGCTGGGCCGTACAGGGCGCGGTGCGGCGCGCCGGAGATCAGGTCCGGGTCAACGTGTCGCTTACAGATGTCGCGAGTGGTCGTGACATCTGGTCCGATCGTTTCGACAGTGATCGCACGAAAGTCGCCGTCTTGCAGGACCAGATCACAGCACGGCTCGCCCGCTCGCTCAATATTGAACTTATCCAAGCTGAAAGCCGCCGCAGCGAAACGGACCAATCGAAGAATCCGGATGCCGTGGACTTCGCCATGCGCGGCTGGGCAAAGTCCTATGAGCCCCGATCGAAGACGACAATTGCGCAAGCAAGGGAGCTATTCGACAATGCGCTGCGCCTCGACCCGGACAACGTCGATGCAATGATCGGGAAAGCATGGTATCTGAGCCCCCCTATCAATTTGCTCTCCGGATGGCCTGTGTCCGTGACGGAAGACAAAAAGACGGCAATCAATCTGATCGACAGAGCCCTTTCGAAAAGCCCGGCAAATGCAATGGCTCACGTCGTCAAGGGAGACACTCTTCGATTTGGTAACCCTGAAGAGGCGCTGCATCAATACGACGCTGCGCTTGAAATCAATCCGAACTTCCCGGCCGCCTACTCAGGTAAAGGAGATGCACTAATCCTCGTCGGGCGGGCACGCGAAGCCCTATCCGTGACGCAGCTAGCCCTCCGGCTCAGCCCGAGGGATCCTTCTACTGTCGCTTGGCGTTGGACTCTCTGCCATGCACACCTGCACCTGCACGAATATCAAGAAGCAATCGAAGAATGCAGGCGGACGACCAATATGAACAGCACGTTCTGGTTCGCCTATATAGGTCTGGTCTCGGCTTACGCAGCGACCGGGCAGTTGGAGCAGGCACAGCTGAGCTTAACCGAATTGAACAAGATCCGACCAGACTTCACGATCCAATGGTATCGTGATTTCGGTTATGCACTCACGAGTAATCCGCAGTTTCGCCGAGAGTTCGATGACATTCTCGATGGACTCAGGAAGGTCGGCGTGCGGGAGCAATAGAGCTACTTGCTTAGTGGCAAGCCGCGAAGTTCCGCATCTCGCCCATTGCGACCTCGCGCACCAGCTGCCATTGCGCCCCTGTTGGCTGATAAGCGGACGTCGGATGAGGCCTAGCTCTTTGCGCATCCGACGCCAGTTCGGGACATCTTGCAGATCTATTAACCCTTTGGGTCCTTCCGGGGCCGACCCCCTTGCGGGTGACGCGCGACCCCCGCCTCCGGTAGATACAAATTTGCAAAAGTGACTTTTTGTTCTCGGATCGTCTCGTGGCCGCGATGCGGAGCCATTAGCAAGGGCGATTGCAATGGGCTGTAGCGCAATAGCTCTTCGTCCGATCCTGAAGGCAATTCAATTGCATCAGGATTCCTCCCAATGTCCGCAAGCCCGCTTTATCCGTTGGACTTCCGCACAGCGCTATTGCCAGCGCCAGCACGGAAGCGCCGCAAAAACCTGCGCACCGTTACAATGCCCGAGCATGTCGGGCCGCATGTGAAGCTCGTCTTCGCAGAAATGGCGCGACAACGCATGACGTATGACTCACTAGAAGAGCGAAGCGGGGTCCGCCGGGCCACCACGAAGGCGTGGCGTCGAAAAAACCGACCCGGCCTCGAAAGCCTTGAAGCTGCGCTGGCAACGCTTGGGTTTGGTTTTTGCCCGGTCCCCTCGCTCGAAGCGCTACCCGCCGACCTTGCTGGCGAACTCACGGCCCTCGCGCTCAAGCTGCGAATGAATATTCCGCAGACGTGGGCCGCACTGATCGACATCGGCGTCGAGCAGAAGCTACTCCGCATGCGCGCCGACGAACGCGCTGCTGTGTTGGCTGAGCATGACTCACGTCGATTGCGCCACGATAACGAAAACACACCGCAACAGCGCACCATCCAAAGCGCGGCCGCAGCGATTTAGGGCGTGGATTCGAAGAAGTTCCGGCAAGTCCATTGTCGTGGCCAGTTTGGGAGTCAATCACGAGAGTCCGGTCAAACGCAACGCTCCTGGCTCTCAACGAAAAGCAGGCCGAGTACCTGAAGGTCAGCCGATGGATCAAGGAAGCTGGGTCGGCGGGCGTGACCAGTTCGGCGCTGAAGAAAATGGTCAACGGCGAGTTCGACCTGCGTCGCCTCAACGACATCACGCAACAACTTCTCGAGTCCAAGCAGATCGAGCAGCGGTTCGCTTCGACGCCGTCCGTTGGTCGGCCGTCGCATCGGTGATTCGCGCTATGATCGGGTGCAGCATTACCGCTCGTGATCCATAGCGGCGGGCATCGTCACGGTTCAGAAACAAGCACCATGCATCCGCCCCCATTTCGCAACGCGCAAATCCATGCTGTAATCATGTTCTTCGTGAGCAGCGGGCAACGAAGCCCCAAGCCTTGAAGAAAACAGTGCGACGCAATTTCCAACAACGGGGTTAGGAGATGCGACAATGAAAAAAAGCACGCTGATTAGTCTCAGTATTTCGGCATCGATCGCCGTTCTGGCGGCTGGTGTCGCGATTTCCGCGCAGGACAAGTACACTGTTCAAGTGCCGAATGGGCTCGCGTTCTCTGAGTTCAGGGGATACGAGGACTGGGCAGTGATCGCGATCAGTGAGAACGGAGGTAAGATCGCTGTGACCGTAGGGAATCCGGTAATCATCGACGCCTATAAGCAAGGCGTGCCCGGCAATGGCAAGCCTTTCCCAGACGGCGCCAAGATGGCGAAAGTTCATTGGAACCCGAAAGTACAAGAAACCTGGCCCGGTCAGCCAAAGGTGCCAGGGGCGCAGCATGACGTTGGTTTCATGGTGAAGGACAGCAAGAGGTTCGCGGACAGCGGCGGATGGGGATGGGCCGCGTTCGACTATGACGCGGCATCCGATACGTTTAAGCCCGCCACTGTTGCGAGTAGTCCGCCGCAGGAAAACGACGCGAAGTGCGGGCTCGGGTGCCACACGATCGTGCAGAACCGCGACTACGTTTTCACGGAGTACGGAAAGAGGTGAGTCACCCCTGTTTTCATCTGATCAAAAAAAGCCCGCTTCGCAGCGGGCTCCTTCATTTGCGGTGGTGTGATCGGACGACTAGCCATCGGCCGGGGCATACGCTGCGGCGTAAAGTGTCGCCGCATAAAGAGGTTGAAATCGCCGCTATGTCAGGAACCTCAAATTGCGGCGCGCGTTTGGCTTTTTTGATCGGCGAGCCGATCTCAAAGGCCTTCCTCTCCTTCGAATAAGAGGAACTGATCAGAAACTAACAAATGTTAAGCCGTCAGAGGCTGTCATGGATGGCTCTCGAAGCGAACACGCGCGCGCGCGTGCGCAACAGCTTTTGGCTGAAATTGCACCATTGCCTAATGACTCTGAACTTCAGCGCTTGCGCGAATTATCCCTGGATTACATTCGCGAGGCCGAACGCCTCGAAGAAAACTCTGTCACCACGCCTGAGCCTAGCGAGGAGATCACGGCAGCCTTAGACGCGATAGCCCGCGATTTTTTTGATCGTGCTCTTCAAAAAAAGTCGAAAGGGTAGTTGTCTGCGCGTTGGCCGTCGGTACCTGACCAGCAGTGACGCCCTCGTTTCCATCTGATCAAAAGCCCGCTGCGAAGCGGGCTTCTTCATTTGCGCTGGTCCGATCGGACGACTAGCCGTCGGCCGGTGCATACGCTGCGGCGAAGTGCGGCGGCGTGTGAGATGGGCTTAATGTGACGGGAATATAGCGACTACGCGCACTTCTTCGGAAAGGTTTTCCACTCATGGCCCTTCGCGACATATCTGCGCCGCCGCGAGGTTGATTTCTAATGAGCTCAAATCGGACGCAGCCTCTCGCCTCAGCGACGGTACACGGCCTTAAGGGCTACTGAAACGGGCCTGACGCCTTTGAGCAGATTGCGCATATTGCTCGCGTCACCATCGCTCTGACAAAGCAAAAGCAAGAAGTGCAGCGGGGCGCTTCGGCGGCCGAACCCCGCTGTGACTTTTGCTAGAGGTCGAAATGTCTGAAGCTTTTCTCTCCCGACGAAAGATCGCATCGCGCGGCGGCTTCTCGCCGAATACGCTCAAAAACTATGACGAACGTGGGATTGGCCCTGAGTTCGTGAAGGTCGGTGGTTCTTGCCGCTACAGCGTAGCCGCATTTGATGCATGGCTTGCGCAACACAAGGTCGGAGCCGCCCAATGAGCCGCGCCAGACTTCTCGCAGACCTTAAGGTTGCGACCACCGACCTCGCATCGGCCCGCCGAGCACTCGCTGATGAACAGTTCCTTGCGCGGAATGGCATGGCGCACAATCTAATATTCGCGGCGCACGTTGAGCACACGACTTACCATCGCTGGCTCTGCATCGGCGAAGCTCTCGCGAACTATCGCTGATCACCGCCCCCGCCCCGCACCATTTACGAAGGCTAAGCAGCAATGAAACTCCTGAATCACATCTTCGGAAAGAAGACTCCCACTTCCTTGGCCATCGCCGCCGAGATCGAAAAGGCGCGCGCTGAGCACACCGCCGCCGTTGCCAAGCGCGGGGCCGCACTGGCTGGTCTCTCGATCATGAGTGATGCCGAGCACATCAAGGCTGAGGCCGAGTACCAGGCACAACGTCGCGCCGCCGATCGCGCCGAGGCTCGTGTTGCCGACCTCGAAAAAGCGCATGCCGAAGCGCTAGCAGTCGAAGCGGAAGCTGAAAGGCAGGCCGAATCCGAACGTTTCCGCCAGCGTGTCGAGGCTGCGCGTCATGCGATTGAGATCGACGGCGCTCGGCTTCTCGCGGAATACGATCAACACGCCGCCGCGCTCGCGGATGTGCTCACCCGCCTTGACGCTATCAACGCGGAAGTGAATGCGATCAATGAAGCCGGACAACATGTTCCGAGCTTCGAGCCGGTGCGCAACATCGACGTCGCGCATCGCAAGCACCCGGATCGCCTCCCAAGTGAACGGCGCGAGAAGCGGCCGTGCTGGGTCTTTAAGTACCCTGCCAGCCCGCCCGACACCGAACGGATGAAGTATCAGACGGAGGCCGCACGCGAAGAAGTAATTGAAGCGACCATCGGCGCAGATGGCAAGGCAATCCCGATCCCGCCGGAGCGATACAACTATTACGGCCGCGAGCTATCATCAGGCCGATGCTTGAGACTCGCGAGATCGTTATCGAGCGGACCAGCTTCAGGCCCGGGCGCATCGAGAATCCTCTGTCTGCAATCCATTTGCCGCCCGGCTTCGCTTTCGGCAAACCACACTGGCCGCGTAATCAATGATGCGCGCGGCGTTTGAAGTTGACTTCATGTCGTCGAAATTGGCTCACTCTGCGAGAAGCTCGCTGTCGTCTTGGTGCTGCCTATCGAAAATGACCTTCGCGCGCACTCCTGACGTCCAGCTTGTCCGCCGACAGCGGCGGACGTCGCTGGAGGTCTCCGAAGGGCCAAACTAAGAAGTCTCGTGTGCAAGACCACCGCATGTTCTCGTAGGAACTACTGCGCAACTCTTTCGTTGTCCCATATCCCAGACAGCAAAGGAACACGATCATGGATCGCGAACATGTAAAGGGCGCTGCCGACAAGGCAAAAGGCGCCATCAAAGAAGGTGCCGGCAAGCTCAGCGGTGACAAGGACTTGGAGACCGAAGGCAAGATCGATAAGGCCAAGGGTTCCGTCCACAACGCCGCAGGAGATGTGAAGGATGCAGCACGGGACGCCGCTGACGCCCTTAAAAAATAAGCGATCGGGATAACGAAGAACTAGCCGCCTCCGGGCGGCCTTTTCTTTGCTACTGGGCGCTCTGGTTGAGCTGCGGCATCGCGAATCCCTCCGCTGGTCGAAATGGTGTAAGCGAAGTCCGCTTGGCTGCCCGGCCTATGCAAGCGGCAACCTCGCGCACGTTGTTTCCTATGCGACCCGGACAACGAGAGCCGGAATCCCACTTTGCAGTCCTGTACCCTTTCGATAACCCGGCTTATGTTGTACGCTTATTAGACGGACATTGGGTTAGTCCGCGAGCTGCCAGCGGGACGTGCCGAAGTCCTCGTTTAGTATCGGCAGCGCAGATGCTGTCGGCAGGTGCCTCACTTCAGTAGACCGACGCTCCTTTTTTGCCGGTGCTTTTTGCATTCGCAATCGCTGGTCGTGCGCGCCATTACGACCAGAAACTCTTGCAATGATCAGGGAGTAACGTCATGAAAACGCACTATTCGGTGACATTGGCGATGCTTGCGGGCTTCGGGCTCGGTGCAATCGCGGTTCAGGGACTCCATGCCCAGGCTACGCCACCCGTATATCAAGTCGTTGAAATCGAGCCCTCGGACATGGAGACCTACCTGAAGGACTACGTCCCGAAGGCTCAGGCCGCTATCAAAGCGGCTGGCGGCAAGTTCCTCGCCGCTGGAGGCAAAACCACAACCATCGAAGGAGAGCCGCCGAAACCGCGCATTGTTATCCAACAGTGGGACAGTGTTGAAAAAATCAAAGCTTATCGCGATTCGGCGGCGTTCAAAGAGCTCCTGCCACTGCGCAACAAACTCGCGAAGTTCCGCAGCTTCGCCGTCGAGGCGCTACCGCAATAGCTAGCCGAACAATCGGCATGCAAGATTGAAGGCCGCCTTAGATGGAGGCCTTCTTCATCGCACAGAGGCGTTTGAGTTACCGCAGCTTTGCTGCACGTCTCTTTGGGTCAGAAGCTGACCTTGGTCGCAGCACCCGCCAAGTCACCAAGGCCCTAACCGATAATTTAGTGGCGAAATGGCAGGGTCGCTTTAGGCCGATGCGCCACCACGCAATAGGTGACGATAACCGTGCTCCGCCATCCATTTGGCGCGCGATAAATGGCTGTCGAACGCCTTCCGGACCCGATCACATTCATGTTCCGGGTCGAGATGCAGCACCCCTCGTGCGACCTCGCGCCAGTCCGCACCTTCCGCATGCGCATCGAGCAGGCGCAGATATACGTGACGAGGTGCTCCTTGTCGTAAGAGGTCAACGCGTTACCAGAGGGCGCAATATCGGCGACATTGGGATCAACCGGCGGTGTCTGCATGGGCGTTCTCGCATTTGGTGCTGATTGACCAACTTTGCTTCTGACTCCTTGGCATATTGATGAGGGAGGCAGCCGATATGTGGCAGGCGCTCGGCTCAATCGCCGGTGACACCTGACAAGCTACTTTTGCCAGCTATTGCCTGCAGAGCGGCTCGCGTTGTGCAAGCGGTCGGATGTCCGGGGTGGGTCAAACTCAGAAGCGTGAGTGCGCACTGGGAAGTCCGCTTTGCCCTCAACAATGGGCATCGTCAGCCAGACCTGTCAGGTCCGAAAAGTGCCGATTGTGTTGAAAAAGGCGGCTGTTGCGACGCAGAGATATCAGTGATTCAGTCTGTCTAATTGGCAGGACTGAAGGTCATGATGGGGCATCGGCAAATCGAACAAGCTGCGTTGTTCTATGAGT
>NZ_JBWBWM010000066.1:0-23209 GCF_056174665.1 Bradyrhizobium sp. WYCCWR15520
GACTGCTCAGACCTGCTCTCTCGACGGCCGAGATATGGACGAACACGTCCTTGCCGCCCGTCTCGGGCTGAATAAATCCGTAGCCCTTTGTCGCGTTGAACCACTTCACTGTACCTATTGCCACGTCTATCCTCCCCATCGATTCGAAACACGATAGGATGGTGACAGAAATCCGGCGAAAAAAAGGGCCCGCCAGGGTGAACGCTGGCACGAAAAAGCCGCCGCTGGGTTGAGTCAGCGAAGAAGGCGAAGATCCGATGAAAGAAAGCACCCTAGCCAAAATCACGGCGTCCGTAGCCGCTGCAAAAGGGATGGCTCAAAAGGCGCTGGCGAGTAGCCCAAACCCTGAGTGGACTGAGTCCGAAATGCGATCAATTGACGAGTGGATCACCCTTCAGGATGTGAAACTCGATCGCCCCGAAGCCATCCGCCGCCTGGTCGAGCTGGGGCTGAAGGTGAAGGCGAAATGAAGATCGACAGCACAACGAGGGCGACATGATCTCAGTTTTAATAGGGGTTTTAATTATCGTCGTCGTCGGTGCAATCTGCTTTTGGGCGATCGACAAGTTCGCCACCGACAGCCGACTAGCAAATCTGCTCAAGTTGCTCGTGGTGCTCGTTTGCCTCGGCGCAATTGTGCAACGAGTGCTGCCGCTGACATATTAGCCTCCATCCCCTAGTGGGCGCGCGCCGGAACGTTTTAGCCCGTAGCGAGTCATAGAGGCGATCGATCCCGGTTTTGCTGTTGGATCGAACATGGGAAAAGTGGCCGCCTATGCGATCTCGGCCCTCATCGTCGGCTTCGGTCTTTGGATCCTTGTCGCCGGCCTGAGTTCCAGTACGCCCGCCTTATGGATTTGCGTTGCTGCCATCCCCATAGCGATCGGCCTCATCAGCGCTTTCGGCCCCACCTAAAAATCCATCCCCTCTGGGGGGCGTCTCGGCGCGTGCGCCTACCAGTGGATTGCGGGCATACCGGCGATCGAAGCGCTGATGCTGTGCCGCAGGTTGGCGACAAAGATCATCTGAAAGTTTTTGCCAGCGAGGACGCAGCCAGAAAATGGCTCCAGGAGAACGACCCAGAGGGCGTGGCCTTCGAGTACGACGTTCGGCAATGAAGAAAAGCCGCCGACTGGGCGCCAAGCTTTAGGAACCAATCCCTGCAGGCAGCTCTTGCAGGCTATGAGCACCTTTGAAATATGGGCACTATGCCTGTCGCTGTTACCTGCTGTGCTGGTATGGGCCTGGCTCGCGGCCGGTGTCGTAGAGCAGTTTGTTCCTCTCTCAACGAAAGCACGATATGTTGTGATTATTGCGTGGGCCGGCGCGGCCGCGCTGATATTGTTTGTTTCCTTCAATCCGACAGCCTTCCGAGATCCTGGAAATCCACCTGTGCCTTGCGTCGGCGATGGTGTGGACTTTGATACCCGAGATGGACTTTGTTACAAGCATGTTCCGCTGCAATTTCAGCGACGATAGCTTCTCCGCGCGCCCAGTCACCTTTGCCGTCTGACTAGGCCTATTTATTGGCGCCCCTTGAGCGGTCTGAGTGTCAAGCGGCGTCGTTGATGAGAGATTGCTTTGCGGTACGGTCCACAGATCGACGGTACGGGCGATGGCTGGGATTGGTCGTATGAACGATTGCAATATCGACGGTTGTCGTTCCGTCAGGCAACAAGCCGCGGCTAAATGAGTTTCGCGGCCCTGACGCTGTTTCGATCAGCGTAGTTGCCACGACATTCGACTGCGCCACGCCGCTGATATAGGGCGTCACCGTAATGCTGGTTAGAAGCCCTTGGCTTCCAATCAGAAGCAGATTGTTTACCGTGGTGCCATCGCCAACCGAAAGGCTGGTGAGCGTCTGTGTCTGACCGTTCGAACCGGAAGCGGCCGACGTTCGATATAACAACGGAATTATCGAAGACCTTCAAAACCTGAAGCTCGATCGCGTTCGGCGTGCCGCCGCTATAGGTGCCGGACGCGGACACTGGCCCAGTCGTGAGAGTCTTTGTTCGCCGGAATAGGCGACCGCTGGCGATGTCGGTTAGGACGAATCCAGTCGGCGCCCCGCGGGTGTACTCCGATGTCCACCAGCGCCCAGCCGCAGTGGGACGAGAGCACAGATAGCCGGCGGGAAATGGCGGAGCGCATTTACAGAATTGTCTTCCCAACCTTCGAAGGCAAAGCAATGAAGACACGTCGAGAACCGTAGCAAGCACCGCTGGTCCGCAATGAAACGAATTTGTTAGAACTCGATCGACTTTCGGGGGCACATCGATGGCAAAGGTTCGTAAGCGCAAACTACCGTCGGGTCTGGTCCGTTGGCAGGCCGGTTACAAGGATGGCGCCGGCAAACGTCGCTTCAAGATGTTCGAGAAGAAGGCGGAGGCGGAGGCTCGGCTGGTTGAAGCCCGCCACGATGTCGCGCGCGGCACTCACACTCCCGGCAGCATATCCCCGACCGTGAAGGACGCAGCGGCGCTGTGGATCAAGCGGTGCGGCGAGAAGCGCCTGGAGCCCATGACGGTCAAGGGATACGAGGAGCATGTAAACCTGCACATCGTCCCGTTCATCGGGGCGAAGAAACTATCTGAAATAACCATCCCGGCCGTGAATGCCTTCGCGGATCAGCTCCGCGAGAAGGGACGATCGGCTGAAATGATCAAGCGCGTGGTGCGCTCGCTTGGCAGCATTTTTCAAAGAGGCCCGTCGGCGCGGCCTCGCCAACACCTCGCCGACGGCGGGCGTCGAGATGGACTTGCCGGATCGGGAGGATCCGCGGCCAGTTATCCCCGGCAAAGCGGAGTTGCAGGCGATCATCAACGCCGCGGCCGGCCGCTGGCGCCCCGTTATTCTGGTCGCGATCTTCTGCGGGTTGCGGGCAAGCGAGCTGCGGGGGCTTCGATGGGCAGATATCGACTTCGAGGCCAAGCAATTGAACCTCACCCAGCGGGCGGACGCCTCCCACCGGATCGGCAAGCTGAAATCAAGGGCTGCCTACAGTTCGATCCCCTGCCCCCCGATCGTCATCAACTCGCTTCGCGAATGGAAGCTGATTTGCCCCAAGCGCGATACCGGCAAAAAGGATGCGGCCGGTAAGCCGGTCGAGGTTCTGGATCTCGCCTTCCCCAACGGGCTTGGCAAGGTGGAGAGCCATTCGAACGTGCTGGAGCGCGGTCTGGAGCCGATCCTGATCTCGGCCGGACTGGCCGAGAGCCGGCCTGTTCTGGATGATGCCGGCAATCCGGTTCTCGAAAGGTCTGGAGAGCCCAAGGTGGTCATGGTTGGAAAGTACGGCATGCACTCGCTACGCCATGCCTGCGCTTCCCTGTGGATCGAGAACGGGCATAACCCCAAACAAATTCAGCGCCTCATGGGCCATAGTTCGATTAAGGTGACATTCGACGTGTACGGCCACCTGTTCGCTGATGCGGAGGCAGATCAGCGGGCAGCCGAAACCCTGCAAACGCGGCTGCTCGGCGCCTGAAAGCAACGCCAGCGGAACACAGGGGATCTAAGCCATTGATCGGATTCAGCATCCAAAAGTTTTCTACTCCGCGGGTTGCAGGTTCGAATCCTGCCGGGATCGCCACTTCCGCTCTGCGCTTCTCCGCAATTTCGACTTCATTCTCGTCTCGGTTTGGATTCTCGGCGTATGATGCCGGCCGGCAATGCTTCCCTTGCCCAGACAAAGGATGCGCTCGTCATGCCAAAGAAGGGAATCACGGGCCACGACGAATGGGTCATCACGGAAGCGCTGGCGACGGCGCTGGTCGCGCTTGAGCAGCTCGAACCGACCCAGCAGTCGCGCCAGCAGATGGACGATATCCGCAAACTCCTGGCGGCGAACTGTCAGCCGGGGACCCTGAACCTGCATCTCGCCCAGGCCAAGTGCCGGCTGAACCCCCACGGTGACCGAGCCGCCATCTATCGCGAGTATGGGTTTGAGGACTGGGAAGTCTGAAAGCGGCTACCGGTGCCTGCTGGAACAAGCGCCCGGCGCTGGTGTTTTGTCGTTGGGAGAGGACCGCGACAAATTCCGCGGGGAGTCTGGGAGGACATCAGGATGAAGCTGCCGCACGCGTCTGCCACAGCAACAGCGCTGACGATTTTGGCCGCGACGATCGCCCTGCCCGCACCTGCAAATGCGCAGACCTACGATCCGAGCTACCCGGTTTGCCTGCAGGTCTACCAGGGCTTTGTGGACTACTATTTCGAGTGCCATTATCGAACGATGGCGCAGTGTCAGATGTCGGCATCGGGACGCTCCGCGCAATGCGTGGTCAATCCCTATTACGCCGGGCCGAATGCCGGGCGCAGCAAGCGCCAGAAGCGATATCAGCAGTATTGATGGCCAGTGCAACGCGGCGCCCACCGGCGCCGCGGCCCCGACTGTTCACCAGCCGTAGGTGCCGAGCGCGAGCGGCCGTTGAGTCTTGGGGGCTTGCGCCTTGGCCGTACGCATATCGTCTTGCCTTAGGCAGCGCCGGGCTGCTTCGATCTCGGCATCGCTCGCGCCCTTGCTGCGTGCCCACTGCTCCGCGGCCGGCGCACTGTATTTCGCCACGTAGTAGCGCACGACCGGGCATGAAATTCGACGTAGAACACCGGACTGTTCACCTGCAAATCCGGCGCTTGAAGTCCCCAGACACAGCGCCAACGCACACATCCAACGTAAAGCCATGCGATTCCCCTCTCTGTGTTAGAGAGGCTGGCTTTCACTGATGCATCAAGCCTGTTTGTGAGTTCCCCACACGGAACGGCCGGAGCTGTGTTGAACCCGCAACTGTACGGGTCCTGACGGGCGGACTTTCTGCGATCATTAAAATTGATTGTTTACGAATAAGACCGAACCTGATTGCCGCCTGGAGGCAATTCGCTAAGCCGCCCGCTTGCCCAGCCCAGGCGTGAACCATTGGTAGCCGAGATGGAATTCGAACGCCGATCCGTCACGAGGACGATGATTTCGAAAAACGCGCTGCTGTTCTTCGATGCGCAGCGCGGTGTCCTCACCTGCCGCGTTCAGGACGTCACCAATTCCGGGGCCGGGATTGAACTCCACGACCTCAATTTGCTGCCGCTGAATTTCGAACTGACCTTCGACAATTTTCACACCGTCCGCGAATGCCGCGTGATCTGGCGGCAAGGCGATTTCGTCGGTGTTGCGTTTCAGAACTGACCTACCTGTTCCATCTGCCGATCGGTGTGGAACAAACAACCACCGGAAATGGAACCAACATCACAGTTCCGCGTCGACTCCCTGCTTTCAATGCCGTTCGGATTCCACCGGCCGGCAACCCAACGCCGGGTTACCGGCCTGGTGCGTCCACCCGCGCCAGCACCATTTATAATCTGTGACGGGAGTTCAGCATGTCCTGGGATCGTCCGTTCGCTCAGCCCGTACCGCTCCCGGCGGGAGCACCTGCGCGGACGCTGCGAAACGCCGCCGACTACATCAGAAACCTGCCACAGTCGGAACGTGATCGTCAGGAATGGCGGCTTGCGGTCCAGATGCTGATTGATGCCGCCGAAGACCGCGGTCCCATGCTATTCGCGCGCATGGGAATAATCAGAGCGTTGGAAGCGGGCGTCGAAAGCACATCCAATCCCGAAAATCAGGATCTACCCGCTGGACGAGTTGAAGAGAGACCGTGACGCCGGCCTCTGACTCCAGATGACGCGGCCGAAGATGACATGGCCAAGCGTGTCGCCGAGCCACCGTACACGTCCCCGCTCGAACAACTGTTCGCGCGCATGAGCGATGCAGGACATCGGAACGGTATCCGCAGACGGCCAGCCAATCTGCGGACACCAGAGTGCACGCGCGTCGCAACCGACGGCTGCAAATCTTCCCAGGCCAGACTAGGCTACGTGCCTGATGCGGAAGTCATCGATTCGCTTGCCGGACTTCAACTTTGCAGCGAGCCAGCGAGGCGTCTTTCCCCGTCCCGCCCAGGTCTCGGACGGCCGATCGGGATTCCGAAACTTCGGAACGACTGTCGGATATGGCCGCTTCCCTGTCGATGAGCTTGCGCGCTCAGCTTCGCCGCCGGCCTTGAGTTGCTTCAAGCGATCTTCAAGCACGCGCTTTTCCGCAAGCAGCGTCGCTGCAAGCCTGGAAGATACTTCTTCGTGTAATGCCCACAATTCATCGGTGGACATCGATTTGAAGTTAGTTCGGTTCACGACCGTCCCCAATCATGATTCGATTTTCGGTTCTCATCGTTCGCAGGAAAGATGAGCAGAATAAGACCAATTCAGAACCTCTTTCAGGCGGAAAGTTCCAGGTTGGCATCATCACATACTGCAACCATAACGGAGTCTGTTTGTCGACGCACCAATTTTCCTTTTCGCAACTGTTGATTGATCGAACTGATCGCGCGCAATGCTCGCGAAGATAGAAACCTAACGGCCTCTCGTTTACGGTTCCCTAATCGCAACCGCAATCGCGTTCGATCATTACTGCGAATGCTTGCTCTGCGCATGCAAGTTCCGCTGCGAAGTTGGCAGCAGGTTAGCACTTGCCGTTCTCGCCGTCGGGATATCATCCGGATTACCCAACTCGGCGCAAATGCGCCCCACCTCCGCCACGCCGACGCCAAAGTCGAACACGACCCTGCGGCTGGAACCTCCGGCGGGGCGCGAGCCCGCCCGCAAGTTCGCGGCGTTCGCGTTGGCGCTGACCTCCTCGCATGCCAGCGCCGATACGTTTCAGGAAATGTGGATAGGACGGATCGCTCGCGTACCGGCGGACGATCAGGAAGCCTCCGTCTACTGGCAAGACAAATGGAACGTGCGCGGCAAGCGCTTCAAAGGTCAGCGGCCGCGATTACCATTCTTGCCGTGAGCGCAACCCGCGCCCTCGCCAATGTCACGGGTCCGATCAGCAGCGCTCTGACCAGCAATTACAGGTCAGGTATCACCGACAACATCTGCGGGTCGGCCTGAACTAGCACTGGGCGGGCCACTAGTTCCCCGCGCGATAGGTTGTCCTTAATAGCCGAGCGCACGTCTCCCTGGGGTAGGTGATAGGAGCGGCGCCCGGCTATCGGGCCGCGCGGCGGTGCGGCCCCAACAGGAACTCATTTATGATTTAAGGGAACTTTAAAAAATTGTTGAATCGTAACGATTTTATTACCGACTCAGACACTGCCTTCGGGAAACCAAAACGGTGCAAATCGAGGGCTGCGGCGCAAGGAACCGAGTATCGGCTGCTGGGCGAGGGTCCGGGCGGACGGCGCGGGCCGCCGATCCCCCGCTATTCCTCGGAGACCGCCAGAAACGGCAAATCCACGTCAAGAACCAAGCCCAGGAATACGGCAACTCCGCCGATGACCGCCATCAACTCCAGGAGGATGAAGGCGAACAGCGCGCTCATTCCGATTGCCGCTTTTCTCCAGCCGTTCCACATGGAAATCCCTTAACACCGAAAATCCTCCGGCGGAGCAAAACGCGAACTTATGGCTAATGTGGAACCTGCCATCCACCGCGTCTTCGTCACAATCGGCGCCCGGTCGCCAGCATTGAAGCCGAAGAGGCACCCCGCCAGCATTGCCGCGAGACATCGAAAGGAAAGCGCAATTTCGCGGATCGCTGTGATCGTCCCGCGCAGCATCGGCGAGCGCGTGCATCTTTGCGGTGTGATGGAATGCCGATCGAGCCGGCCGACCGGCGAAAGCGGCTCGGGTATTGCGATCAAGGAGTAGACGAGGCCCGGAGTGCCTAGGAGTCCGGGCCTCGTGGCCTCCAGTGGTAGCGCTCGTCGTGATGAACGAACGCCCTGCCCCCCGCTGCAAGCGACGGCGTTATAGATCGTCATTATCGGTGCGGCCAATCCGTACGAGTACGGTGCGCGGCCGTTGCGCAGTTCTGTGTGACAAATTGATCAGCAGACCGGATTGCAAAGCGACATCCGGGCTGGCGCCATCCGTCATTGCAATGACGCCGGCGCCAAAGTCCGAGATCTGCGGCGAAAGATTACGAGAGCGGTTATGTGCCGTCTCTATCGCTTATCGAACGGAATATACTGATGATACTCCTTCGGCACCGAGCTCCGGTATCGCGCGGGCACCGTGCCCCGATCGATCGAACGGTCGATCTCCTGCTGTCGGGTCATTTTGGCCGGCTTCTTTTTCTTCGGCGCCGCCTTTTTCTCAGCCGCCGCGGTTTCCGGGGCGGCGGTCGACGATGATGCCGCCGGCGCAGTCCCGCCACCCGGCGCATCCTGCGCCAGCGTCGCGCCGACCGGCACAAGTATGAGAGCCGCCGCCGACGCGGCCGCCACGAAATAGGACAGTTTTCGCATGGGAAACTCCAGCTCCGGCCCGTTCCAGCGCGATCCTATTATGTCCGTAGCCGTCCGCACACCGGGATTTTGGCGACGCGGACGACCGCCGCCTGGCTGTGCTTGGTCCGGCTGCAGGTCGTGAAGACGAAGGCGAGCCGGCTGCACTGCCAGTCCGGACCGAGGGCGGCGCTGGCGGCCGGCTCGGGATAAGACACACCGGTCACGATGAAGCCTATGAAGGCCAGCGCGACGACGGCGGCGGTGACGACGAGGTTCTTGCGGGTCCACCAATTGTGGGGCATGGCGGTCGCTCCTGTTTCGGAAGTGCCGGAGAATAGGAACAACCTGCCGCGGTTCCTGTGAACCGGTTCACACTACACGGGTTTGTGCGCAGGCCCGCTGGACGCGGAAATTTGTATAACTCACGTAAACCCGTTGCGGGCGTGCAACCCTTGGTCGACACTGACCATTCGGGGTGAAGCGCGTGTGCGGGGCGTGCGATGGACAAGCAGGAAGCCGTTTACGACCATAACAGATATAAGCAATTGCTGGCGGAAGCGGTCGACGAGACCAAGCGGCTCGAGCTGATCGAGATCATGATCCGCGAGAAAGCCCGCGACAGGCTGGAGGCGCAGCGGGTCGCAGATCGGGCAGCGATGACGGCCATGACGGTCGCGCGCGTTCTCGGGCAGGCCGGACGTCGCGGCAGCTTCTAGGACGGTGCCGGTCAGTTTTCCGACGCGAACATCACCAGCGAGCCGACCAGACCGATCAGCGCGCAGGCGAGCAGGCTATATTGCACGAACGCCAACTCCACCGGCGGGGATTCGCTCGCCGTGGCCATCTCGTAGAGCAGCCAACCTGATGTAATCCCGCTCATCAGCATCAATTTGGCCCATTTGCTGTTCACGCAAGTCTCCCCTGCTCTACCGGCCCCCTTTCGACGCTGGCATTTTGCCCCGGGTTCACTTACCTAGTCGCCATTCCGCGCCCGTGGCGCGTCCAACCCCAAGAGTGAAAGCGACAAGGCCTATTTATGAGTGGATTCAAGGAACCGAACTTCGCGGACCGCCAGAAGGCCGCGATGCAGGCGCGGCAGAACATTTTGAACAAGTTTCGCGCCCAGCCGGGACCCGACGATCCCGAGGTGAAGCGCCGTCAGGCCGAGCGCGAGGCCGTCGCCGCCGCCCGCGCCAAGGCGCGAGAGGCAAAGGAAGCCGAAAAGGCCGAGCAGAAGCGTCGCGAGGCCGCGGCCGCCGCGGCGGAGGCCGCCAGGATCGCGCGCGAGAAGGAAGAAGAAGCCGCCAGACAGGCAGCGCTGGAGGCTGAGCAGAAGGCCAAGCGCGACGCCCGTTACGCTGCGCGCAAGAGCAAGGGCAAGAAGCGGTAGGCACGACGCGCATCGCGCCTCTTGCCGGCGACCGATGCAGGCTCTGCTCGTCATTGCGGTCTGGTGCGTAAGCACCAGACCTCAGACGCGCAACTGCGTATCGGAGACTCCTGCCATGCTACGCATCGCCCCGGAATGACGGCGGCTCAGTTCTTCTTCATAGCGTCATCTTTTTTCATGCCGCCTTTCATCAGGCCGTCGTGCTTCATGCCGCCGTTCTTCATCATCCCGTCCTCTTTCTTCATCGCGTCCTTGGACATGGACTCCTGCTTCATCCCGTCACCCTTGCCCATCTTGTCCTGAGCGAAGGTCGCGGGCGCGAACGCAAGGCCGAGCGAAACGAACGCGGCCGAGAGGATGAGGCCGAAGCGGGTCGGGGTTGTCATGGGGTGGTCGTCCTTTGCGGTTGAATAGATTCCTCGAAAGCGACATCTGTCGCTTCCCCAACGACGATTCCGCGGCCGGCTTTGTTACCGGCCACATCCCGAGTTCTTCCGAAGTCACGGTTAGTTGAAGCGGCAAATCAATCGGCGCTAACGCTCCGCGGGCGCCCAGGGTTGAACGCGTTATTGGCGGAGTCTTCTGCGAACGGCTGGTCCCGGGCGTACGCTGCAGCCTGTCAGGCTTGCTAAAATCAGGGCTTGCCGCCGCGCGCCGCCTCGACCTATCACACGAAAACTACGTCGGATGACGACCGGCTGACATGGGCTCAAACCGGTCGCTGTCATCGACCAAGGACGAATTTGCAGGGGGAAACCATGCTCACACGCCGCCATGTCATTGGAACGGCCCTTGCCGCTCCCGCCGCCCTTCGTTTCGGCACCGGCACAGCCCATGCCGCCACCACGCTAAAGATCTCGCACCAGTTTCCGGGCGGCACCATCGACAAGGGCGACTTCCGCGACCGGCTGTGCCGCATGTTTGCCGCTGAAGTCGCCAAGCGCAGTGGCGGCGAGATCGCAGCCGAGGTCTATCCGAACGCCTCGCTGATCAAGACCAACGCGCAATTCTCGGCGATGCGCAAAGGCGCGCTCGACATCAGCCTCTATCCGATGCCCTATGCCGGCGGCGAATTGCCGGAGACCAATATCGGCCTGATGCCGGGTCTGGTCGCGACCTACGATCAGGGCCTGCGCTGGAAGAAGGAGCCGGTCGGCAAGGCGCTGACCGACTTCCTCGCCGACAAGGGCATTATCCTTCTGACCTGGGTCTGGCAGGCCGGCGGTGTTGCCAGCCGCTCCAAGCCGATCGTCGCGCCGGAAGACGCCAAGGGGCTCAAGGTGCGCGGCGGCTCGCGCGAGATGGACATGGTGCTGCAAACCGCTGGAGCTGCCGTGCTGTCGGTGCCCTCGAACGAAATCTACGCCGCGATGCAGACCGGCGCCTGCGACGCCGGCATCACCTCCTCCACCAGCCTGATCTCGTTCCGCCTCGAAGAGGTCGCGAAATCGCTGACCTCGGGCGCCGGCGCCTCCTACTGGTTCATGCTGGAGCCGCTGATGATGTCGAAGGCGATCTTCGACAAGCTGCCCAAGAACCAGCAGGACATCATCCTGTCGGTCGGCAGCGAGCTGGAAGCGTTCGGCCGCAAGGGAGCGCAGGACGACGACATCGAGGTCGCCAAGGTCTATGAGAAGGCCGGCGCCAAGGTCAGCACGCTCGATGTCGCGACCGTCGGCAAGTGGCGGGACATCGCACGTGACACCGCGTGGAAGGACTACAGCGCCAAGACGCCGACGTCGGCCAACCTGCTGAAGCTCGCCAGCGACGTTGCCGCATGAGCATGGTCCGATTTCGGATCAACAGGACCATTCCGAGGCCGCCACGGGCAACCCGCTCGTGGCGACGCTCGACCGGGCGCGGCCATATCGGCATCGAGGCCTTTGATGGGGCCGGACGGGGGGCGGTAGGTTAGCCACCGTCGCCAACCCTGTCATTGCCTGCGACAAGCGCGCAGCGTTTGCGCAAGGGAGATCGCGACAAAATTGCAAAGCAATTTTGCGCTGAAGCGACGAAGCAATCCATCTCCCCTCTTGCGTGGAGGGATGGATTGCTTCGCTTCGCTCGCAATGACGGGGTTGGTTCGCTATTCGCCTAGTACCCCTTGGCAGGCGGCCCCCAAACGCCCTCGGCCAATGAGTCATAATCACCGTGCAGCGGTACTAGAGGTAGGATAGCCACCAGTCGCTGCGGCGTTTTTTGATGCCGGCAAACCAGTTGCAAAGCGGATAGAGCGCCGTCACAACCGCAAGCCAGACGGAAAAGACGCCCAGGAGGCCGACGCCGTATCCGTTCGGCTTGTCGGCAGGGAATGGACCAAACAGCCAGCCGGTCTCCGCACCGCTCGCCCACGCGAAGATCACCGCGAGCGCGTGGATGACAAAAACATGAACCACATAATAGAAGAATGGAACGCGGCCGAAGGTGGTGACCCACGCAGCGAACCGGCCGCGCGCGTTCTCAACCGCAGCAAGCAGCAGCAATGTCGGTCCGATCGTCATGGCCAGATACAGCAGCGATGGCGGATATTTTTCGCAGTTGATGAAGGACAGCAACGTCGCAATTGCACTGGCTTGAACGCTCCAGGGCGCGGGGTCGCCGTAGACATTGCTCGCCCGCAGCAGGACGAAACCGACCACCGCGACGGTCCCCCATCCAACGAGCCAGCGCGTCCGCTTCGCACGATCGAGCGTGAAGACCGGACCGAGCGCGTAGCCCGCCGCCATCACGCCGATCCACGGGATCAACGGGTAGACCGCGAACCACTTCACGGTGGCGCCGAACTGCAGCAAGGCCGGCTCATGCAGGAAATTCCAGATCGGCGCGGCCGTGCCAAAGGCCTCTGCCTTGATGGGATCGAGTAGATTGTGCGAGGCGATCAAGACGAGCGCGATGGCCGCGACCGCACGGCGCGGCAGAAAGACCAGCACTGAGAGCGCAATCATCGACGCCCCGATAGCGAAGATGACCTGGCTGAAGAAGTAGCCGAGATCGAAGCTGAAGGTCCATGCAAGGCGGACGAGCGTGAGCTCGATCAGTACGAGCCAAATCCCGCGCGTGAGCAGGAAACGGCTGAGCTGCCGCGTGCTACGGCCGCGCTCACCGTAGAGGAATGCCGACACACCTGCGAGAAAGACGAAGGCGGGTGCACAGAAATGTGTGATCCAGCGCGTCATGAACAGCGCGGGATCGGTCACGTCGCGCGGGTTGAATCCACCCGGGGCGAAGAAATCGCGCACATGGTCGAGCGCCATCAATACCATCACGAGGCCGCGCACGAGGTCGACGGAATCGATGCGCGTGCGGGCCGCCGTCTGCCCGGCGATTCCGTTCCTCGCCTGGCCGGTCCAGGACAGGCCTCCCCGTTGCCCGGCTTCGAGGCTCGCATTCATGATTTGATCCTCCCAGCGCACAAGTACGGCAAAGGTGCCGCGGGAGTTTCAGTCCGGCTGCCGCGCCGGCGCCTCAGCTCGCCAGCTTCACCGGGATCTTCAGGTAGTGAACGCCGATGGTGTTAACGCTTGAGCGCGAGGGATTCATCAAAAGGCAACCGCAGCCCCCGCAGCATCGAACTGCTCGTTGATCCTGCCAGAGCTACTTTGATCCCCGGTTCAACCTGTCATAATCCCTGTGCAGCGGTACTAGCGCCCCGCACGCGCCGCTATCGATGCGCCACCCACGACCTGCAGCAGGTCCGTCCGCACCGCCTCAATGTGCTGCTCCAGGAACCGACAGGCCTCTTCGATCTGCTTTGCCCGGCACAGCGCGATCAGGTGGGCGTGCTCTTTTTCGGCCGTCCCCATCGCCTTGGTGTTGGAGAGCTGCAGGCGCGTGTAACGGTCGCTGGTCTGCAGCAGCGCCACGACGATCGCCTTGGTGCGCGGCTGCCGCGCATGCACGTACATCGCCATATGGAAATCGGCATTGAGCCGCCCCCATTCGGCGACGTTGCGCGCCTTGATCGCTTTCTCGAAGCGTTTGTGGATATCGTCCAGTCCGGCAAAATCCCCTTCCGCAAAGTGCGGCGCCGACTGCGCCAGCAGCCGCGGCTCCATGATCCGGCGCAGGTCGAATACGTCGTTGATCTCGTCCAGCGACAGCTCGGAGACGATCGCGCCCTTTTGCGGAACGATACGCACCAGCCCTTCGGCCTCGAGCTGAAACAGCGCCTCGCGCACAGGAATACGGCTCACGCCGTACGTATCGCCCAAAGCGTCCTGCCGCAGTTGAGAGCCGGCCGGATAGGTACCATCGAGAATGGCCTGCCTGAGCTGGTCGACGATCGCCGCCGACAGCGTCCGGTGCTTCAGAGGGCTTTTCATTTGATCTTCCGTCGTCATCGCCGGCCTTTCTGATCGAGGCGGCACAATTTTCGCACGTTGACGTGGTGCCGACCCAGCAAAAGCTGAAGCGGCTCCACAATCTCCATTTGACAAGATTGTATAAATTATACATTTTGCAAGTGCACGACAAATTGCGGGGGCAGCGGGCTCATATGACCGAGCAGACGATTGCGGATGCGCCGGCGTTCAGCGCACGGCGGATCGTTATCAGGGCCTCCAGTCTCCTGCTCGCTTTAGAGCGCATCGCCTTGATGGGGCTGATGTATCTGCTGACGGCGCTGATCCTGGTGAACGTCGTCACCCGCTATTCGCACTTCCCGATCTACTGGATCGATGAATCGGCGGTCTATTGCGTGGTCTGGCTGACCTTCATCGGCGCCTCCGCGATGACGCGGCTGCGGCTCGACTTCGCCGTCTCCATGATGACCGAACGTCTCTCGGCGCAGAATCAGAAGCTCGCGAAGATCATGGCAACAAGCATGGTCGTGGTGTTCGGCGTGGCGCTGATCATCACCTGCTTCCTCTGGATGGATCCGATCGGTCTCGCCCGCGCCGGCTTCGACGCGCGCAAGCTCGCCGCCGAGACCTTCAACTTCCTCTACACCGAGCGCACGCAGACGCTGAACTGGCCGACCTGGGTGGTCTACCTGACGCTGCCGATCTTCGCGGTGTCGATGACCATGCATGGTTTGGCAAACCTGCTCGAAGATCTCGAACTGGTGCCGCGGACCCCGCCGAAGGGCTTTCAGCTCTCCGAACTCGACGGGGTCAACTGATGCTCACGTCGGCTGCCTTTATCGCGATCATGCTGGTCGGCGTGCCGATCGGGCTATGTCTCTGCCTTGCGGGGTTCGTCTACATCATCGCATCGGGCAACCCCGTGCTGTTCCAGTCCTACCCGCTGCAGCTTTTCGGCGGCGTCGACAGCTATGGCCTGATCGCCATCCCGCTCTTCATCCTGATCGGCGAGATCATGAATGGCGGCGGCATCACACGCCGCATCGTCGACATGGCGATGGCTTTTGTCGGCTCGCTGAAAGGCGGGCTGGCCTACGTCAACATCCTCGCCAACATGTTCATCTCCTCGATCCTGGGATCTGCCACCGCTCAGGTCGCGATCATGGCGCAGATCATGGTGCCGGAGATGGAGAAGAAGGGCTACGACAAGACGTTTGCCGCAGGACTGACCGCCTATGGCGGCATGCTGGGGCCGATCATTCCGCCGTCGGTGATGTTCGTCGTCTACAGCGTGCTGGCGCAGGTATCGGTCAGCGACATGCTGATTGCCGGCATCGTGCCGGGCGTGATCCTGACCGCGATGTTCTGCATCGTCATCGCGCTGATGGGATACATCTACAATTACCCCAAGGCTGATTATCAGACCCCGCGGCAGCGGGTAGCAACGATCCTGCGGACATCGCCGACGCTGCTGATCCCCATCGTGATCGTCGGCAGCATTTTGGGCGGGCTCGCCAACGCGACGGAATCTGCCGCCGTCGGTGCAGTGGCCGCTGCGCTGATCGGCAAATACTGGACCAGGGAGTTCGAGTTCTCGCAATTGCCGCAGATGATGCTGCGCGCCGGCATCTACTCGGCCATCGTGCTGTTCCTGGTCGCAGCCGCCGCCGTGTTCTCCTGGGTACTGATCTTCGGCAAGGTGCCGCAGGAAACGGCAGGCTGGATCCAGTCGGTCGCCAAGGATCCTGTCAGCTTCATGCTCCTTTGCAACGTGATCCTGCTGATCATCGGCACGGTCATCGACGGCATTCCCGGCCTGATCATGACGGTGCCGATCCTGCTGCCGATCGCGACCGAGATCTATCACATCGATCCGCGCCAGTTCGGTGTCGTCGTGGTGATCAACCTGGTGCTCGGATTGCTGTCGCCCCCGGTCGGTCTCTGCTTCTTCGTCGCAGCCGCGGTGACCGGCGCCAAGCCCGGCAAGATGTTCATGGTGACGCTGCCGCTGTTCGGCATCTCCTGCATCCTGCTGGTGCTGCTCTCGCTCTACCCGTCCCTCTCCCTCGTCCTCATCAAGTAGGTCCAAACCCTCAAGGAGCCCTTGCCATGTCCCTTTCCCGTCGCCGCTTCCTTGCCGCCAGCGCGGCTGTGCCGCTGTACGCGCCGTCACTGGCGCTGGCCCAGGCCAAGGAATTTCGCCTCGGCCTGATCACGCCCAACGGCCATTCCTGGAACAAGGCGGCGCTGAAACTCGGCGACGATCTGAAAGCGGCGACCAACGGCCGGCTGACCATGACGGTGTTTCACTCCGGCCAGCTCGGCAATGAACCGGCGATGATGCAGCAATTGCAGTCCGGCGCGCTCGACATGGGCTTCATCCAGGCCGCCGAGCTCGGCTCGCGCGTGCCGCATATCGCGGCGATCAACGCGCCCTACATCGTGCGCTCGACGCCTTCGGTCGCCAAATTCGTCCGCCATCCGGCGGCGATCAAGCTGTTCGACGTGCTGCCTCAGGAAACCGGAACGATCGGCCTCGGCTGGGGCATCACCGGCATGCGCGCGGTGTTCTCGTCCAAGGACCTGGCGTCATTGGCCGATATCAAGGGCATGAAGCTGCGCATCAATCCGACGCCAGTCTATCGCGATTTCTATTCGTCGCTGGGCGCCGCGCCGACGCCGATCCCGACGCCGCAGGTGTTCGATGCCATGGCAAACGGCCAGGTCGACGGGCTTGAGGCGGATCTGGAGTTCTCCTGGAACCAGCGCTTCGACAAAGTGTCAAAAGTCATCCTGCAGATGAACGCCGTCTTCATGCCGATGGCCGCCGTCGTCTCCGGCCGCGTCTGGCAGTCGCTGCCGGCGGCTGACCGCGAGCTGATCACCAAGACGGTCAAGTCGACGCTCGACGCGCAGATCGACGAGCTGGCCGGCAATGAGCCCAAGCTGATCGAGAATTTCAAGAGCGCGCCGATCCCGATCCGCCAGGTCGATGCCAAGGATACCGAGGCCGTCATTGCCGAGTTCGACAAGATCTGGCTGCCAAAAGCGCCCGTTCTCGCCGAACTGCGCAAGGTCGGCGCGACGCTCTGATCCCATCCGTCATTTTCAAGCCCCCAGAGCCCGGCGGATTCGACAATCCGCCGGCATAATTCCAATCGGAGCCAAGCAATGAGCCCACGCATTTCCTGGGAAGGCGTCTTCCCGGCCGTTACCACGCAGTTCAACGACGACCTTTCGCTCAATATTGACGCCACCGCCAAGGTGATGGACGGCCTGATCCGCGACGGCGTTTCCGGACTGATCGTCTGCGGCTCGGTCGGCGAGAACACCTCGCTGGAGCGCAAGGAAAAGATCGCCATCATGGAGACGGCCAAGTCGGTCGCGGCCGGCCGCGTCCCCGTGCTGTGCGGCATCGCCGAGTTCACCACAGCCTTTGCCGTCGAAACCGCCAAGGAGGCCGCCCGCGTCGGCATTGACGGCGTGATGGTGATGCCGGCGCTGGTCTATTCGTCCAAGCCGCACGAAACCGCCGCGCATTTCCGCTCGGTCGCCAGCGCGACCGACCTGCCCGTGATGCTCTACAACAACCCGCCGATCTACAAGAACGACGTCACGCCGGACATTCTGGCGTCGCTCGCCGATGTGGAAACGGTGGTGTGCTTCAAGGACTCCTCCGGCGACACACGGCGTTTCATCGACACCCGCAACATGGTCGGCGATCGCTTCGTGCTGTTCGCCGGCCTCGACGACGTCATTGTCGAGAGCGTGGCCATGGGTGCCGTCGGCTGGGTCTCCGGCATGTCGAACGCCTTCCCGCGCGAAGGTGAGACCCTGTTCCGCCTCGCCAAGGCGGGGCGCTATGCCGAGGCAATGCCGCTCTACGAATGGTTCATGCCGCTGCTCCACCTCGATGCCCGTCCGGACCTCGTCCAGTGCATCAAGCTGTGCGAGCACATCATGGGCCGCGGCACCGCGCTGACCCGCCCGCCGCGGCTGGCGCTGCTGCCGCACGAGAAGGCGGAGGTCGAGGCGATGATGGCGAAAGCCCTGAAGAACCGGCCGCTGCTGCCGAACGTCGGGCTGAAGGCCGCGTAAGTGGTCTACTTGGCGGCCCGCATCTTCGCATTCAACGCTGCCGCCACGCGGCTGACCGGCGGACGGCCGATCAGCCCGCTCACGACGTTGGTCGCCGCGACCAGCTTTGCCATATCGACGCCGGTCGCAATGCCCATGCCTTCGAGCATGTAGACGACGTCCTCCGTCGCGACATTTCCCGTCGCGCCGGGGGCGTAGGGGCAACCGCCGAGACCGCCGGCGGCGGAATCGATCACGCGGCAGCCCTCCTCCATCCCGGCATAGAGATTGGCGAGCGCTTGTCCATACGTGTCGTGGAAATGCATGGCGAGATTGGCCATCGGCACGTGGCCGGCCACCGCGCGCAGCAGTTGCCGCGCCTTCAAGGGCGTGCCGACGCCGATGGTGTCGCCGAGCGAGATTTCGTAGCAGCCGAGATCCCACAGCACCTTGGCGACATCAACGACGGCCTGCGGCTTGATCTCGCCCTCATAGGGGCAGCCGAGCACAGTGGAAATGTAGCCGCGCACGCGAACACCATCGGCCTTGGCGCAGGCCAGCACCGGCTTGAACCGCTCGATCGATTCCGCAATCGAGCAATTGATATTGGCGCGGGAAAAACCTTCCGATGCCGCGGCGAACACGGCGATCAGTTTCGCGCCCGCGGTCTGTGAGGCCTCATAGCCCTTCTCGTTCGGCACCAGCACCGGCAATTCGCATTCCGTATGGTGGCTGACGCCGCGCAACACTTCGGCCGACCCGACCATCTGCGGAATGGCCTTGGGCGACACGAACGCGCCGACCTCCACCGCCCTAAGCCCGGCGCCGATCAGCGCCTCGACGAAGGCGATCCGATCGGCGACGCTGATCGGGGTCTTCTCGTTCTGCAGCCCGTCGCGCGGGCCGACTTCGACGATGTGGACGGCATCGCTCATGATGCCGCCGCCGGTTCGAGTTCGGCAAGCTCGACGCCTTCGCCGACGATATCGCCGACCTTGCACCTGATTTTTTTCAAGGTGCCGGCAAAGGGCGCGCGCAGGGTCTGCTCCATCTTCATGACTTCCAGCGTCAGGATCGCGGCGCCTTTTTCCAGTGTCGCGCCCTCTTCGGCCAGCAACGCCACCACGGTGCCCGGTAGCGGTGCCACGATCTTGTCCTCGCCGACCAGCTCCTCGGTCTCGCCACCGAACGGATCGACCCAGTGCAGGTCGAAGCGGCCATTCCGGGTGCGCAGGTAAAGCTCGTGGCCCTCGATCACGGCGGTAACGCGCGATTTCATGCCGTCGATCGTCAGGTCGAAACTCCCGCCATCCGCGGACGACGTCGTGAAAACGAATTCGTGCTTGCCGATCGAAACCGTCGACGGTCCGTTGCCATAGTGCAGCGTCACCTTCTGTTCGGCGCCCTGCCCCTGGCGGAACGAGAACACCCGCTTGCGCTGGCCAACTGGCATCCAGCCAAACGTCTGCCACGGCGAATGCGCTTCCTTGAGCGCAGTCTTCCGTTCGTCATTGACAATGGCGGCGACTGCGGCGCAAAGCTCAAGATCGCCTGTTATACCCGAGGCTTCCGTCAGCTTCTTCAGCTCGCGCTCGATGAAACCCGTGTCGATGGTGTTGGCGCGCACGTTCGGATGGGTGATCAGCGCCGACAGGAACGGGATATTGGTGACGATGCCGCGGACGTCAGTCTCTTCCAGTCCGCGGTTGAGACGCTCAATGGCGGCCTGCCGTGTCGGCGCCCATGCGATCACCTTGGCCAGCATGGCGTCGTAATAGGGCGACACCGCATCACCGTCGCGATAGCCGGAATCGATGCGCAAACCATCGACTGCGTCCGGCGTGCGCCAGGTCCGGATCCGGCCGACCGATGGCATAAAGTTCTTCTGCGGATTTTCCGCATAGACCCGCGCCTCGATGGCGTGGCCGTTCAACCTGATCTCGTTTTGCGCCAGCGGCAGCTTCTCGCCAAACGCCACCCGCAACTGCCATTCGACGAGATCGACGCCGGTAATCAGTTCGGTCACGGGATGCTCGACCTGCAGGCGGGTGTTCATTTCGATGAAGAACACTTCCTTGCCGTCGGAGACGAACTCGATGGTGCCGGCGCCGACATAGTTCACCGCGGCAGCCGCCTTGCGCGCCGCGGCGCACACGGTCTCGCGCTGCGTGGCGTCGAGTGTCGGCGATGGTGCTTCCTCGATCACCTTCTGGTGCCGTCGCTGCAGTGTGCACTCGCGCTCCCACAGCGAGAGCAGATTGCCATGGCTGTCGCCGATGATCTGCACCTCGATATGCCGGGGACTTTGCACGAATTTTTCGATCAGCATGCGGTCGTCGCCGAATGCCGCCTTGGCCTCGCGCTTGGCGCTGACGATCGCCGCCGCAAGCTCGCCGGCCGAATTCACCACGCGCATGCCGCGCCCGCCGCCACCGGCGGATGCCTTCACCAGCACCGGGAAGCCGATCGCATCTGCGGCCTTTGCCAATGTCGCCTCGTCCTGGGCCTCGCCGTGATAGCCGGGCACCAAGGGCACCCCCGCCTTCTCCATCAGCGCTTTCGAGCCCGACTTCGAGCCCATAGCCGTCATCATCTCGGCGGTCGGGCCGACGAACACGAGGCCGGCGTTCAGACACGCCTGCGCGAATTCGGCATTCTCCGACAGGAAGCCATAGCCGGGATGCACCGCCTCGGCGCCGGTCTGGCGCGCGGCTTCGATCACGCGCTCGATGTTGAGATAGCTGTCGCGCGCCCGCGCCGGCCCGAGCAGCACAGCTTCATCAGCCATGGCGACATGCATGGCGTCGCGGTCCGCCTCGGAATAGACGGCGACGCTGCGCAGGCCCATGGCGCGGGCGGAGCGAATGACACGGCAGGCGATCTCGCCACGGTTGGCGATCAGGAGCGTCCGGAAACGCCGGTAGAGCTTTGCGCGGTCCATCATCACATCCTGAACAGGCCAAACTTCGTGGGTTCGATCGGCGCATTGGCGGCGGCCGACAATCCAAGGCCGAGCACCAGGCGTGTGTCGGCCGGGTCGATCACGCCGTCGTCCCACAGCCGCGCGGTGGCGTAATACGGATTGCCCTGATGTTCGTATTGCGCGCGGATTGGAGTGCGGAATTTATCTTCTTCCTCGGCCGACCAGCTCTCGCCCTTGGCCTCGATATTGTCGCGGCGGACCTGGCTCAGCACCATGGACGCCTGCTCGCCGCCCATCACGGAGATGCGCGCGTTCGGCCACATCCACAGGAAGCGCGGAGAGTAGGCGCGGCCAGACATGCCGTAATTGCCGGCGCCGTAGGAGCCGCCGATCACGACAGTGAACTTTGGCACGCCTGCAGTTGCGACCGCAGTCACCAGCTTGGCGCCGTCGCGCGCGATACCGCCGGCCTCGTATTTCTTGCCGACCATGAAGCCGGTGATGTTCTGCAGGAACACCAGCGGGATATTGCGCTGGCAGCACAGTTCGATGAAGTGCGCGCCCTTCAGCGAACTCTCGCTGAACAGGATGCCGTTGTTGGCGATGATGCCGACCGGATAGCCCCAGATATGAGCAAAGCCGCAGATCAGCGTCGTGCCGTAGAGTTTTTTGAACTCGTCGAATTCGGAGCCGTCGACGATCCGGGCGATGATGTCGTGGACGTCGAACGGTTTTCTGCCGTCGGCGGAAACCACGCCGTAGATTTCCTCGGCGGGAAACAGCGGCTCCCGCGGTTCGCGCATGTTCAGGTTAGCGCGTGTCGGCTGCTTCAGCGTGGCGACGATACGCCGCGCGATCCCGATCGCATGGGCATCGTTCTGCGCGTAGTGATCGGTGACGCCGGAATGGCGGGAATGCACATCGGCGCCGCCGAGTTCTTCCGCCGAAACCACCTCGCCGGTCGCAGCCTTCACCAAGGGCGGTCCGCCGAGGAAGATGGTGCCCTGGTTGCGCACGATGATGCTCTCGTCCGACATGGCAGGCACATAGGCGCCGCCCGCGGTGCACGAGCCCATCACGATGGCGATCTGCGGAATGCCCATCGAGGACATCTGCGCCTGGTTGTAGAAGATGCGGCCGAAATGCCGCTCGTCCGGAAAGATCTCGTCCTGCATCGGCAGGAAGGCGCCGCCGGAATCGACCATGTAGACGCAGGGCAGATTGTTCTGCCGCGCGATGTCCTGCGCGCGTAGATGCTTCTTCACGGTCATCGGGTAATAGGTACCGCCCTTGATGGTGGCGTCGTTGGCGACGATGACGCATTCCCTGCCCGAAATGCGCCCCACGCCGGTGATGACGCTGGCGGAATGGACGTCGCCGCCATAGAGGCCGTGGGCGGCGAGCGGCGACAATTCCAGAAAGGCAGTGCCGGGGTCGACCAGCAGGTCGACGCGCTCGCGCGCCAGCATCTTGCCGCGCGAGGTATGCCGCTTGCGGGAAGCCTCGCCGCCGCCGCCGGAGACCACCTTCAGCTTCTCGCGAAGCTCCGCTACCAGGCCACGCATGACGTCGGCGTTGCGGGCAAATTCGGAGGATTTGGGATCGATGGTGGAATGAAGCGGCATGGTCGGCGTTTTCTCAAAAATGCTGGAGTGCCTGGGGATGGCTTCAGGACGGTCGGGACAGCCCGTTCGACGAGGATGCGGCAGCCTGTACTATCTTTGCACCGATGTGAAGTTCAGGCGGTCTTTTCGAACAGTTCCCGTCCGATCAGCATGCGACGGATTTCGCTGGTGCCGGCGCCGATCTCGTAGAGCTTGGCGTCGCGCAATAGCCGCCCGGTCGGATAGTCGTTGATGTAGCCGTTGCCGCCGAGGAGCTGGATGGCGTCGAGCGCGCATTGCGTGGCTTTTTCCGCGGCGTAGAGAATCGCGCCGGCGGCGTCCTCGCGCGTGGTCTCGCCACGGTCGCAGGCTTTTGCCACCGCGTAGACATAGGCGCGCGAGGCGTTCATGGTGGTGTACATGTCGGCGATCTTGCCCTGCACCAGTTGGAACGTCCCGATCGGCTCGCCGAACTGCTTGCGCTCGTGCACGTAAGGCAACACCACGTCCATGCAGGCCTGCATGATGCCGATCGGGCCTGCCGCCAGCACCGCGCGCTCGTAGTCGAGGCCGGACATCAGCACGTTGACGCCGCGGCCGACCTCGCTCAGCACATTCTCCTCGGGG
>NZ_JBWBWM010000067.1:0-22533 GCF_056174665.1 Bradyrhizobium sp. WYCCWR15520
CTCAGAACCTTCGTAAGATGGCCAAGCTGATCCCGATGCCCGCGTGAGCCTCATCAAGCCGACTCGTCCGCGGAACAGCGGGCGTTCACGACGAAACTACTGCCGCCTTTTTCAACGGAATCGGCCCCAAGCAGCGCGTAGCCCGGATGGAGCGAAGCGCAATCCGGGAACGATCTCGCCACAACGATCGGCTTATCCCGGGTTGCGCTGCGCTTCACCCGGGCTACTCGCTGGTTTGACGATCGATTGATTACTGTTGCTTTGCTGGCAACCGACGAAGCGCCCAGCTATTCCCGAAACGCACCAGCATCGCGTCGCAGTTGTTGTCCGGACACTTTTGGCCGGCGTCATCCGGAAACACGCGCAGGGCGATGTGATCATTATCGATCCAGCTCTGAAGCCGCCATTCCAGGAGCTCTTCCCTCCTGGCTTGCCATTCCAGTGAAAGCGAACCGTTCACGTTAGAGCCAATCGCAAGGTCATGCTCGCCGCCATAGGCATAATCATTGTCTATGACGATGAATCTTGATCCATCCGGCGAAAAATATGGCGTACCCGAGAGTCGCAGGACATTGCCCGTGCGCCCGCTGAGAAGTTCTACAGCACCGCCTTCATAGTATCTGATCGCGATCGAATAGACGTGCGCCTCGGGATGATACGCGGCGAGCCGATAGCTGATGCACCTCGCTGCGTCGTCGGTTTCGCAAGCCTTGCCTTCGTCTCGATATGCCTTTGACGCGCCGTTTTCGAGCCGCAGCGTCAGCAACTCGCCCTGGCGGCTCGCGAGTTTCCCGAACTCGCGCAAACAGGCAGCCTCCACGTCATCCGCTTGCTGGTTCTCGATATCAACGCCACAGGTCGCGGGTGCCGCATTCGGGCCGGCCTGAGCGGCGGCATAGCTGAGCAAAAGCAGCAACAAACATCCTGCGACCAGCAGATAAATCATTTTAACGAGCATATGGATCAGCCGTTTTTCGTGGACACCCCGCCAATGGCGCGCCTGCCCTAAAAATGAACTCTATCTTCAGTTGATGCGCTGATATCACACCTATCGCTTCTTGGGCACGTTCTGAACGTGCGGACGGCATTTTCCCATTGCTGGCTTAGGCCGATGCGATAGCTTATCCGGGGGGCTTGGGCAGGCAATGAAAGTAAGCGGCGAACCAACCAGATCGAAAAGCCGCGCAACGACCACGGCAAAGGGCCGCCGTGCGCCAAAGGCAGCGGCCATCCCCGGCCTTGCAAAAACAAAAGCCAAGAATCCCGCCAAAACGGAAATCGAACAGCTTACCCTCGAGCTGCAGGAAGCCAGGGAGCGGCAAGCGGCGATGGCGGAGGTCTTGAGCCTTATTTCGGACTCGCCGACCGGTATCCAGCCCGTGTTCGACCGCATCGTCAGGAACGCCGCGCGGCTCTGCCAGAGCGTGCTGAGCGCCGTCTATCGCCGGGAGGGAGATCATGTCCATCTGGTCGCGCATGACCAGTTTTCCCCGGAATCGGTCGCCGCGGTGCGCAAGGCCTACCCTGCCGCACTGACCAGCAAGAATCTGATCTCGGTCGCCATCCGCGAGCGCCGCGTCGTGCACGAGCCTGACGTGCTCGTCTCGGGCGGCTATAGCGACCTGCAGAAAACATCGGGCTATCGCAGCATCCTCGTCGTGCCGATGCTGCGCGACGAGGTCGCGATCGGTGCCATCGCAGTGATGCGGCTGAAGCCGCAATTATTTGCCAAGGCGCAGGTCGAGCTCCTGAAAACCTTTGCCGGACAGGCGGTCATCGCCATCGAGAACACGCGGCTGTTCACCGAGGTCCAGGAACGCACGACGCAATTGTCGCAATCGCTGGAAGATCTCCGCGCCGCGCAGGACAGCCTCGTGCAGACCGAGAAGCTGGCAGCGCTGGGAAGGCTGGTGGCGGGCGTGGCGCACGAGCTCAACACCCCCGTCGGCACCAGCCTCACGGTTGCCTCAGCATTCATAAACAAGGCCGATCGCTTTGAAGCCGATGTCGCCGGCGGCGGCGTGCGCCGGTCGAGCCTGACTGAATTCATTGCGGCAAGCCGCGAGGCGGCCTCGCAAGTCATGATCAATCTCAATCATGCGATCGATCTGATACAGTCGTTCAAGCAAGTTGCGGCCGATCGCAACGTTTCGGACCGCAGAGGCTTCGATCTCGGCGTGGTGACCGAACAGGTCGTCAAGGGACTGCGGTTCGGGCTGCGCAGAAATCTCGTGGTCAACGTCGCATGCGAGCCTGATCTGGCCATGAACAGCTATCCCGGCCCCTACGGCCAGGTGTTGACCAACCTGGTCATCAATTCCGCGGTGCACGCCTATCCGGATGGCGCGCGCGGAGCCGTCTATATCGCTGCCCAGGCGTCGGGCAAGCACAACGTCGAAGTGCTGTTCTCGGACGAGGGCTGCGGCATGAGCCCGGAAATCAAGCGCCAGGTGTTCGATCCGTTTTTCACGACCCGGCGCGACCAGGGCAGCACCGGCCTCGGACTGCACATCGTCCACAACATCGTGACCAATCGTCTGGGCGGCCGGATCAATCTGGAAACCAGACCCGGCGCGGGAACGAAAATCCGGATCATCGTGCCGCGCGAAGCGCCGCTTGCCGCGGAATGATGCGTATCAGACGACCTGCCGGCACTGCCGATCGGTCGCGATGAATTCGGGTCGCGGTGTGACGTATAGAAGCAATCTCTGTGAGGTGCCCCACTCGATCATGGACCGAGAGGGGCTACCTTGCAGGTTGGACCTTCAAGCCTTGAAGAACGTCGCAACATATAACACGGCAGCCAAAACGACGGTGATGCCGATAACCGTTAAAGCGGCTTGCCTAGTTGAAACGTCGCACATATCAAAGCCTCCTTCAGTTGGACACGCCCAGCACCGTCAAGGACCGCTTGTTGTGGCCTGGCGTTTGAAACTGGATGGCTTGGCCAACCGACAGGCCGATCAACGCAGCTCCGACCGGCGTAAGAACCGAGACGCGCTTTAACGTTATGTCCGCTTCGTGTGGATACACCAACACGACGTCACGGACTTCGCCGGTCTTGTCATCGCAGTACCGGACCTGGGAGCCCATGCGGACCACTCCGCGCAGATCGGAATTATCCGCCACCACTTTTGCACGCTCCATCTCCTGTGCAAGGAAATGGGCCACGCGCGGGAACAGCATCGCGCTCGAACTGGCCAGCGCGTTTAGACGCCTAGCCTCATCCTCCATCACCGTGATTGGCGGCAACACGATTTCAGGCTTGCTCTTGGAATTAGTCTTGCTCATTACTTTCTCTCCTTTCCTATGCTGCTGATGGTCCCGGATCATCGTCATCAAAGAGCTTTTTGCCCTTGACCACCGGATTGGAAAACAAAGCCCTGACAACATCATTCGCGTCACCTCGACTGACGCGTTCGATCCTGACGACGCTGGTGCGCCCAGCGATGAAGAAGGGGATTTCACTTCCGACCTTCAGGCCCACCAACGCTGCGCCCAACGGTGACATCACGGGGATTTGGGTTCGCTCGGACGCGTAGTCTTCGGGATACACCAGTTGCCTCGTCTCGCGAGGGAAGCCCCAGGTGATCCAGAACGTCACCCACGAACCCATGGTGACAATGCTGTCCAATCTGGCTGCGCCATCAGGGACGATTTCCGCATGGTTGATCTCACTCAACAGAAAGCGCGCGTCCACGTCGCCTTGATCTGCGCCTGCCAGCGCGAGCCGCTCCAAGCGGCGATAATCAGACGCCGGAAGAGTGACGTCTGGGATAGAGGGGTTGTTCACGACATGCCTCCTTGTTTGGGCTTCCCTCGCGGAAGAGCCACACACCAAATCTGTTTGATGAAGGAAGGGGGTATCCGGACGGCAAACTACCGTCCGGCTAGACTCCTGCTTGGAGGCGTCCGGCGTGCAAGCAACGCCGCGCGATGCGCGGATCGATGTCGAGAACGTGGATCATGTCGTGGCCACCATAGGACCTTCCACCGCGCCCTGTATCGCGACCAAAGACCGCACATCCCCTCAGGATGCCGGCAAGGGCTCAAGATGCTCGCCCAGGCGACTGTGCGACGAAGCGAGAGCGTTGTTTCAGCAGGGCTGCTGACGCCTTTGAACATGACTCGTGAAAGGTTGCTCAATGTCCGTTGGAGTCCATGCGCAGACATCGCGGATTGACTAACAACCACCCCAACGACAAGGCCAGAAGATGCTGCAGTAAGGTGCAGCAGCGCATGGGGGCGGTCCCCGCCACATCGACGCGGGCCGCAACATGAAATACTAAGTTTCAACAACTCCATCCAGGTTCGAGATCGGCCAGAAAACACCGGACGCCTTTCGCGCGGCAACAGGCGGGCACTCGGGCCTGGATCGTATTTCCGGGCCAGAATGAATCCACCGCGCTGCCGGATTTAAGCCGCATTGTGACCCAGGTCGCGGCCAAAGGTCGTGCCCGCGGGGGCGCAACACCGGGGTGTCCCATGTCCGGTCATTTGCGATTTTGCTTCGGCGCTTTTGTCTTTCTCGCAGGTCTGTCGACATCGCCTGCGTCTTCGAATCCTTTTGCAGACTGGTTCAATTTCGCTCCCCGGCAGGCCACTGCGCCCGCTGCCGCAGAAGCGGAAGCGGAGTGCTTGTCGCGGCCGGGCAAGTCGACGACGGCCGGCCAGCACTGGGTCTACCGTCTGGAAGGCGGGCGCAGATGCTGGTTCCAGACCGATGAGGCGATGGCGGTGAAAAAGCAGGCTCGTCATCGCGCCGCGAAGCCTCGTGTCACCGCTTCCGAGGAGAACGAGGCCGCGCAGAGCAAGCGCAAGGCGGTCGTGGATGCGCGTGCGGAGCTGCTGCGCTCCGCACCGGCGGAAACTTCTCCGCCGACGCCGCCCGCACCCAAGCTAAAGGTGGCCGATGCCGCTTCCGTCGTCCCTGCGGGCGCCGCAGCCCTCGTGCCGCCGGCACCCGTCGCCAACCGCGTGACCGACCAGCTCACGCTTGACCAAGCCACGTCGCGCCAGGTCGACGTGGAGACGCTTTTGGCAGCCGCGCCGGCCGACGCGGTTGCCGCCTCCGCCCCTTCTGCCGCACCGGTCGCCGCACCCAACTCCGAGGCAGCCGATGACGGCCGCGGCTGGACGGCAACCTGGCTTGGCGTGCTGCTGATGGCACTGGGCCTCGTCTCGGTCCTGGCCTCGAGCAGGACCGTTCGGGAGGCTACGCTGTTGATCCGGAGAACTACGGAGATTCTCGCAGCCCTAATTGGCACTGCCTTTGCTGTACACCTGAATGCGCCGCGAGCGCGTCCCAAACCAGACCAGCGCAGAGGCTACCAATGACAACTTCGCATCTACTTCAGACACTCCGGGGCACGGCAGCGGTGAACCGGTCACAAATGGCGAGACTGATCGAAAGCCTCTCGCGTTCGGTCGAGTTGCTCACCATCGAAATAGAACACGAGGAAACCCGCGCGGGTGTTTATGATCTGTCGGCCGTAACCTATTCGGTTTTGGCGCGGAGCCTGCGAGCCCGGAAGGACAACATCCGGATCACCATTGCTTCACTGGAGGCACAGCTCGACGCAACCGAGGCGGCGTAGCCGTATTTTGCTTAAGGTAGCTGTCGCGCCGCGGGAAAACCACGCGGCGCACCTCAACATGCTCCACGCCTGCCTGTGCCAGCCACGGCGGGGACGACGAGTTGGCAAGTCGGTTCAATTCTGCGACTGGGCTATCGGGCCGGCGCTCTCGCGAGGGCTGGAGGCGACTTGTGGCAAGGCAAGGGTGAAAGCATCGATCAGACGGCGCCGCCAGGGTTGCGTCAGCATCGATAGCTTGCCTTCGAGCAGAGCCGCCCGTTCCCGGGCTCCCACGCTTTCCGTGCTGACTTTGAGCAGTTCGGCCAGGAGCTTGTTCGTGCGTTCGCACTCTCGCTCGAAGTCGGCCCGATGGCCGCTGGCGATCACCTTCATCTCCGCCAGCTCGGTCTGCAAGCTCTCGATTCGCTGCTTCAGGGCGGTGACCACCTGGTGACCGGCCTGCGTTTGCGGCTGACGGGGTATTGGGGAATGGCTGAATTCGCTGAGATCGACCTGGACCAGCGTCTTGCCGTCGTTGGAGCGGGAGCGCGGCCATCGGTGTCGCTTCACCAGGGCACGCGCGGCCTCTGGCGAAACAGTAAGTCGTTCGCCCAGTTCGGCATACGTCAGCATCTCGACGGGCATGATTTTGCTCCCGTTGGCCGGACGGTCACCACCCGGATACAGCAAATGGTATCGATATATGGTTAAGGTCTGGTTTACTGCACCGGGAGCCCTGAAGTGGCGCGCGGGGGCTACGAGTTTCGTCATTCCGGGCTGCGTGGGTAGCACGCAGGCCCGAAATGACAGCCGGGCGGCGCTACCCGCCGTTTCCGTTCTCGCCGTTCTCGTCTTCCGAAATATGCTCGACCGACACCACGTGCTCGTCCTCGGCCGTATCGAACACGATGACGCCCTGTGTCGAACGGCCGGCGATGCGGATGTCCTCGACCGGGCAGCGGATCAGCTGGCCCTTGTCGGTGACCAGCATGATCTGATCGCTGTGCTCCACCGGGAACGACGCCACCAGCTTGCCGTTGCGGTTGTTGACACTCATCGCGACGATGCCTTTGCCGCCGCGTCCGGTGGTGCGGTACTCGTAGGACGAGGTGCGCTTGCCGAAGCCGTTGACGGAGACCGTCAGCACCACCTGCTCCTGCGCCGACATTTCGGCGTAGCGCTCCTGCGAGAGCTGAAGCGAGCCCGAGGTCTCCTCGCCTTCCACATCAGCAGGCTCTTCCGCCGCGGCTTCGCCGGCCACTGCGCGGCGCATCTTGAAGTAGGCCGAACGCTCGTCGGAGGAGGTCTCGACATGGCGCAGGATCGCCAGCGAGATCAGCTTGTCGCCCTCCGCCAGCGCGATGCCGCGCACGCCCATCGAGGTGCGGCCGGTGAAGACGCGGACATCGGTGACGGGGAAGCGGATGCACTGGCCGCCGGCCGCCGTCAGCAGCACGTCGTCATGCTCGGTGCAGATCTGGACGTCGACGATCGATTCGCCCTCCCCGAGCTTCATGGCGATGATGCCGGATCGGCGGACATCGACGAAGTCGGACAGCTTGTTGCGGCGAACGGTACCGCCTGTCGTGGCGAACATCACGTCGAGATTGGCCCAGGAGGATTCATCCTCCGGCAGCGGCATGATGGTGGTGATGCGCTCGCCCTGCTCCAGCGGCAGGATGTTGATCATCGCCTTGCCGCGCGCGTTGGGAGCCGCCATCGGCAGCCGCCAGACCTTTTCCTTGTAGACCTGGCCGCGCGAGGAGAAGAACAGCACCGGCGTATGGGTCGAGGCCACAAACAGCCTGGAGACAAAGTCCTCGTC
Source organism: Bradyrhizobium sp. WYCCWR15520 (assembly GCF_056174665.1). Lineage (NCBI taxonomy): Bacteria > Pseudomonadati > Pseudomonadota > Alphaproteobacteria > Hyphomicrobiales > Nitrobacteraceae > Bradyrhizobium > Bradyrhizobium sp. WYCCWR15520. The sequence continues at coordinate 7,402 of NZ_JBWBWM010000067.1, forward strand.
GCGGGTCTGCATGCCCGCGCGGCCCTTGCCGCCGCGCCGTTGTGCCCGATAGGTCGAGAGCGGCACGCGCTTGACGTAGCCGGCGTGCGAGACCGTGACCACCATGTCCTCGCGCTGGATCAGGTCCTCGTCCTCGACCTCGCCTTCCTGCTCGACGATCACAGTCTTGCGCGGGGTGGCGAACTTCTGCTTCACCTCGGCCAGTTCGGTCTTGACGATCGCCTGAACGCGGGCGCGCGACCGCAGGATGTCGAGGTAGTCGGCGATCTCTGCCGCGAGCTTGTCGAGCTCTTCGGAAATCTCATCCCGCCCCAGTGCGGTCAGCCGCTGAAGCCGCAGGTCGAGGATGGCCTTGGCCTGCTCCATCGACAGCCGGATCGTACCATCGGCGTTGATGCGGTGCCTGGGATCGTCGATCAGCGTGATCATCGCCTCGACGTCCCGCGCCGGCCAGTCGCGCGACATCAGCGTATCGCGCGCGGTGTTCGGATCTGGCGAGGTTCGGATCACGCGGATCATTTCGTCGATATTGGCGACCGCGATCGCAAGGCCGACCAGAATATGGGCGCGGTCACGCGCCTTGCTGAGCCGGAACTTGGTCCTCCGGGTCACCACCTGCTCGCGGAACGCGATGAAGATGGTGAGCAGATCCTTCAGGGTCATCGTCTGCGGACGACCGGAATCCAGCGCCAGCATGTTGGCCGGGAAATTCGCCTGCAACGGCGTGAACCGATAGAGCTGGTTGAGCACGACATCGGGCACGGTTTCGCGCTTCAGTTCGATGACGACGCGATAACCGTCGCGGTCGGACTCATCGCGGAGATCGCCAATGCCCTCGATCTTCTTCTCTTTCACCAGATCGGCGATGCGCTCGACCATCGTCGCCTTGTTCACCTGGTAGGGAATTTCGGTGATGATGATCGCCTCGCGATCCTTGCGGATGGTGTCGATCGTCACCTTGCCGCGCATCACGATCGAGCCGCGGCCGAGGTGATAGGCGGAGCGGATGCCCTGACGGCCGAGAATAATGCCGCCGGTCGGGAAATCCGGGCCTGGTACGATGTTGATGAGGTCGTCAATCGTGAGCGCCGGATTGTCGATCAGCGCGACGCAGGCGTCGATGACTTCGCCGAGATTGTGCGGCGGGATGTTGGTTGCCATGCCGACGGCGATGCCGCCGGCGCCGTTGACCAGAAGATTTGGGAACTTGGCCGGCAGAACCGACGGTTCCCGCTCGGAATTGTCATAGTTGGGCTGGAAGTCGACCGTGTCTTCGTCGATATCGCCGATAACCTCCTGCGCCGACCGCGTCAGGCGCGCTTCGGTATATCGATAGGCCGCCGGGGGATCGCCGTCGATCGAGCCGAAATTGCCCTGCCCGTCGATCAGCGGTACGCGCATGGAGAAATCCTGCGCCATCCGGACCATCGCGTCGTAAATCGATTGATCGCCGTGCGGATGATACTTACCGATCACGTCGCCGACGACGCGCGCGGATTTGACGTATTTCTTGTCCGGCGTGTGTCCCTGCTCATGCATCGAGTAGAGAATGCGGCGGTGCACGGGCTTCAATCCGTCGCGCGCATCCGGCAGCGCACGCGCCACGATCACGCTCATGGCGTAATCGAGGTAGGAGCGTTTCATCTCGTCGAGGATGGAAACGGGACGGATATCGGAGCGCTCCGGCGGCTCGCCGGGCTTGTCGTCTTCGTTGTCGGACAAAGGGGAAATCCAGTCAGTTCTTAGTCGGGAATCATATAGCGCATCGGAGGTCCGATAACCACCCCGAAGCTTTCAAGTGGGAGCTGTTTTTCCGCTCGTTTTTTCATGGACTTACGGCATCGCAAGGAGGTTTCCCAACTGCTGCTGGAACGGTCATTTCCGGGTTGGACTGAAGCGCCAAAACGGCACCTGATTACCGTCTATTATGGACCGAAAACTACCGCATGCATGATCCGTCCCGGCAGGAACGTGAACACGCCGGCGACGACGAGCGCGCCGAAGAAGATCGAGATCATCGCCTTCTTATGCGCGCCGACATTGTGCCGGCGGGCGTGCAGAACCGCGAACACCAGCATGATCGGCGTGAAAATCGACAGCAGATGGATCGGGCTGAACGGGCCGAACATGCGGATCTCGTGGATCCAGAACCCGCTGACTGCGACCGCAAACATCAGCAGCACCCAGATCCAGCCGATGGTCCGGTGCGGCAAGGTCCCCTTTGGCGCGGCGAACTGTACGATGCCGAGCGCAAACGCCGCCATCGCTGCGAAGGCGTGCAGCGGGATCGTGCCGGGGGCCTCCAGCAACGGTGCGAGGCTCATGGTGGCCGCTCCAGACCGGTTGGCGTTCGAGGCTGGGAGCAGCTTAGGCGAAATACCTCATGCAAATATTAAGCAGATAACAGCGCGCCGAACCGGCCATGCGCTCGGATCGCAACGCGCCAACGAGCGCTTTCAGCCGAATGTAGATCGTTCTTGCGCCGGCACATTAAGTAAACCAGCCGTAAACGCCCGTTCTCGCAAGCGAATTTTTTGCGAAGCCAATGCGCCGCAAGGCCCTGCTCCAAAACGGGCGCCTTGCGCTAGAACGGGATGTCGTCGTCCATGTCGCTGTTGCGGCTGCCGGCCGCCACCGCCCGCCGCGGCGCCGAAGAGACCGGACCGCTGGAGCCGAAATCGCCGGAATCGTCGGAGCCGAAGCTGCCGCCTCCACCGCCGCCGCGGCCATCGAGCATGGTCAGGGTCGAGTTAAATCCCTGCAACACGACTTCGGTCGAGTATTTCTCGACGCCGCTCTGGTCGGTCCATTTGCGGGTCTGCAGCGCGCCCTCGATGTAAACCTTGGCGCCCTTCTTCAGGTATTGCTCGGCGACCTTGCAGAGCCCCTCGTTGAAGATCACGACTCGGTGCCATTCGGTCTTTTCCTTGCGCTCGCCGGTACCCTTGTCGCGCCAGGTCTCCGAGGTCGCGATGCTCAGATTGGCGATCGGCCGCCCGTCCTGTGTGCGTCGAATCTCCGGATCCTTGCCGAGGTTACCGACCAGAATCACCTTGTTCACACTTCCCGCCATCGCCGCTCTCCACTCGATATCGCCGGCAAAAATCATTGGCCCGCTATCGCCGGACGTCTTCAATTCTTGACCTGTCGCTTGGCCTGTCGCCTGTCCGCTTTTTGGACATCCGACCCGACCCTATACGCTCGCAGGCCCCGCTGACTTGGCGATCCCTCGCCAAGCCGGCGGTTATCCACATATAGCATCGCCCGGCCGCATGTTCCAGCTTTGTTCCCGCCAACACCCCACCCAGCGCCTGGCCGCGACGTTACAACCGCTAGGCGAACCCCGGGAACCCACGGAAAGCCGACTTGGAACCCGAAAAGTTCCCTCCGTTGTTCCAATTATACCAGCATAATCATGGTGTTGTGCATATAACTTGGCTCTCGCCTGTTGCATCCGGGACACGCCATTTTTGCGCGAGTCGCGATATAGAATTACCCATCGGCGCGGGCGTTCGCGTCATCACGGCAACGCTTCGGGACCAACGGGAAGCGGGCAAGAGCTGGAGATCAGAGGATGAAGAAGTTTCTGTTAGGTACGGTTGCTCTCATCGCGTTCGCTGCGCCTGCCGCGGCCGCCGACCTGCGGGCGCGGCCCATCACCAAGGCGCCGCCGGCACCGGTCGCCGTGGTCTACGATTGGACAGGCTTCTACATCGGCGCAAACGGTGGCTGGGGTTCCAGCCGCAAGTGCTGGGATCTCACCAACGATGGCGTGGGTCCTGTAGTTCCGGCCTTCCACGAAGGCTGCCACGATGCAACCGGAGGCACCGCCGGCGGTCAGCTCGGTTATCGCTGGCAAGCTGGCACCTGGGTGTTCGGTCTTGAAGGCCAGGGCAACTGGGCCGACTTCAGGGGCGACAATGTGAGCCTGTTCGATCCGACGCTCCGCAACGAGTCGCGCATCGATGCGTTCGGCCTGATCACGGGCCAGGTCGGTTACGCCGCCAACAACGTTCTGTTCTACCTCAAGGGCGGTGCGGCCGTTACGGCGGATCGTTTCCGCATCCGCGATGTTGCCTCGGGCGTCGTGATTGCCAACACCGGTGACGACACCCGCTGGGGTGGCGTGGTCGGCGCGGGCATCGAATTCGGCTTTGCCCCCAACTGGTCGGCCGGCATTGAATATAACCACTTGTTCATGCAGGACCGCACCCACGACTTCGTCACCACCGTGGGCGGCCTCGCCTTCGGCAGCGACCGCATCCGCCAGGACGTCGATCTCGTCACCGTTCGCGTGAACTACCGGTGGGGTGGCCCGGTGATTGCGAGGTACTGATCTACGCCTTCACCGAAGATGAAAAGGCCGGCCTTTGCGCCGGCCTTTTTGTTTGGTTGTACCGCGGGTTCGTCGACACCCGCGCCGGTTGCAGAGTACCTACTTTTGCCGCGGATGTGGTTTTTCGGCGACAGCCTTTTGCGGGAACTTCAAGCTATATGCGCGAGCAACCTCAAATTGACGGCTGAGGAAAGTTTGCGTTGGAGCCGCGAAAGGAAAAAGAAAGTGAAAAAGATTCTGCTGACCACCACCGGTTTGATCGCGTTTGGGATGGCGCCCGCGATCGCCGCCGATCTTCCCGCGCGGGCCTACACCAAGGCACCCGCCGCCGCGATTGCGATCAATAACTGGACCGGCTTCTACCTCGGCGCGATGGGCGGCTACGCCCAGGAGAATTCGTCGGGCATCGGCACGCTGAGCGGCGGATTCGCTGGCGGCACCGCCGGCTACAACTGGCAGATGGGCAACGTCGTCCTCGGTCTCGAAGCCGACGCCGCTTGGGCTGACGTGGGTGCGAACGTGGGCCTCTTCGGGGGTCTCGCCTCGGTCGACTACACGATTCGCTCGATGGGTACCGTTCGCGGCCGCGTCGGCTACGCCTTCGATCAGGTCCTCGTCTACGGCACCGGCGGCTACGCCTGGTCCGACAACCGCTTCACCGCAACCGCGCTCGGCGTGAGCGTCTCGGACGATCGCTTCCACTCGGGCTGGACCCTCGGCGCCGGTGTTGAGGTCATGTTCGCACCGAAATGGTCGGTCAAGGCCGAGTACCTCTATAAGAGCCTCGAAGGCGGCACCTACTTCGGCAACGCCGTCGCGGGCGGCGTTCAGGTCGGAACGATCAACCTGAACAGCGTTCAGGTCGGCGTGAACTATCACTTCTAAGCTTTCTCAACTGAAGCTGCACGCGCCTCCGTTCCGAGACCCGGAACGGAGGCGTCTTGTTTTGAGTTCCGGCTCGCGCTGCTGACGGCTGCTGCCAAAACGTTGATGGCGCAAAACAATCCGTTGATGATTCGCGCGCGGCACTGGATATTCCCTGCCGTTCTTCCTATGTTCCGACTTTCACTCATCGGCGCCTGATCCCGGTTCGCTCCGGCAATGCGCGCCCAACGCGGCGCGCGACAAGCGTGCCTGGAAATGCCGATATGGATGAAGTGCTAAGGGCGAAGCGCCAACAGAACGCCGGCTCCGCATCGCGTGCGATCACGATTCGCGGTGCGCGCGAGCACAATCTCAAGAATGTCGATCTCGAGATTCCCCGCGACAAACTGGTCGTGTTCACTGGCCTCTCCGGCTCCGGCAAATCCTCCCTCGCTTTCGACACCATCTATGCCGAAGGCCAGCGCCGCTACGTCGAATCGCTCTCGGCTTACGCGCGTCAGTTTCTGGAGATGATGCAGAAGCCTGATGTCGATCAGATCGACGGCCTCTCGCCTGCGATCTCGATCGAGCAGAAGACGACGTCGAAGAATCCGCGCTCCACTGTCGGCACCGTCACCGAAATCTACGACTATATGCGCCTGTTGTGGGCGCGCGTCGGCGTGCCCTATTCGCCGGCCACCGGCCTGCCGATCGAAAGTCAGATCGTCTCGCAGATGGTCGACCGCGTGCTGGCGCTGCCCGAAGGCACCCGCCTCTATCTGCTGGCGCCGGTCGTGCGCGGGCGCAAGGGCGAATACAAGAAAGAGATCGCCGAATGGCTCAAAAAGGGTTTTCAGCGCGTCAAGATCGACGGCACCTTCTATGAGCTCTCGGACGCGCCAGTTCTCGACAAGAAATTCCCGCACGACATCGATGTGGTGGTCGACCGCATCGTGGTCCGTCCCGATCTCGGCCAGCGCCTCGCCGAAAGTTTTGAGACCGCGCTGAAGCTCGCTGAGGGCCTAGCCGTGATCGAATATGCGGATGCCCCGGCGGGCGCGGCGGAAGAGAAGAAGTCCGACAAGAAGACCGCAAAAATCCACGACAAGAGTGGACCGGAGCGAATTCTGTTTTCGGAAAAATTCGCCTGCCCGGTTTCCGGCTTCACGATCCCGGAGATCGAGCCGCGGCTGTTCTCGTTCAACAATCCCTACGGCGCCTGCCCCGCCTGCGGCGGCCTCGGCGTCGAGCAGCATATCGACGAGGACCTCGTCATTCCCGACAAGGAGCTGACGCTACGCAAGGGCGCCATCGCGCCCTGGGCCAAATCATCCTCGCCCTATTACATCCAGACGCTGACCGCGCTTGGAAAATTCTACAAGTTCACGCTCGACACCAAGTGGAAGGACCTGCCGAAGAAGACGCAGGCAGCGCTGCTGCACGGCTCCGGCGACGACGAGATCAAATTCTCCTACGAGGACGGCGTTCGCTCCTACGACACCAAGAAACCGTTCGAGGGCGTCATCACCAATCTCGAACGGCGCTATCGCGAGACCGAGAGCGAGTGGGCGCGCGAGGAACTGGCAAAGTATTTCTCCGACATCCCCTGCGCCGGCTGCAACGGCCATCGGCTCAAGCCCGAGGCCCTCTGCGTCAAGATCGGCGGCAAGCATATCGGCGAGATTTCCGAACTCTCGGTGAAGCGCGCCGGCGAATGGTTCGAGAGCGTGCCTGCCGCGCTGAATGCGCAACAGAACGAGATCGCCACGCGCGTGCTGAAGGAGATCCGCGAGCGGCTGTCCTTCCTGCTCGATGTCGGCCTGAATTATCTGACGCTGTCGCGATCCTCCGGCACGCTGTCCGGCGGCGAAAGCCAGCGCATCCGCCTGGCCTCCCAGATCGGCTCGGGACTGACCGGCGTGCTCTACGTGCTGGACGAGCCGTCGATCGGCCTGCACCAGCGTGACAATGCGCGGCTGTTGGAGACGCTGAAGCGGCTGCGCGACCTCGGCAATACCGTGATCGTGGTCGAACATGACGAGGACGCCATTCGCCTCGCCGACTACGTGCTCGATATCGGCCCCGGCGCCGGCATGCATGGCGGCCACATCGTGGCACAGGGCACGCCCGCCGAGGTCATGAAGAACCCGAAGTCGCTGACCGGCAAATACCTCACCGGCGAATTGTCGGTGGCGATCCCCGAGCGCCGGCCGCCGAACCATCGCCGCACCATCAAGGTCGTCAACGCCCGCGGCAATAATCTGAAGAATGTCTCGGCGGAGATTCCGCTCGGCCTGTTCACCTGCGTGACGGGAGTTTCCGGCGGCGGCAAGTCGACCCTTCTGATCGACACGCTCTACCGCGCGATTGCCCGAAAACTCAACAACGCCAGCGAGGGCGCGGCCCCGCACGACCGCATCGAGGGGCTGGAGCATATCGACAAGATCATCGACATCGACCAGTCGCCGATCGGCCGCACGCCGCGCTCCAACCCCGCGACCTATACCGGCGCCTTCACGCCGATCCGCGAATGGTTCGCCGGCCTGCCCGAAGCCAAGGCGCGCGGCTACGAGCCCGGCCGCTTCTCCTTCAACGTCAAGGGCGGCCGCTGCGAGGCCTGCCAGGGCGATGGCGTCATCAAGATCGAGATGCACTTTTTGCCCGACGTCTACGTCACCTGCGATACCTGCAAGGGCAAGCGCTACAACCGCGAGACGCTCGAAGTCCTGTTCAAGGGCAAGTCGATCTCCGACGTGCTCGACATGACGGTGGAAGAAGCCGCCGAATTCTTCAAAGCCGTCCCCCGCGTCCGCGAGACCTTCAAGACGCTGCACCGCGTCGGCCTCGACTACATCCATGTCGGCCAGCAGGCGACAACGCTCTCGGGCGGCGAAGCCCAGCGCGTCAAACTGGCCAAAGAACTCTCAAAGCGCGCCACCGGCCGCACGCTCTATATCCTCGACGAGCCGACAACGGGCCTGCACTTCCACGACGTCGCAAAACTCCTGGAAGTGCTGCACGAGCTGGTCGCCCAGGGCAACACGGTGGTGGTGATCGAGCACAATCTGGAGGTCATCAAGACCGCCGACTGGGTCATTGACCTCGGCCCCGAAGGCGGCGACGGCGGCGGCGAGATCGTCGCCTGGGGCCCGCCGGAGGACATCGTCAAGGCGCCGCGGAGCTATACGGGGAAGTTTTTGGCCCCGGTGCTGAAGAAGGCTGATGGCAAGCCAAGGAAGGCAAGCAGCGCGAGTGAGGCGGCGGAGTAGCTCTTCGCAGCCTAATCTGCCGCGGTTGACGACAAGAACTCCGGCGGCACTCGATCCGTCAGCCAGACACCGTTGTCAGCGAGGTAGAACTTCATGCCACTCGCATGCATGGCTAGCGCGTCGATCTTAAAGATATGCGGCTTGCCATGTCGCGCACCCACACGACGGGCCGTCTCTTCATCGCGGGAGAGATGAACCTGCTGGCGGGCCTGCGGCCTGAGCCCCTGTTCAAGTATTGCTTCCACAAACCGCGTCGCTGTCCCGTGATACAGCACCGGCGGCGGTTCTTTGGGCGACAACCCGAGTTCAACGGACACAGAATGCCCCTGGGCTGCCCGAATGCGCAGCCCATCTGCCGAGACCGAAAATCGCTTCTTATCGCTTGTCTCGACGACGTGAAGCAGCTCTGTCCGGTCGAACTTCGTGCCGAGGGCACTGGCCTTGTCGATCAGTTCTCCGATGTTGGCCCACCCTTGGGAATCCAGCGCAAGCCCGATCGCATCCGGCTTGTGACGCAGGACGAGACTCAAGAACTTGCTTAGCTGCGTTTGATCGATCGACATTCTACCTAAACAAGCTCAGTTGCCTGCTGAATTCCCGCGCTTCTCTAGCGACACTGCGATGCGTTCCAGAAAGACGTTCATCCGTCGGGTCTCCGCGACCTGTTGCTCGTAAAGCTCGGCCCAGTTGGCTCCGGACGGTCCACGTCCCCGATATCCCCTCGAAAGCCATAGCCACACCGCCATCAGCACTACGAACGGCAACCATGAGGCCGCTAACGCCATCCAATCATTCATAAGAAACGTCTCCGGTTTCACCGCGCGTCCGCGCATCTGCATGAGCAGCGGCGACTTGAATGCGACTGATGGCATAACGCAATGCGCTACGCAATCTTACATTGATGATGACCTAAACGTGTAGGATGGGTAGAGCGCAGCGAAACCCATCACCTTCGCCAACGGTGGGTTTCGCTTCGCTCTACCCACCCTACGCAGTACGCTCGCTCTACCGCCGCAAGAACCTTCCGAACGCGCGCGGCCCGTCGCCGACCTTGATCTCGCCTGTCACCTTGAGCTCGGCCGCATCGATCACGCTGATCGAGTTGCTCTCCCAGTTCGCCACGATGACGCGCCTGCCATCCGCCGTCGCCGCGATTCCTTCCGGATAGTCGCCCACGGTGATGCGCTTGATCGGCGCCAGCGTGGCGAGATCGAACACGCTGACGGTGCCGTCGTACTGGTCGGTGACGAAGCCGCGGCCCTGGGCGAGCGCCACTGCATAGGGGCGCAAACCCGTCTTCACGCGTCCAATCTCCTTGTGTTCGGCGATGTCAATCACCGACACGTCGTTCGAGCCGACATTCGCTGTGTAGGCGCGCCGGCCCTCGGCATCGATCGTAATGCCAAACGGGCGCGTCCCGACCTTGACGACGGCCCGCCGCTCGCGCGTTGCGGTATCGATGACGGACACGCTGTCGGCGTCGCGGTCCGCCGAGAGCAGGAGCCGCCCGTCCGGCGTCACCGCGAGACCCGAGGGCGATGCGCCGACCGTGATATTTGCGATCACGCGCTGCTCCCTGGGATCGATCACCCGCACCGCCGCGGCGTACCAGTCGGCGACATAGACGGTGGCGCCATCCGGCGTCACGGCGACACCGAGTGGGCCGCCGCCGACGTCGATCTTGCCGACGATCCGGCGTGCGGCGGCATCGATCACCGTCAGCGCCTTGATGTCCGGGCTCGTCACATAGGCGAAGCGTCCGTCCGGGGTGATCGCGACGCCCGCAGGCTTGCCGCCGATCGCGATGGTCGCGACCGGCCGCAAGGATGTGAGATCCACGACCGTCAGATTTTCGCTGAGCTGGTTGGTGACGAACGCCTCCTCGGCCCAACCCTGCCCGGCCAAGGCGGAGCCAATGCCGGCGACGAGCGCCGCCAGGGCAACGGCCCGCACGATCAGCTTCCGCTTTCGACCTTCTTCTTCAGCGCCTCGAGGCCTGCGCGATAAAGCCCGCTCACCGCCTTCACCGCGGCCGCATCGCTCAGCTCCGGCGGCGGATCGTTGTTGGGAAAGCCGCGATAGAACGCGCCGGCCCACTCCAGGCTGCTCCCCTTGCCGTCGGCGCTGGGGGTGACCGTCAGGGTGGACGAATAGTTGGTGACCGGCAGCACCTTCACGTCGACGGCCGTGATCCGGTAGGAATAGGTCATCTTCTCGGCATCGTACTTGTAGAGCTCCTCATCGACGGTCGCGCCATCAGCGAGCGTCAACCGCCGCGTGGCCTCGATCTCGTTGCCTTTCGCGCCCTCGGTCTTGCTGACCGGCTGCAGCCAGCTCATGTCCTGGAAATTGCCGATCACCGCCCACACCTTGGTCGGCGGCGCGTTGATCTCGATCGATTCCCGCACCTTCTGGCGGGTTGGCCCGTGCGCCCAGGCGGTCCCCATCACCGCCAGCGCCATCACCACGGCGCCCACCCTCGCAATCGTCACGCTCATGTCGTTTCCCCACTCTATTGTTGGCCCCGCGTCGGCGCGGTGGCGACATCGTCATGCATTTTCGCACTAAAAAAGGCTGGTTCGTGGCGCTGCCGGACAGGTGCCGCGCAGGATGCAATGCATCGTGCATTGGATAGTTGAGGGGGCAGTTGAATGAATATCCGCCATTTAATACTGGGTTTTGCCGCGGTGGTGGCCGGCGCAAACATGCCGTCTCCAGCGACCGCCGCGATCATTAACGGCAGCGCCACGGGGCTTAATTCCCCCGTGACAACAATCACCTTCGACGAGGTCGTTCTATCGCAGTATACACCCGTCACGAACCAGTTTGCCGCGTTCGGGGTGAGCTTCTCCCCCGCGATATACTATTCGCCGCCGCAGATCGGATATCCCAACATCGTGGGTAACGCCGTGGGTAACTGGGATGCCTCGGCGGCAGCGCAGTCTTCGGTAACTCTTGCATTTACGAACCTCCAGACTGCGGCGGCATTTGCGCTGGTGAGCAATGATACAAGTTACACCCTTACGGCGCTGTTGGGCGGAAGCACAGTGGAAAGCTTCTCGACAAGCGTCGGTGCCAGCGCCAATGATTTTTATGGATTTAGTGGCGTCGCGTTCGATTCAATCCGGGTGACTTCGAACAACAACGATTTTTTCCTGATCGACAACGTGCAATTCGGCGCCGTCAGCGCCGTGCCTGAACCATCGACATGGGCCATGCTCATTCTGGGCTTTGCCGGTGTCGGCTACATGGCCTATAGGCGGCGCGGTCCCGCCGCTTCTGCCGTCGCCTGAGCGTCGGTCTCGTCAGAGAGTAACAGAAAGCTCGTAACGCGGAATAGCGCAGGCTATTCCGCTTCCTTCGTTCGACCGCGCGGCGCGATTTCGTTCATCCCCGACGTCGCTACACCGTCCAATAGTGCGGATGCGGGCGCGAGCGATCGCCCCAATCGAAGGCCTCTTCATCGAGCTCGGACGGGCCCGCGCGCAAATCCTCCAGCGTCACGTCGGTCTGGTAGGCTTGGCGTGCGGAATCAAATCGGAGAGCGTCCCAGCGGATCGGACAGTGATGGTGGCTGCCGAGCAGCCCTCCGGTCTTGATCACGGCGTAGGCCACGGTTCCGCTCACCTTGTCGAGCATCAGCCGCTCGATCGAGCCGAGTTTCGTGCCATCGCGCCCGTACACGTTCACGCGCTCGACGCGATCGCTGGGCACCAGGGTATGAGGCATGGCGTCCTCCCTGCTTTCCCTTGTTCATTCGGCATCATAGCACAAGCGGGCTCGGCGTGGCTGCCTCACCCTGCGACAAAGTCTGCAGTTGTGTAGGATGGGGGGAGCGCAGCGATACCCCTCGCGTCGCGCGAATGCCGGATTTCGGCGCGATCCCGCCCGACTTGGACATCAACGCCGCGTGGTCGGATCATTGAGAAGCACCTCAAGAAAATAACGGCACGCCTCGTCTTCATCGGGAAACTCACGAAGGGCGTTCATATTTCCGCGCTCGTAATAATAGGTGCGCCAAACGCCTCCACTTCTTTCCAATCGATACTGCTCGTGGTCGGCCCCAATTCCCTCGACACTAAACGCGCGCGGCCGCACCCCACGGTCTGACAAAATTCTTTGTAGTTCCGCGATGTCCATTAGGGCAACGCCCTCACTCCTCGATCGCCGCCTCGACGAACCCGTCCGGGTCATCGCAGAACTCGCGCAGGACCTTGTAGTGGTCCGTCTCGCGCACCGCCACCGGCTCCAGCCCGTATTTCGTCAGCCGCAGCAACGTCGCGTTGGGATACGCCATCAGCATTGGTGCGTGCGTGGCCATGATGATCTGGCAATGGCCGACGTTCTCCATCCGTCGCATCAGTTTCAGAAACTCGATCTGCCGCGCCGGCGACAGCGCGGATTCTGGTTCGTCGAAGATGAAGATGCCCTGCCGCTGGCAACGCTCTTCGAAGAAACGCAGAAAGCCTTCGCCGTGGGAATGAGACAGGAAGTCCGGCGGAGGGCCTCCTCCCTTTGGATATTTCTGAGCCATCTCGTCTAAGTATCGGGCAACCGAGAAAAAGCTTTCGGCGCGGAAAAACCAGCCATTGGTGATTTTGGGTAGCCAGCTCGCCCGCAACGCGTTGGACAATTGTCCCCCCATTTTTTCCAACGCCCAGGAGTGGTCGACTGTCATGTACCCCTTGCCGCCGCCGGCTTCGTCATAGCCGGCGAGCACGGCGATGCCCTCGAGCAAGGTGGATTTGCCCGTCCCGTTCTCGCCGACGATGATGGTGATCGCCCGGTCAAAGCTCAGCTCGAAATCGTCGCGCAGCAACGGGAGGCAGAACGGATAGGCCTCGCGGTTGGTGATCCGTGACGGCTCGAGCCAGACGCGCTTGAGATACGGCGCCGGCAGGTTGATCGGACGATTGCGTCGGGAGGCCATGAATTCGGTTCTCTGGAAACAAAGTCGTTCGTAACGGTTATACAGCCAATACCGTACAATCCTAGATGGTACGCCACCCCGTGCAAAGCGCCACCTATGCAATCTTCCGCAACGCCATCCTCTCCGGGCAGCAGGTCGTCTGCCGCTACGGCGGCCGCGGCCGCGAACTCTGCCCGCATATCATCGGCACCAATCGACGGGGCGAAGAGGTCGTGCTGGCCTGGCAGTTCGCCGGCGAAAGCAGTGGTCCGCTGCCGCAATGGCGCTGCCTGAAACTCGCCGAGGTCAGCAACGCCCGCACGCGCACAGGCCGCTGGCATGAGGGCAGCTCGCATCGCACGACACAGACTTGCGTCAGCGATATCGATCTCGACATCAACGTCCATGTGCGCCGGCGCAGGTGAGGCAATCGTTAGCAAACGTGTCGCGAGCTCGCGAAACTATATCCACCCGTCATTGCGAGCGAAGCGAAGCAATCCATTGTCACCTCATGCGCGCAAAGATGGATTGCTTCGCGGAGCCTGTCATCGGGCGCGCATTCGCGCGACCCGTTGGCTCGCAATGACGTGGATAGGCCGGTGCGTACCAACATTCGCATGCGCGAACACAATCCCGATCGAACGCAATCGTGTCACCTCTCGCGCATTTCGAGAACGCATTCTGCGCCACACGTCGCCGCATCGCTGTCGAAATAGCAACCTGCCCGCGCCAATGAGCGGACGTGCTTCGGTCCAATTTTTGCCGGCATACATGTCGTATGGTTAATCCTGCGAACGACGTTCTCACATCCGCACAAACGTCGCTTGCGGACGATTCTTTCGGGGCGCGTTCGCGCTCACTTCCAGAACCTTACGTCACCGTGCCGGTGCAATCGGTCCGCTCTTGGGGGCCTGCAGGGGATTATACGAGTGTTCAACTACAGGGGACAAACTATGAAACGACTACTTCTAGCTGGTGCAGCCATTCTGTCGGCCGCCACCGCGGCCTCGGCCGCCGACCTGCGGGCGCGGCCCTACACGAAGGGTCCGGCGCCGGCGGTGGTGTCTCCGGCGTACAACTGGTCCGGCTTCTATATCGGCGCGATGGGCGGCTATGGCTGGGAGACTGATGCGGGCAGCGGCGGCTTCGGCGGCGGCACGATCGGCTACAACTGGCAATTCCCCGGCAGCCAGTTCGTCTTCGGTATCGAAGTCGACGCCGCCGGCGCCAGCATCAAGGACAGCGTCACCGAGGATCTTGGCGGCGGGCTTCTGGTCACCTCCGAAACCAAGATCAACTCATTCGGCAGCGTGACCGGCCGCGCCGGTTTTGCGATCGATGCAGCCCTGCTCTACGCCAAGGGCGGTTATGCCTGGGCCAACAACAAGGCCTCCATTTCAGCGATCGGGCAGACGTTCTCGGATAACCAGACTCATACGGGCTTCACCATCGGCGGCGGCCTCGAATACATGTTCACGCCGAACTGGTCGGCCAAGGGCGAATACATGTACACGAGCCTCGGCGGCGAAACCTACAATCTGGGCGGCATCCCGCTGGATTCCGGCAACTTCGACTTCCACACCATCAAGGTCGGCGTGAACTATCACTTCAGGTAAGCCGAGAAACTGTAGATGGGGTAACGGGCCCCGGTCCACCCTCCAGGCAAGCCGCGCTTGCTACGGCGGTGTTGGGTGGCGCGCTTCGCGCGACCTGCCTGGAAGGCGGGCGGTCGTCCCTCACATTGATGGTGTTAC
>NZ_JBWBWM010000068.1:0-21385 GCF_056174665.1 Bradyrhizobium sp. WYCCWR15520
CCTTGATAGAAACGAGGCCATCGCACGAACCGGCCGTCAATCGCGGAAAATACGCCGTCCACACATCATTGCACGGCCGGCCTGGAGTTCGGACCAGAGTCTCCCGCGGCCTTGGGCGGATGCTTACGGGAATAGGGCTGTAGTTCAAGTTGGAACAAGCAAATGGACCGAACAAAGTATCTTGAATAGTGGACGTGGGGCAGTGGTGCAGATCAGACTATCCTCAATAATCGATGCTCGAAATTGCGGCCCACGAGCCTATCGCGCGCGATCACGAGGCACTCGACCGTACCTGCGTCTTGATCGGCGGCAAGCGGAATAACGCCTTCCTTCTGTATGCTATCAAATAGCAATCCTTCATCGACGAAACAATCAATCGCCTCTCGGAGGGAGTTTAGTCGGACGTTCCGCACGGATGAAATCACGTGAGAATGGGAATAGTCGGATCCTAGCGTCCGGTCAGCAATGCTGTGCAGTACCGAGCCCCCGCCCCAGCGACCGTTCGCTTCATTAAAGAGCAGACTCCCGTCGATCGAAAAAACGGCATCTATGTTGATCATTCCGCGGTATCCCAAGGTCCGCGCAAGCTCCACAAACCGATAGGCGTGCTCGTAAGCGGTCGAGTACTGCTCATTGCTTAGGTCGCTTGGAAGCTCTAGTCCGGTCCAGACGAGAGCTCTTTCGGACGGATCTTCGCTTCGACGCAGACGTATGTTGCCGCTATTGACGTATGCTATGGAACCATTTTCCTCGATTTCAAACTCAAGATAAAAGAGAGAACGAGCCACGTGGTATGACTCTACGACCACGATTTTACATGAGGCGGTTGTCAGCTCAGACCAAAGTTGATCAGGATCAAACGACGGCCAAAGGACCCGCCGGGTCTCTCTTGCCCCAGGCAGTGGAGCGCTCTCCTTGCCGGTCAATATGACATTTCCGACCCCGCCGGCGCCATTGTCCAACTTTACAATAACGCTGCCGGTTTCAAGCCTTAGCGAGTTGACCGCTCTGAACAGTTCTTCTGAAGTTGTTGCTATGCATCCACTGGGCAACGGAAGCATGGTACTTGTTGCCAGTTGACGGAAGTGGCTCTTGCGGTTCAATAAATCAGGACCCCGCTGCAGAGCGAACTCGTCCCCGTTCTGCACTATGCCGAGCATCGCCGCTAAGCGCGCAACGCCTTCAGTAGCGTAGCAAGCATATAGCTTCCAATGTGTTTTGTCACAAATGTGGCGGCGGATCTGTTCAACAATTGTGTTGGACTGTAGAGTGAAATCACTAAGGACACCTATCTCGTGCGCGTTTTCCGGCACGAGCACCAAGACAGTCGATGGGTCGAACCTTAATGTCGCACCAACATATTGTAGCAGGTCAGTCGGGATCGGTACCGGAGAGACAATTACGTCGCCCGGTTGCGCAAACCATACGGAGCGCCAAGCCGACTTGGCGGCAAGCGAAAGTTGGAGTGCCGTTAGATCGGCACCGGACATTTGGGCGGTACCGGCATTCATAATTAGGATTCGCGGCATCAACGAGCTCCCTTGGCACTTGGCATATTGGACGGAAGCGCAGTCCCGCACTACATGAACGGGCGGCAGCGCATTCATGTAGAACATTTTGATCGAAACGACCTCATTGAGCTTGAGACGGAAGACCGCCTGCAGCAGGCGAATATTGGCAGCGCCCAATCCGCGATACTTATTTGGTGTCTCTTTGCCGAGTTGATCGCGCATCGAGCTCTTTCAGCATATAATGCTGAATCTTGCCGAGCGCCGTCCTCGGCAGTTCTTCCGTGAAAATGATTTCGCGCGGCACTTTGAAACGGGCGAGCTGCGACTGCATGTGCGCGCTCAGCGCTTCCGCTTCAATCCGCGCGCTTGACCTCCTGATCACATACGCCACCGGTACTTCATCCCAGCGCGAATCGGGCCGACCGACCACAGCGCATTCTGCGACATCGGGATGCTCCATAAGCACACGCTCGACTTCCGCCGGGTAAATGTTTTCTCCGCCGGAAATGATCAGATTCTTCTTGCGATCCTGCACCCAGAAATATCCATCGGCATCGCGGCGGCCGATGTCCCCCGTGTGATACCAGCCATTATGCAGCGCCTCGCCCGTTGCGTCTTGATTGCCCCAATATTCGCAGAAGACATTAGGCCCACGCACTACGATCTCGCCCAGGGTTCCTGGCGGTTGCCTGCTCCCCGCATCATTGATGATTTCCACTTCGCAGCAAAGGCCGGGCAGGCCAGTCGTACCCTCACGCGAGAGATCACCGCCGAGTCTCGTATAGACAGCAATTGGGCACGTCTCCGTGGAGCCATAGACCTGCAACACTGGTACGCTGCGTGCGACGAAGCGTTCGATCAGGTGCTGCGGCACCATGGTGGAGCCGGTGGAAATCGCTCTCAGTGAGGTGAGGTCGGTGGTCGACCACTGGGGATGCTCGGTCAGGGCTTGAATCGTGGCAGGCACCAGGACAGTCAGCGTTGGCCGGTCGCGCTCGATCGCAGCGAGCGTCGCCTCTGGCGTAAACCGCGTGTGAATCGTAACGGTCGCGCCGTGATGCAAAGCTGGCGTCGTCTGGATGTTGAGGCCACCCACGTGGAACAGCGGCAACACTGTTAAGACATGGTCTGCCGAGGTGATGCCGTGCATGTGCTGACTCATCATCCCATTCCACAGCAAGGCCTCCTGGCTCAGCACAGCCCCTTTCGGCCGCCCGGTGGTGCCCGAGGTATAGACGATCAGAAGCGGACAGGACAGGTCCGTGTGCGGATTGCGACCATCGCCGTGCCCTCGGTCTAGCAGGCCATCCCATCTGCTTCCGCCAAGAGGCGCAAAATCCAAGCCAACGACAAAGATATCCGGTAGTTGATCGGCCAGGGCTGGCAGGAGCGCCTCGAAGGCGTGTTCGAGCACCAGCACCTTGGTGTCAGCGTCGGACAGGATGAAGAGCTGCTCAGCGACCGCAAGCCTCCAATTCAATGGCACGAGCATTGCGCCGAGCCGCGCGCAGGCATAGAGCAGCAGCAAATGGTCAGGCCGGTTAAGACTAAGGATCGCGACGCGATCGCCTCTCTCGACACCAAGCTGGCTTTTTAGGGCGCGAGCGACCTGCTCGATCTTTTGATTGAAAGTCGCGTAACTTAAGGTCTCGCCCTCGAAATGGATCGCGGGCTTGTCGGGAGAGAACGCCGCGTTGCGCTCAATCAGCGCGCAGAGATCAATCATCAGTCTTCCGCTTTCCCTGGGTTGCACCGTATATCCTCCCGAAGCGGCAATGAGAGCTCATCAACGTCCCGGGATGTATCGATTACCGTTTGATGGTGTTAGATGAGGCGCCTTGCGTCAGGTATCTGCAAAAAGGATGCAGCTTGTGGCGATGTCATGAGGCTCAGGTAGGGGGATGTGACTCAAGGGCTCAAAGTGCAGGTTCTTGCTCACGTACTTTAGTTTGCTCAACAGGGCCTCTGCATACATCCGATAATTTCGATAAGCGCACCATGAGGAGAGTTTCTGCGATCCCAATGCAGGTTCGCTCCACATATAGGCGGCTCCAGCATCTCCATCTTTGAAGCCGACATGGCCCGGCATTGGCATTCAGTGTGATTGACTAGAAAGACCTTCCTGGAGCCGTCAGGTCCTTTCACATTGCCCCTCCGAGAACCGGGCAATCTTTTGCGATGCCGCGCCGATTGTGGCGGGCGGAATGTGCCGTTCCTGCTCCTTAGCTTCTGCAGCCCAATCGACCGTTATTCGTTTGCGCGATCTTGTCGCCATACCAGCTCCGAGGGATCTGTGCGGACAAAACAAAACCACGTTTCGTTTATTGACCGCGGCCGGCCGGAAACCGGTGCCTTTGATATCGTACAATGTGACGCTACGTACGATTCAAGTCGTTTTGGGCGGCCGCCGGGTGAATATGTTCAAACCCCTAAAACCTGCCGCGAGCAGCGATATACGAAACTGAAAAATGCACTGCCATTCTTTCCTCATAAGATCTGGCGCGAGCCGGGCTTGCGTTGCTATCCCAGCAGGCGCCGTCTTCGAGCGGCGCAGCTGATCAGAATCGAGTTGCCATTCAAGGCTGATCTTTTCGCCGCCATCATAAGGTTCGCATCAGGTAAGAAGCCGAGCTGCCAACAAGAGCCGCTATCCAGACAGATAGACGAGTGTCACGTGCATGCTGGGCACGAACTCAGGATGCGAGCTGCCTAGGATTTTTCTGATGAGAGCCGTCTTTCGATATGTGCGCGAATCGCATTGCTTTAGCGTCAATCCAGCCGCGCTCGCGCGCGCTTGCGACCATCTTGGCGAATGCTGCATCCCAGGTTTGTCCTTGGGGCAGCCAGGCAGGATAGGCACTAAATCAATAGGCACCAGAGCATTGTCCTGGTCAACGACCGTGATCCCATTCAAGTCTGAAGGCTTAGCGGCATGCGTGCCCTTCAAGACGACCTTAAACCCGCCAGTTGCATTTCTCCCTCCGGCGAGCATTCTATGATCATAAATCGGGATCCTTCATTGTGGCTTTCAACACTAGCCCAGCCGTCGAGTTTCTATTACGAATAGAGACCTTGCGGTGAAAACACGCACTCAGCCGTACAGTAGCGTTCGAAGCCCCCCACGGAAGTTGATGAGTGGATTGCCTTGAGCTGATCGCGTTGCGACGATCCGGCCGACAAAGATCCCATGGGTGCCGACGACTTGGTAATGATGCAAGACGCAGTCGAGCACACAAATTGCGCTTAGCAGAACCGGTACGTCAAGGACCCCATGACCCCATGCCGCTGTATCGAAACGGTCGGCGCCGTTGGCGCCGTGCCGGCCGGCAAAACGCAGTGCGAGGTCCTGCTGATTGCCGCCAAGAAGACTCACACAAAGGGTGCCGTTGGCGAGTATCGCGTCGTGAGTTTCGGAACTGGCATTAATGCCGACCAGCAGGCAGGGAGGCTCCATGCAGATCGAGGTAATAGAGCTGACAGTTAAGCCGCGCCGTCCGTCGGCCGTTCCGGTCGCTACAATGGACACGCCGCTCGCCAGATTTCGCATGGCTTGGCGAAACTCGATCGCCTCGATGGACTGAATTTCGCTTATCGGGGGAGGCGATTGCCAGCTCATAGCCCAGCTCCAGAGTGGCGTTTGACTTCGAACCTTTGAGGCATGCGGAGATCGCGCAGGTTCGCGACCGTTGAAGTTGCCTCCGCGCTGTTCGCGCTTGGTGGCACCTGTAATCTGACTGACCTGGCGATGCAGCTGAACACAACAGCTGGCTCCGCTTGGACATAACCTTCGTCGCGCCTCCGCGTCAGATCGAGTACGTTCCACTTCCTCGTGTCGTAGGGCGGGAAGAGCGACGGGCAGGATGCCGGTACTCCGAAGGGCTGGCCATCCGTAACCTGTCCGCGCGGGGCATCATTCACTGCAAATCATTCCTCGGTGGTGACATGGGCATCGCCCAAGCGCCATTTTGCCTGCTGATACTGTCGAGAAGGCGATTTTTCCCGGAGATAAGGCGCTCATCCAGCGTCGCGTGCAACGAAAGCCGCAGCTCAGGCGGGATCGAGGCGTCTGTATCGATCACTTCGCGAAGCTTACGAAACATGAGTTCGATCAGCGCGATCGATCCGGGTACCGTGTCTGTCTGCCAAGAAATCATTGTTTGCCTCTTTTGGCGCTCCAGCGCGGAGCGCGATTCACCGAGCCGCCTATCTCTTCGATGATCTCGGTGGGGCGCTTCGCTCCAGCTCTGGCGATCTGAGCGGCGCTCGATATGTCAGCCGCCGCCTTGGCCTCGATCAGCTCGGCAGGATTGATGCGGTACGCATGCTGCCGCCCGAAAAGCGCGCTGCTCCGAGCATAGACCGCACTCATCTGACGAATCTCTGCCTCGATTTTAAGACTTTCCATGATTCTGCCGTTAATCCCGCGCTAGGGCACCGTTATTTGGTTCAAACGCTGCATTTCGCCTCTCCATCACCGGCTGCACTTATCGCCCCACTCAAAGCAGGGGAGATTACCGGCTAGGGGCTGACGTGAGAGTTCTGCGGACCTTCCGAATGCTGAATAGCCGTCGTCGAACAGCGGCGCCGCCGAGCAGTATTCGGACCGAAGGGAGCTTGGCTGGGAGGTTTTGTCGCGCATTACTGCGCTCCGGTTGAAGCCGCCGCCTCGCGCGAGAGCAGCGCGCGGGTCGCCGCCCTCACATCAGCCTGCCGCATCAGACTTTCTCCGACCAGGAAGGTCGAAATGCCAAGCCGCGAAAGACGCAGAACATCGCCCTGCGAGCGGATACCGCTTTCGCCGACGATCACGCGATTCTTGGGTAGGAGCGGCGCCAGCGCCTCGCTGATCGTAAGAGCGGTCTCGAAGGTGCGCAGGTTGCGGTTGTTGATGCCGATCATCGGCGAGCGGAGTTTAAGCGCCCGATCGATCTCCTCGACGTCGTTGATCTCGATCAGCACATCCATACCATGAGACATTGCCGCAGCCTCAATCTCACGCGCGGCTTCGTCTTCAAGCGCCGCCATGATGATCAGAATGCAGTCGGCTCCCTGAGCGCGCGCTTCGGCCACCTGATAGGTGTCAAGCAAGAAGTCCTTGCGCAGCACCGGAAGATATGATGCCGCGCGCGCCGCGACCGTGGAATCAGGGTGCCCCTGGAAGAGGTGCGTTTCCGTCAGTACCGACAGACAGGCAGCGCCGCCCCCTTCATAGGCCCTGGCTAGCGAGGGCAGATCGAAGTCGCTCCGGATAAGGCCCTTGGTGGGAGAGGCCTTTTTGATCTCGGCGATCAGCGCATATTCATCTGCTGCGTGCTTGTTGCAGATGGCGGCGAGAAAACCCCGCGGCGGCGAGGCCTGCCGTGCGAGCGTTTCGACCTCTGAAAGTGGCAAGGCGCGCTTGGCGGCTGCGATCTCTTCGCGTTTGTAGGCTTTGATCTTCGTCAAGATATCGGACATCGGTTAGGCTCGGCTGTTAGGCGTTGGATACTGCGATTAGTTGTTTCAACGGCGCCGCCGCTACCAAGCGATTTCTGCCCTAGTGCGACGCCTTCCTTCAAGGTTTTGGCACGGCCGGCCACGATCAATGCCGCGGCCGCATTGAGAAGCGCGATACCGCGATATGGGCTTGGCGTGCCGTCGAGCACGCTTTTCAGCGCCACTGCATTGGCATTGGCGTCGCCGCCCTTCAGTCCCTCGGCTGGCGGGTCACCGGTGCCGATGGCTTGCGTGGCGTAGGTTTGGTCATAATTCATTCCTACAACCTAACGCAGCGTCAGGTTCAATCCCTTTTAGTGGCTTGGCTGAACCAATTATGCCGTCCCAATATGCAATCTCGCGCGTTCCAGAGTGACGGGGACACAAGCGTCTGAGAAACCACTTCGAAAGGTTAGTTACTGACATTGGAACGGGTCGCCGGGTGTTTCCAGGCCGACCAGGACGACTGAGAAATCTTGGCGGCCGAGGAGCGGGCCCGCCCGCGGCGGCCACGAGTGCTGCCGTCCCCTTCGCAAATCATGGTGTTTCCGACATTCATGCTGGTTATCGAACCGATCGGGATCGACGCCCAATCAAACCTTCAGGACAGACTCAGAACTCATCCTGCCTTGGGCTGGCTAAAATGGCTGGACGACTATCGCCGGCAACAGCCGTAGGGCCCGTACATTACATGGTTATCCTACGATGTTTCTAGTCGAGATCGTCACGGCACCTAGCATTGTCGTGCCAGATGGGCGAGACGAGGGCGCAATCGTCATCAGGAGCGTCCACAGACGATCGCGATCGCTTACCGGCTGTTCACGACAAAGATTCGCTACAGACAGCCGCGAAGTCGAGAACTCATAGCAGGCGCTAGGCAGTGTCTGGAAGTTCTTTAGCTTATGGATCTCGATCCACCTGCCGCTTCAGATCGGTGACAGCGGCGTGAAGCCTCGCATTACAACCACGCACCGCTGTTCATGGGCGGGTCAGTTTTTTATTCGCTTTCAGCTGCGCGTGATCGTTAGACCAGCATTCTCCAGGGCATCCAGGATCTTGCCCGCATCAGCCGGCGCGTCGTGTTGGTGCTCGCCAGTCAGGGCGCCGGCAATGACCGCGTACGCCTCCTCGCGCTCGGCCGGCTTGTGCACGGTATATTCGCCGCAGACATTGCAGGCGATCATCGGTCGACCGCTCCAGGGATCATGTGACGCGATTTCGCACTAGTCATCGGAGTTGCATTTCGGGCACTGCATGGGCGAGGGCTCCTGGCAGTTCTCAGCGAGCTCGGTTCTAATCAAGTCCAAAGGCGGTTGGGCAGCTTACCTCTGCAGAAGCATCGGGAGTGTGGAGCTCGCATCGGCCATTCCAGAAGCGAACAAAGCTAGCGAGGCCAGCGCGAAAACAAACGAACAGACGTGGCAAATGCGCGCGGCGTTCGCAGCGCGCAAGCGGCGCGCCTCTTGTATCCGTTGTGGCTCAAAAGTCCTGAGCCTCGAAACCGCGATTTCAGCAGCGGCGCCGGCGAACATTGCAAGGAAAGCGAGCGCAGCCCCCAACGCGAAGTACATCGCTGCTGAAGAGAGGGCGCCGATAAGGCTCAGATCGATTGTGACTCTGGTTGCTACGCCTTCGAGAGATGACATGACTGCAAGCCCAGCTCCACAGTTGATCAATATCAGAGCGCGAAGCGCAATCGGGACTGAATCGAGGGCAGCCTCTCTTACAAATCTGCGAACTTGGACCTTGCGAGGGACGCGCTGCGCATCTTCGCGGTTCAGGCCGTGATGCCATTTCCAGTCATTTACCGCCTGTCCTTGATCGGAATGTTCTTCAAATGTTGATTGTTTGTTGGACTTGTCCACTAGGTGTGCTCCTCGGTCCGTTCGGGGCGACGAGAGCGCCGCTTCGGGCGCTTCGGTCGCGGGCGTTGATCCTTTGAGAGGCGAAACCTAGTCCGGACCCAAAGGCGGTAGGCGCAAGCTGCGTGCTTGACACGGCGAATCGCTTTGGCTCAAGAACATATCGGCTCGGAAGCTCACGAAACCGTTTCGGGGCCGGTCGCCCGTGCTTGCGTCAAACTTCGCTGATGCATCAGCGTCTCAGTGGTCGCCACCGGAGCGGGTTCGAATTCGGTTTTCTCTAGCTGCTTCGAAAGTTTCGACACTGGAGCACATATAGTTCAGATCCAGTTTTTATCGACGGAAGGCCGCGGCGAAGGTGATGCGTTTTACTTATCTGCCTTTCCGTGAGCGTGGAGGTAGACCCAGCCGCCGATTTGGAAGCCAGTCAAATCGAAGAATCGGCATGATCAACGCCTTCTCGCTTTGCGCCTGATCCGATCGCTACATTCTGAAGACGCCGTAACGTGGCGCCTCGATGGGAGTATTGAGCGAAGCGCTCAGGACGATTGCGAGCGCGCTTCTGGTGTCGACGGGATCAAGAATGCCGTCGTCCCAGATTTCGGAAGTTGCATAGTAGGCGCTCGATCGTTCCCGATACTCTTCGACAATAGGCTCTCGGATGGCCGCCAACTCTTGTTCCGATAAGCGTCCACCCGCCCGGGCCAATTGTCTTGCCTTGACATGCGTAAGCACGCCTGCCGCTTGCTCTGCACCCATCGCTGAAATCTGAGACTGCGGCCAGGAGAACATAAAGCGTGAATCGAAAGCTCGTCCCGCCATAGCGAATGTCCCCGCTCCGTGGGAGCGGTTGCAAATAACCGTGAATTTAGGCACCGACGCTCCAGAGACGGCCATGATCAGCTTGGCGCCATCCTTGGTGATGCCGCGCCGTTCGTATTCGCGGCCGACCATGAAACCCGTGATATTCTGCAGAAACAGCAGAGGCGTTCGGTTCTTGTCGCACAACTGGATGAAGTGAGCGCCCTTCAGCGCGCTATCGCCGAACAGTGCGCCGTTGTTTGCAATAAGCCCGATGTGATATCCATAAAGGCGGGCGAAGCCGCACACCAAAGACTCGCCATAGCGAGGCTGGTATTCGTGGAATCGGCTGCCGTCGACCAGACGGGCGATAATCTCCCGCATGTCGAACTGCACTCGAGGATCCCTGGGAAGAATACCGTACAACTCAGACGCATCGTAAGCGGGCGGCTCCGGAGCGACTCTATTGATCGAGGCTTTCGTAGCAGGATTGAAGCCAGCGACAATGTCCCGCGCGATGGCAATCGCGTGCATCTCGGAGTTTGCGAGATAGTCACTCGTTCCAGACACGCTGGTATGCATATGAGCGCCGCCAAGCTCTTCGGCGGATACCGTTTCGCCCGTGGCCGCTTTCACGACCGGGGGTCCCCCTAGAAAAATCGCGCCCGTTCCCTCCACGATGATGTTGTAGTCGCTAAGCGCGGGGACGTACGCCCCCCCTGCGGTACAATGACCCATTGCGATGGCGACTTGCGGCACTGCCATCTTCGAGAGAATGGACTGATTGCGGAAGATTCGCCCGGCGTAGTATCGATCCGCGAAGAACTCCGCCTGCAAAGGCAGAAATCCACCAGCACAGTCGCACAGATGAACAACAGGCAAACGGTTCTCGATCGCGATGTCCAAGGCCCGCACGATCTTCTTGACAGACAGCGGATACCATGCGCCGCCCTTCACGCTAGCGTCGTCGGCGTGAACAATGACTTCGTGACCCGCTACGATGCCGATGCCGACGACCTGCGCTGCGCCGGGCACATCGCCGTCGTAAGCCTTGTTAGCGGCTAGAGTCGAAAGCTCGAGGAACGGCGTATCTGGATCGAGCAAAGCCTCGACCCGATCCCGTACAAACAGTTTGTTCTGCCGGCGCAGCCGCTCAAGTTCCCGTTCAGCGCGGTTGAAGCGGACGGTACGTTGTCGTTCCTTCAATTCGGCCGCGAGTCGTCTGTTATGGAGTTGGTTGAGGCGAAATTCTTGGGATTTGACATCCACTGCAGAAGCGATCCGCTGCATCTCAGCGCCCTTCCTCGGAGAGCGTAACCAGCACTGCGTCTTGCTCGAAGCTTTCGCCTTCGTTGAAGTGAATCCGGTCGATCACCCCGTCTCGTGGAGAGCGTATGATAGTTTCCAACTTCATGCTCTCGATTTTCATCAGCGGCGTGCCTGCGGAAACGGCTTGGCCAGGCGAAACGCTGGTCGTAACGACCAGGCCAGGCATCGGCGCGCGCGCCATCAGATGATGTGGCTTATTGTTCGCGCAAGCGAGCGTTCTCAATGGGTCGCGGTAGTGCAAAATGCGCGTCCTGTCGCGCATATGCACATGAACAACATCGCCGTCGATGGCGAACCGAACCGGTTCGCTTTCGCCAGCGATGGTAAGAACGCCGCGGCCTTCGCTTTGCTGGGAGAACGCGATTGGAGCAATCACTTGATTGCTCAAGCAAAGCCGATAGCCATGTTGGCAACGCGAAAGCGATAGTTGATAAGCTACGCCATCAACTTCAAAATAGTGGTTCACGTCAGTTTCTCCAGCTGCCCAGCGCTACGTGAAGCTCGGGCACGGCATCTGCAGATTCGCGGACAGGTCTCGCCAGGAGGGCGGCTGTGGCGAGGAAGTCAGATAAGTCGGACGCGGGTTCGCTCGATGCAATATGCGGATTTTCCTCAAGATATCCCGTATGGACGTGTCCGCTCAAAAATGCCTTGTCGTGGAGGATACGTGTAAGAAAGCTTACGTTTGTCTCGCAGCCGAGAAGCACCAGCTCGCGCATCGCCCGATGGGCCTTCAGCGCAGCCTCCATGCGCGTGGGCGAATGCACGATGATCTTTGCGAGCATGGGATCGAACGCTGTCGTGATCTGCTGGCCTTGCACGATGCCACTGTCGACCCGTATGCCGTCGCCGTCCGGATACTCAAGAACAAGTACCTTGCCAGTCGTCGGAACATACCCACGTTCCGGGGCTTCCGCATACAGTCTAGCCTCGATCGCGTGTCCTTTCGAGACAATATCGGATTGCGAAAATCCAAGTTCGCGGCCGGCGGCGACATAGATCTGTTGCGCAACAAGATCGATGCCGGTGATCATCTCGGTCACACTATGCTCAACTTGCAGACGCGTATTCATCTCGAGAAAATAGAACTCTCCGCCGCCGTAGATGAATTCGACAGTGCCTGCGTTCTGGTATTTGGCGGCACGCGCGATGCCCGCGGCAGCTTCGCAGATCCGCCTCTGCAACTCCGGCGATAGTGTGGGGGACGGCGCCTCCTCGATGACTTTCTGGAACCGGCGCTGGACCGAGCACTCTCGCTCGAAGAGATGGACCACGTTTCCGAAGGAGTCGCCGAGCAGCTGGACTTCGATGTGCCGCGGGTTTTCGACGTATCGTTCGATGTAAAGCCGGGCATCGCCGAAGTATCTCTGCGCCTCACTGCGCGCCTGCGCAATCGCTTCCTCCAAGTTAGCGACGTCGCGCACGATCCGCATGCCCTTGCCGCCACCTCCAGCCGATGGCTTCACCAGCAAAGGAACGCCGACAGTTCGCGCCCTGAATGTGAATGTCGCTGGATCATCTTCTTCGATCGCGGAAGGTGCAACCGGAAAACCGCTCCGCTGAACGAAGTTGCGAGCCCTGATTTTGTCGCCCATCAGTTCGATGCTTTCCGGAGCTGGCCCGATGAAAGCAATGCCCGCCTTTGTCACGGCCCTGGCGAACTCAGCATTCTCGGAGAGAAACCCATAGCCCGGATGAAGGGCGTCCGCGCTCGCCTTGTGGGCAGCAGCGATGATTTGCGGGATATCGAGATAGGCGGCAATCGGAGTGCGACCGCTGATCGCAATCGCCGTGTCAGCCATGGCAACAGCCGGCGTCCCCGCATCCTCATCGTGGTAGACAATTGCAGAGCGAAGCCCCAGCCCTCGCAAGGTTTTGATGATTCGTACGGCAATCTCGCCTCTGTTGGCGATCAGAACGGTTTGGAAGGGTATTTCACGCATTCGCCTGTTCGTCCAAGTAAGTGTCCAGCGCCAAGAATTCCGTCATTCGCAAGCGGTTGGTGCAGCCTCAATTACCCGCGCCCTTTCATCTGTCCCCATTCGGCGTTGCCATCCTGCAATTCAGCCCCAGGGGCTGGTCTCGAACGTAGGCAATCGAAGCCGGCGGGCTATCGGCGCCGGCTCACTTCGAGCTTTCCTTTCGCTTGGCAGAGTCTCGAAACGATATCACGTAGCGACATTGGTCACTCAGGTTTCCGAACTTGGCTCTGAGACAGGAAGTGATGGCTCCTGCATCAGGTATGTGGCTGCTACAAAGGCGAAGCACGTCCGGTGTGCAAGCTTCTCGTTCCTCCGGTGTCGCCAGCCGATCTCGCGCACCCGCCTGTTCGGCGCATAGAACCGTGGTAGTCACAGCAGCAACGGCAAGTGATGCTGCACAGCGGTGTACTTTGAAAAACCAAGACCGATACGTTCGCAGCTTTTGATTCACGATATCCTCTTCATGTTGAGACAACCTGCGGTATTGTCCTTTCTGCGCGAAGCGCAGCGTGACCTGTCTACCGCGAAACAGGGCGGGACCATTCAAAGCATTGACGGCCGCGGAAGCGCACTCGCGTATCTGCACACCTATCGCAGCGGTGCTTCGGTCGTCCTATTCGTAGATGCCGTAGCTTCCGAGCGCATGGAGGCGGCTAACAAGCCGCCGGTCGCCGATGAGCCAGAGCCGCCAACGCCGGGCGAAACAACGATTGCGACCCGGGTAGACGAAAGAAGTTTCGATACCGGTAAGATATACCTCGCAAGCATTGTGGATTGAGCTACCTCCAAATGCCGCCGAAGCTGCATCTGGTCGGGGAGAGAGAACCAGGAGCGGTCTGTAACAGCCGTGGCTATCACCCACATGCTGCGCAGATCGCGCCAGACTCTCATCCTATTCCGGGCGCAACGTGGTAGGTTTGCGATGCGGCTGATGGACCACTTTGCTTTCGGGTGAGTGCTCGAGCATCGTGATTTTGCGACGTGAGCTCACGAGTGTGGGACATTAGCAATTCTCATCACTTGGTTGGAAGCGTTGAAATGGCCAGAGGGGCGCCACCTGCTTTTTAAGACCGTACAATCTAACGCTACGTGCGATTCAAGCCCTCGCCAGGACTACTCGTGTGGATATATCTAAAACTCGCAGGCCCAAGTGCCATCTGGCGCGAATAGGGTGAGAGGCCTTGCACTGGCAAATCTCAGTTCCATTCCCATCTAGCCCGAGCGGGGCCGTGCACGTAAGCGCTAGGTCCAGCACGGCTGATCCCTTAAGCCGGCAAGTGGAGCGATCGAAAATTGAACAGGTTTTCGATCCTTGTCAGCGTAAACTGCGCGTAGCGGTAGCAGTTCGAAAGCGAAGAGCTTTTATTCCCGAGATGCAGGCGCTTTAGATGTGCCGCCTTTACACGTTCGTCCTGGAAGAAACTTGACCTAGCGCGCCTTCGAAGGAAATCGTCGCGCCTACGGGTGTATCTTGCTGGGTCCGGCTGCCACCGAGTGTCTGCGAGGCATAAGCAAAGCCAAGTTTATAAACAGCTCAATACGTGCGCACCCGCTTGGTCGGGCTCGGCCTCGCGCAGGGCGCGTTCGAGAAGGCGCCGACATTCGTGAAGGAGCGGCAATTCGGGCGCCCGATCGCCGATTGCAGTGGAGGCTGGCAGACATGGCGAACGCGCTCAATGCGGCAAGGTTGTCGCTGCATCAGGCTGCGCTCAGCGCCGATCCCTTTCCCGATCCGCTTCTCGCCACGCAGGCGAAGATCATCGCTTCCGAGGCGGCCAACAATGTGACCAACCAGGCGCTGCAACTGTTCGGCGCCAGGGGCTATTCGCGCGACTATCCGCTCGAACGCATGGTGCTCGACGCTCGCATGTTCACCATCGCGGCCGGCACGGCGCAGGATGATGAGGACGCTGGTCGCCTTGAGGATTCTTGACACAAAGACCCCCCAGACCCGCGACGGAGACCTGGAGGCTGTTCAAACGCCCTCGCTGGCGGCAAAGTGAGCTTGATCAGACCGCCCGGCTGTGCGTCGCAGCGGAGCTGGCAAGATGCGCATCGAATGCTGATGCGACGCTGCGAACCAGGAATTCCGCGCCCTCGCTGATTGAAAGCCGATCGTCGATCATGGTCACTGCCCCGTCGACGATGAGGCGTTCGATTCGTGATCGATCGACGATGGCGGACTTGAGGTCACGGCCGTGTACCTTGGATATCCGGGACAGATCGACGGCAAGATCGCACATGATCCGCTCGATGATGTCGGCACGGAAACGATCTTCCGCGGTGAAGCGATAGCCCTTGGCGATCGCAGGCCGTCCTTCGGCGATGCGCGCGAGATAGTCGCGCGTCGGGACGATGTTCTGAATGAAGCCTTGCGGCATGCGGCCGATCGCACTGGCACCGAGGCCAATCAGCGTGTCGGCGGAATCGTCGGTGTAGCCCTGGAAATTGCGCTTTAGCCGGCCGTCCTGCCGCGCGATGGCCAGATTGTCGTCGGGAAGAGCGAAATGGTCGAGGCCGATGCGGACGTAGCCGGCGTCCAGCAGAGCCTCCGCTATTGTTTCGGACTGCAGGTGGCGCTTGATGCTGCCGGGAAGGGCATCATCAGCGATCTTGCGTTGATGCCTCTTGAACGAGGGGACATGCGCGTAGCCGAACACCGAAAAGCGATCCGGGCGGAGTTCGATGCATTTGGCGACGGTATCGAGACATGAATCCACTGTCTGAAGAGGTAGGCCATAGAGTAGGTCGAAATTGATTCGCTTGATACCAAGATGGCGCAGGCGCGCGACCGACGCTGCGGTTTGCTCGAAGCTCTGCATGCGATTGATGGCGCGCTGCACGGCGGGATCGAAGCTCTGGACTCCCAGGCTCGCGCGGTTGACGCCGCAATAGCCGAGCGCCTTCGTCATCTGTTCAGTCAGCGTGCGCGGATCGATTTCGACCGCGATCTCCGCATCGGGCAGAACGAAATATGCATACCGCAGCGCGCCGACGAGGTCCGCGAACATCTCGGGCGACATGATTGTCGGCGTCCCGCCGCCGAAGTGAATATGGGAGATCGGCAGTCGCTGGCCGATCGTTTCGGCTACGAGCCCCGCTTCGGTGCGCAGGCCCGCTGCATAGTTTGCGATCGGGTCCTCGCGCTTGGTGACCGAGGAGTGACAGCCGCAGTACCAGCACATCGACCGGCAGAAGGGCACGTGCAGGTACATCGACGCCGGCTGCTGGAGCGATATCGACTTCAGCCAGCGGCGGTAGTCCTCCTCGCCGATGGCCGGCGAGAAGTGCGGAGCCGTGGGGTAACTGGTGTAGCGCGGCAGCCTGTCCTGCCCATAGGGTTGCGCCAGATCCGATCGCATCTGCATTTCTCCTTCACCCCGCCGGATCATGTAGCGGACCCGGGGCGGAAGAACTTTGTTCTAGCTCAACCCGCCGGTCTGTCGCCGACGGTTAGCGCGCGCACTCAGAAATCCTCATTGAGCTTGGCTCGACCTGCGCTCAGCAGAGGCCGGAGGCGCACCGGTCATCAGGACAGCCGTCATCGATGCAAATTGAGTTGACGGCTGGGCCGGGTGACTTCCGCAATTTGCGCAAGCCAATCGCGTCCCCGGCTTCACTCCCTCCGAAATACGGATTGGATTCGAATTTGCGAATTTTGCGGGGAGGGCAACTACGTAATGATACGGAGGGCTGGTGTCGCATTCTCTTCATGCACGAAGTGCATCTCATGTACATGAAACCCAAAGATCCGTTCTACGATCCAAAATTCTGGCGAAGCCGTGCGGAAGCGACGCGGACCAAAGCGGTGTCGTTCGCTGAAGGCAAGTCCAGAGATAGGCTCCTTAAGATCGCCGAGGAATATGAGAAGCTAGCCCGACGCGCAGAGGAGTGGCCGACGCTCAAAAAGGATGGCGACGCAGCACCCGATCGCAGTTCCTGATGCTTGGCCGGATTTTCGATAAAATCCTGAGTAGCTCTCTAGGAGCGGTTAGGGTGGTTCCTTTTGCTCGATGCGTCACACGCATGCGGGCCGATTTGGATTACTCGGCCGTTAGCATTCACTCATCGGGCGCGTGATCAACCTCACGATTGAACAAGCGATGCCTAAAGTTTGCACCCTGGTTCTTTATCTCGCAGATCCGGTACCGTCCCGAACCTTGATCGCTATCTCTGGAGGAGGCTGAGTGCGACGTTTCCTCTAACCATGGAGGCATCCACGGCTGCTGACCTATTCCACGAACCTGGGTGTCATACGGTCTGATGCAAGCGAAAAGCCATCCGATGAAGCAGCCTAGCCTTTTCGTACCGCTTCTTTGCGGAACCCTTGCGATGGTCAGCTGGAGTATCGGAAACGTCCTGTCCAAGGCCGCCCTCTGCTGTATCGAGCCGCTCTCGCTATTAACAGGGCAGTTGGCTGTGAGCGCCGCAAGCCTGACCGTACTATCCATCTGGTCAGGCGCGCCGCCTCGCTTGAGCGATTGGCGTGCTGGCCTTCCGGGCCTCCTGCAGCCGGCGCTTGCGTCTGGTTTGTCGACCTTCGGCCTGACGATGCTGCCGGCGTCTGTGGAAGCGATCCTGTTCGCAGTTGAAACGCCCATGATCATACTCCTCGCGTGGTTGATTCTTGGCGAGATCCCCAACCGGGGCGTCGGCTTGCTCTGCTTGTTGGCCCTTGCCGGAGTTAGTTTGCTGAGCTGGACCTCTGAACCCGATCCCTACGCAACGCGCGGACTGGGAGTCGGCCTCGTCCTCGGCGGTGTTCTATTTGCCTCGCTCTACAGCATCACAGTCCGGTTGATGTCGGATCGGATAGATGCGCTGCGGCTTACGACAGTAAGCCAAATCGTCGCGTTCGCAGCAGTGGCATGTGTATGGATTGGTGTTCGTCCATTGCCGATGCTCACGCCAACTATCACTGATGTTATTTTGGTGGTCGCATCCGGATTGCTGCTCATGTCAATTCCGTTTCTTCTCTACGGCATTGCGCTGGAACGCATGAGCGCGACCGCGGCCGCACTGTTGCTGCCGCTAGTTCCGATGTTTACGTCTATCTTTGCATCTGTTTTTCTTCAGGAAACCCTGACTGCAAAACAGTGGCTAGGTGCTGCCACTGTTCTCGTGTCGGCGCTTGGAATGCCCTTGGCCCTGCGTTGCAAACCGCACGATTGACCTGGATCAATTTGGCGCAGGCCACGTCGTCTCGCTAGCGGCCCAACCAAGCAAAAATGCGCGGCTTCCTCGGCCGCGGCCAGTTACAGGTGGACAGTTCCTCTTTCAGATGTCTGGGGCAGGAGATCGAACCTTCCAACCATTTCACCCTCGGGCGGCTCGCTCGATCGTCGGCGACCAAAATCATTCGGGCCGTCGGCACATAATCGCACCCGGAACATGGCTCCTCGTTTCGCGTCCGGCCCAAATGACGCGACAGAAGCAGGATCAGATCGTCTCGCCTTCGATCTGCGCATCGCACGTTAGCCGCGAGGAGTTGCGCCGGGGCCTTTGCTTGCGATCCAGCGATCGACGAGCTCGCTGAGGAGTCCGAAGGGAAGTGCACCGCTGCCGAGGACGATGTCGTGGAACTCGCGCGCGTCGAATGCCCGGCCCAGCTGAGAGCTTGCCTTGCTCCTCAACGCGAGCAGTTGCTGCATGCCCACCTTGTACGCAGTAGCCTGGCCCGGTAAGACGACATAGCGTTCCACCTCACTTATGATTTCGGACAAGGGGTTCGGCGTTACCTTGCTTAGGTAGTCGATCGCTTGTTCGCGCGTCCAGCGACTAGCGTGGATGCCGGTATCCACCACAAGCCGCGTTGCGCGCCATAGCTCCGCCGCAAGCCGTCCGAAATCGGACATCGGATCGCGATACGCACCCATGTCCTTGGCGAGCGACTCAGCATATAATGCCCACCCTTCCGCATAGGCGGTGTACGAGCCGAACTTCTGGAAGGCGGGAACTCCGGTCAGTTCTCTCGCAATCGCAATCTGCATGTGATGACCCGGCACGCCCTCGTGGTAGGCGAGAGCTTCGAGCTGGAACGTCTTCAGAATCTCCATTCTGGACAGGTTAACATAGTAGACGCCGGGCTGGCTGCCGTCAGCCGTCGTTCGCTGATAGAAGGCGAGGGCCCCAGAGTTCTCACGGAAGGGCTCGACGCGCCTGACAACCAAAGGAGCCTTGGGAAGCCTGCCAAAATAATCGCCGAGCTTGCGGTACATCGCATCCAAAATGCGGGACGTTTCGCTGAGGTAGGTGCTCCGTCCCTCCTCGGTATCGGGATAGACAAACTTGGGGTTTGTCTTGATGTGCTTAAAAAAGGCGGCGAGGTCGCCGCCAAAGCCAAGCGAGTTCTTTATCTTTTCCATCTCTCCGTGGATCCGGCCGACCTCCTCTCGTCCGCACTCGTGGATTTGGGCGGCCGACAGCTCCGTCGTGGTTATGTGCCTGAGCGCCTGCGCGTAGAACTCAAGTCCGTTGGGGTGCTTCCAAGCGCCATCGTCGGTGCTGGACGAGGCCTCGAGTCGGCCCGCCGCCGTAATCAAATCGACGTAAGCCGGCTGGACGAACCTGATCATCGCTTGGATGGCTGCTTCAATAAGCTTGGGCTTCTTCGCGTAAGATATTGGCAGCGCCTCGAGCTTGATGCGGAAGTCCGCAAGCCACGTCGAGTCCTTTCCTGAAGCATGAAAGGGCACCCCACTCAGAAGATTGCGACAATCCTGGATGACCTTGTCATAAACAAATCTGGGAGCGAAAATCCCCTTACGAGAACGCAGCTCGACACCGTCGATGAGTTGTGCGACAAACCTGCGGACGCCCTCGAGGCGAGAGATGTAGGCCTCCGCATCCTCGACAGCATCGATGGGATGATGGTTGAGCAGGAAGGCTGGAATGGACGATTGCCAGCCACCCATTTGGTTTAGAGGGTAGTTGTAATGCCGGAACTTGTCCGCTTCTAGCGCTGTTACGCAATTACTCTCGAACAGCCGATAGCTGAGCTTGGCCGCGTCCGGCAACGTCTGAGGATCGAAGTCCGCGCGCAGTCGATCAAGGTCCTGCCGAATCTCGCGAACCGCTTGGTCCCGTGCTGGTTCGTCGATCTCGTCCCATAGATGCTGGCGATCTTTGCGCCCCAGCAGTGCGGCCTCTCTCATCGGGCTCAGTCGGATTTGCCGTTCGAAGGCCTGTTCGAAGAAAACACCGAGCGCCTCGGTTTGCGGTGCGGCCGTAACCGACTGAGGCATGGTAGGCTTGTTCATTCTGTTCAAGGTCCTCGATTGAAAACTGCGCGCCGAGTCCGCCCCTGAAGATCACCGCACTGCGGTTGTGAGATGCCGCGAACGAAGCAAGCGGCGTGCCGAATTGAACTGCAGATTTTTGACGGCACTTCGTAAGTGTGTGTAGCGTCAAGTTGCCGACATTGGTTCTATGGCTGACAATCGCCGCTGCGGTGTCCCGACAGAACGTTGCGCAGCGGGAAGCTGCTTTTTTGAAGAGCTTTCCCATGGCGCACTCAATGTGCGCCTTTGCAGGGGTCCGGCGACGAGCACCGACGCAAGGCATGAATTCCGTGCATCACTCTTGAGGACGCCGCAGAAGGGTGGTCTTGAAATCACGCCGACGCTGATTCGCGCTGTGGCCGTTGGCGCCTAGCGCCGGGGAGGAGCCCGGGAAGTACGCGGGAACCCCCAAATTCGCCCAGATTTGAGGCGGGTTGCGCTTTGCTCCTAGAAAATAGGGCTTTCCCCACTCATAAACGAACTTACAGGGGCTACATGGACGCACCGGCGAGCAAGCCGGCTGTGGAAACATGGCCCTTTTAGGGATTACGGCCGCACGAAACGGAATTCGCGCCGGCATCCGGCCGAGCAAATCGCCCAGATCGCCGCATCTATCCGGCAATGGGCGGGACGATGCCGATCCTAGCCGCCGAGCGATTACGCTCGGCGCGGTCAAAGCCAAGATGCAGAAGATTTCACTAGCGACCTGCGGTCGATGAAATGTCGCCGCGTATTGGAGAGAACACTAGCGGCCGCAGTTTCGCAATGGATGGCGAACGAGCCGGCACGGCGGATATGCCGTCAGCAGCGCATCTGCAACGGCGGCGAGGACGCATTCGGCCAAGTCAATACGGTCGCAGGGCAAGAAACGCTCAGTTTTCTCCGTAATCGCATCACAAGCGCTTTTACCTTCGCTACCACCGTCTACAATCTGGCGCGACCGCGGGGACGGCGATGTCCAAGACCCGGCTTGGCCCAGACCCTGAACGTTGGCGCATCATCGAAACGGACAGCTGGGTAGTCGTCCGTGAAGAAGATTGATTTCACGCTGGATTAAGCCGACCGCCGGAGAAGAGTGCGGTCAGGAAGAGGTGCAGCAAAAGCCTGAGCCAGCGGATGAGGCGGCGGAAGTTGTAGCCGGCGGC